>NZ_LKBD01000001.1 GCF_001399975.1 Pseudoalteromonas sp. P1-9
GAAACAACGGCAAGCTATGAAGTCATTTCGAAACCAACCGCTAACTTCTCATATTCCCCACAAAAAGTGACTTTGGGAGAGAGCGTAACGTTAAATAAGGTTACAACGAATGCGGTTAAATGCATCAATAAGTGGGGAACAAATATCGGTACCAGTACCCCATATGTATTTGAACCAAAACAAGCTGGCCAATTTACCGATACCTATACTTGCCAAAATGAACTGGGTTATCAAGTTGAAACAACGGCAAGCTATGAAGTCATTTCGAAACCAACCGCTAACTTCTCATATTCCCCACAAAAAGTGACTTTGGGAGAGAGCATAACATTAAACAAGGTTACAACGAATGCGGCTACATGCACCGATAAATCGGGTAATAGTATAAGTATCAGTGCGCCATATGTATTTGAGCCAAAACAAACTGGCCAATTCACTAATACCTTTACTTGCCAAAATGAACTGGGTTATCAAGTTGAAACCACAGCAAGTTTTGAAGTGACTCCACCACCTGCTCCAAGTTTAAAGAAAGTTAGTATTAAGCTAAATCACACCTCTTTATTCGAGCGCGCTTTCAGCATAAACCCGGTGGATCCGATAGAGGTGTTTGATGAACAGATTAAATTGAATATGGGCGTTACACTACAATTTTCGTTCAAGATTAACAATGATTCGAATGCTAAGTGCAAACTTACCAATACAGATAATCACTTCTCAGAGGATTTAAACTACGATGCACAAGGCGAATTCACAACCGAAATAACACCTGCTTATTTTAATGAACGTTTTGACTTGAAATGTGCCGACCAGTCTTCGAATCAGTTCATGACTATAGCAAACATAGTATTAAAATCTATTGATAATGACATACTGAAAAAACTTGCAAACCACGTTTTGGATGATAAAAAGGGCGACTATCCGAAAAATGAATTCCCTGACGAATACGCAGAATATCGTTTATGGAACACTTACGCTCAGCTTCATAACCTTACGGATAAAGCTTTTCTTTACGCGAATCTAGACTTTGTATTCAACGATATATGCAAATTCTCAGGTCAACCTAATATGTGTGAAGGTGAACCTGAAAAAGTTAGGATTAAGAATAAACTCGCGGAATACCTTATAAATACAAGTGAGGCTTTCTTTGAAACTTGTCCTCATCCTGATAATGACCTTCCTATTAAACATGTCGACGGGAACGAATATCGCCCCCAATGTCGACTGAAGGAAAAGGCTCAAGGGTATTTCCAATGGAGAAGTCCATACATTACGGTAGCTCAGGAAGTAGGAAAAAAAGATAAAGAAGGTCAAGTAACTGCGGAACCATCAAAACTAACTTCAAAGCATTGGCATATGGAGTGGCGAGCGGCCGGCAATGTAGCGCAAGCAATCAAACCTTTCTTTGACTTAACCGACAATAGCTTTGATTTTACTAGTAGCTGCCCATCAGAAGAACTTGAATTACCAAGTGAATACAAACAAATTGTTGCGGCTCAAAGTTTCCTCAGCGAGGAGCAAAAATACGCATGTCGTGCTAACAATGTCAAACGGCTCTTAAAAAAACACATTTGGGACAAGTGGCTGGATCCTAATTATGAAACTAGAAAACAATATAGAATTAACGGTACTCCTATGCCACATTTTATTGCCCGCACTCAAATGATTGAAGATCTGTTTATTCATACAGATGACAATTATACCCAAATTAGCCGAAATCACATTATCAAGGATTCAATTCGTGAGGATGAGAATAGTGAACTATCTAATATTGTATGCAGTGCAACAGATGAGACTAAGTGTAATTGGCCAAAACCGGTAGCATGGAAAGATGAAAAAGGCGAAAAAAAATCTGTAACCTACAACTATCCTTTTGGTACAGCAGGCTCTATGGATTTGAATCATGGTGAAGAAACTATTCTGGTAATTACGCAAAGCGATGCTTTAAAGTACTGCGAATTTAAAAACGGTGTAGAGAATTGTTTTAACAAGAGGTTCTTGGCTGAACAACTGAATGCTAAAGCTTGGATTAAAGCCAAGCCCGAGGCTAATTCTAAGGGACGATTTGACTATTTTCTTAATGGCTATTGCAAGGGTAAGACAAAAAATCCAATAAATGAACAGCCAGAAAATTATTTAGCTCACCATAAAGCATTTGAAGGTTTAGATGACATCAACAAGATGCAATATTTTTGCAGTGTCCATAATGCAGCCCCAAAACCAGCCTCAGTAGTTGGTTGGGTAAGGCTCGCAAAATACAACAGGGACTTAATGATTAACATGCGGTCAGTAGCGTTAGAGGAGAAAGCCTTAGTGCAAACATATCAAACATTGCTAAATAACGAGAGCTTTTAACACCTTAAATAAAGTATAAACATCAGAGTATCAATTATTAAAGCACGTTTAACTAAGACTTAAACGTGCTTTATTAGTTATTTCTATTCTATCTTTCATACATGCACGTGAGATAAAACTTTTCCCACTTTTAATTCCCATTCCCGTTCAAGGGAAAAATCAACTTCAATCACAAATAGTAAGCACCTGATTTTATTAAAATTAATTGATGGCACAGCGTTCGCTATAGCTAAACTATCAAAAGTTATGAAGTTAGTCAGATGGATATTAAACAAAGCCTTGCAGGAACAAATAAAAAGAAACGTTGGCCGATGCCGCTTGCGATTATTTTATCGCTCAGTTTAGTAGTTGGGTTTGCATCAACCTTTAGTGATGGAGATGCCAGCATAAACCGTAATGAGTTGCTGCTTGCAGACGTAAATAGTGGGCCTCTTAAGTTAACGGTGTCGGGGTTTGGCCAACTGCGCTCTAAATACAGCCGCTTTATTACTGCCCGTTACCAAGCCCAAGTAGAACAAGTATTTCACCTACCGGGTAGCCGAGTAGAAAAAGATACGGTGATTTTGCGCCTTTCAAATCCCACGCTTGAGCAGCAACTTAATCGTGCTCGTTTAACGCTCGCTCGCCAAAAAGCGAATTTTGAAGCATTAAAACTCAGCCAAAAAAGTGAAAAACTTAATTTAGAGGCCAATCTTACCTTGCTTGAAAGTGAGCTTGCAAATGCGAACTTGCGCGCCGAAGCTGAGCAAAAACTGATTGAGCAAGGCATTGTTTCTACTCTAGATTATAAGCGCTCGCAACTAGCAGTATCACAACTGAGTAAACGTGTTTCGCTTGCCAAACAGCAGCTCAGCCAAGCGAGTGATTTACACAACCAGCGTTTACAAGTTGAACGCGAATTAATGCGCGAATTTGAGCTTAGCTTCAATGCAGCACAACAAGATGTCGATAAACTTAATGTCACCGCAGGCATCAATGGCATGTTGCAAGCGGTCAATGTAGAGCAAGGCCAATCTGTGCAAATGGGCGCACCACTTGCGGTAGTTGGCAGTGAGCATCAACTACTTGCCGATTTAAATGTGCCAGAACGTGAAGCAAGCCGCATTGAAGTCGGTCAAAAAGCAACGGTAAACACCTTCGCAGGTACGGTTTCAGCGGTGGTGAATCGTATTAATCCAATCGTCAGCGATGGCCGCATTACTGTAGAGCTTGAGCTTACAGGCACCTTACCAAGCAACGCCCGTCCACAGCTCACCATTGAAGGTGATATTGTCACCGACGAGCTTAATCACACCCTTTATGTACGTCGCCCTAGTTTTGTAAGTGGCGATACACAAAACCATATTTTCATTTTAAACCCAGACGAAAATCAATTGGTTAAAACCCAAGTTGAGTTTGGTAAACTAGCCGGCGATAACATTGTTATCAATTCTGGTGCAAATGCCGGTGACACCCTTGTAATTTCAGACAGCTCTGATTTTAAACACTTGCAAACAATAACGATTACAAATAATTAAGGAAGCAATCATGGACAATACACCGGTAATTGAACTCACCAATGTGTCAAAAATATACTTTAGCGACGATGTTGAAACACATGCCCTAAGCGACATCAACTTACAAATTCATAAAGGCGATTACATCGCCATTAGCGGCCCATCAGGCTGTGGTAAATCTACTTTATTAAGTGTGATGGGATTGCTTGATGACGTTACCAGCGGCATCTATAAAATTGAGGGAGTTGATACCAGTAGCCTTAATATGGATACCCTTGCAGAGCTGCGCAACTTACATATTGGCTTTATTTTCCAATCGTTTAACTTAATTGATGAGCTTAGTGTTTACGATAACGTCGCGCTGCCGCTGTTGTATCGCGAACCCGCTTTAAGCAAAGCTGATATTGATACGCGCGTGAATACTGCTCTTAAACAAGTAGAGATTGATCATCGCGCTAAACATAAACCAAATCAGTTATCCGGTGGTCAACAACAGCGAGTTGCCATTGCCCGTGCATTAGCGGGCAGCCCAAGCATTTTATTAGTGGATGAGCCAACGGGTAACCTCGATTCAAAAAATGGTGATGCGGTAATGGCCTTACTAGCCGAACTAAATGAACAAGGCACCACTATTTGCATGGTAACCCACGATCCGCGCTATGCCGGCTACGCTAAAAAACAAGTAAAACTACTCGATGGTAAGGTGCTAAATTCAGTAAATGATAAAGCGCCTGCAGTAACGACCGAAACTCAGTTGGAGGCGCATGCATGAGTGTCCAACGCCTAACCAAACAAATTAAACATGCCAGCAGTTCGCTGCTGCAAGCGCCTGGATTTACCAGCGCCATTGTGCTCACTCTGTCGCTCACGCTTGCCTGCTTTTTTGTAGTAATGAGCTTATTTAGTAGCTACTTTATTAAACCACTTAATGTCGATAATGAAGCGCGCCTTGTGGTGGTTGAACAAGATAACGTCTATTCCGATAAAAACAGCCCAGGGTTTCAAAGCTTCCAGTCGATTATTCACTGGTATAACAACCACGACAATTTTGACAAAGTCGCCGCAATTAACATTGGCGAAGACGTAATAATGAACTTGCCGGGTCAGCCTAAACTGAATATGACCTTTGCCAGCGACGACTATTACGACATTACCAATATGCAACTTGCTGCTGGTCAACATTTATCACCACAAAAACGCCTTGATGATAAAAGTACCGAAGTACTGATCAGCTATTCTATTTGGCAAACCTATTTTGATGGCAGCAAAAATGCAATCGGGCAAACAATTGAACTCGTCCATGGCCAATATAAAATCGTTGGTGTTGTGGCCAAAGACTACGCAAACCCATTTATGTTTAACCGCAGTAGAAGTGACCTATGGTTTCACTTTAGCGGTGATTCGCGTTTTTATAATGAAGAGCGTCCAAGCCCATGGTGGAACTTATTTGGTAGCCTAAAACTTATCGGTACACTTAAAGCGGGTGAAACCCCAGAATCAACCAAAGCCTACTTGCATGCACGTATCTTAGAAATTAAAAGTGATTGGAAAGCAGTATTTGATGAAGTAGACGACATTGTGCCTATCGTTACACCGTTTCGCGAAAAAGAGCTTAACGGTAACGATACGTTAGCAATCTTTATGTTAGTGGGCGTAGTAAGCTTAGTGCTGATTGCCTTATTGAATGTTAGTAACTTATTTATTTCTCGCGCCGTTGTTAAACATAAACAACTCGCACTGCAAGCGGTTTTAGGGGCAAAACGCAGCGTTATTTTCACCAGTATTTTAGTGGAATCAAGCCTGCTGATGGTGATATCGGCACTGGCTGGTTTATTTTTTGCGGCGTGGGGCATCAAACTATTTAAATTTTTAAGTGAAGGGCATTTACCGCTGGTTAGCGCCATTAATCTAGACCTTACCGTAGTATCTTCTGCCGTAATTTGCTGTGTGGTATTTGCTTGGTTATTTGCTTTTATCACCAGCCGATTAATCAACTTTGGTCAGCTTAGAACGCAAATTCAAAGCTCCGGTAAAGGCGGTGTAAGCCAAATTAAAGGCAGTACTGTAAAACTATTGATTGCCCTGCAACTATTCTTAGCAACCGCTCTTGTCATTGGTGCCACAATGGCATTAAACAAAACCTTAGAAACGCTATTACGACCGCTTGGCAGTGAAGTAGATAATCGCTATAGCACCATGTTATTTATCAACGATAGAGAGCGTACGTTAGAGCAAAAATATAATGACTTACAAAAAATTCGCGCTGCAGTGGCAAACATCGATGGTGTTGTTAAGGTAGGCCACGGCGACAGCCCAGTAAACGACGGACTTCGCTCAAGCACAGTAAAAGATATGTCAGGTAAAGAAACCGTCTTTATTCCACAAGCATGGGTAGGCCCTGATTACTTTGATATTACTGGCCTTAAAGTTATTGAAGGGCGCACCTTTAGCGAAGCCGCTATTCGCGGTGAAAAACACGAGTTTTTGGTCACCAAAGCAGTTAACGATATGCTCAAACCTGGTGGCAGTTTAGTTGGCGAGAAATTCTTAAGTTTTGATCCTGATAACCCAGTGGAAGTGGTTGGTATTACTGAAAACTTTAACCACCCTAAATTCTTCGACAAACACCAAGGACGACACTTTTGGTGGGCTGCTCAGCCGTATGCATTTGGCTTAATCATCCAAATGGAGCAAGGAAAAACCTTAAACCGAGAGCAGCTGTTACAAGCAGCACGTACAGTTGATAGCCGCATAGGCCTTTGGAAATTCGATTTTCTGGAAGACGAATACGCCAAGATGGTGCATATGGAGCGTATTACATTAAGCTTAAGCATTGTGTTAGCACTCTTTACCCTAGTTCTGGCGGGTATTGGTATTTATGGCGTACTCAGCTATAACCTAGGTCTTCGCCGCTACGAATACGGTATGCGAATGGCACTTGGTGCAAAACGCAAGCGCTTGTATCAACAGCTATTGTCAGACACCTTACTGCCTTTAGCATTTGCTTTTATTGCCGCATTGGTGGTGATGGTAGGTGGTTACACAATGTTTAAAGTTGAGTTAGCAAATTGGTTGCTTCTCAATTGGCTATGGCTCACTATAACCGCAGCTAGCATTGTGTTATTTGCACTGTTTGCCACATTATTCCCAATGAGCAAACTAATAAACGCAAAACCAATGGCAGCACTAAGAGATAATTAACCGAAATTTGGGGTTAATACCTCTGTCCTTAGCCTGCTTTGCAATACCTTAGCGGGCTAATACCAATTTTATTAATTATTTGATCATTCTAGCGAGTTAAATGGCCCATAAACTGCGTTTTAAAATTCTAAAGTAGAACAACTACATGTCGAATTATAAGCCTTGTTTCTGAACCATTTCTCTGTCGCAATAAATGACCAGCAATTTAATGCAATTGGTATAGTTTTAAAGCTATAAAATAAAATTATGAAAAAAATCCTGATTATTGATGATCATATAGATGTGCGTTTATCGGCGCGCATTGTACTTGAAAGCCATGGTTACACGTGCACTGAAGCAGACCATCCAAGTGTCGGCTTAGCCCTTTTAAAAAATCAGCAAATCGATTTAATTTTGCTTGATATGAACTTCACCAAAGACACCACATCTGGCGAAGAAGGCCTTGGCTTTTTAAAAGAGCTGAAACGCCAGCAACTAACTATTCCCGTGATTGTCATCACCGCATGGGCAAAAGTCGACTTAGCGGTTAAAGCAATGCAACTTGGCGCATCCGACTTTGTTGAAAAGCCTTGGAAAAACGCCAAATTACTCGAATCCATCGAAAACCAATTAGCGCCAGAAAATACCAGCGACAGCCAACCTAGCAGCGGATTTTTAGCATTAGGCGAACAATCTAAAACGCTCGCTAAAGCCGCAAGCCGCATTGCAAAAACGGACGCAAATGTGCTGATCACCGGCGAAAATGGCTCAGGTAAAAGCCTACTTGCACAGTACATTCACGATAACAGCCCTCGCGCACACCACAATATGGTCAGTGTCAATATGGCGGCTATTCCCGATAACTTATTTGAAAGTGAATTATTTGGACATAAAAAAGGCGCATTTACCGACGCTAAAGAAAATCGCGAAGGGCGCTTTTCGCTCGCCAACGATAGCACCTTATTTTTAGATGAAATTGGCACTTTGCCAATGTCACTGCAAGCCAAAATGCTGCGCGTTTTAGAAACCGGCGAGTTTGAAATACTCGGCAGCTCAAAAACCCAAACCAGTAACGCACGAATTATCTCGGCCACCAATGCCGACCTTGAAAAAGCCATAAACAATGGCGAGTTTAGACGCGATTTATTATTTAGGCTCAACACCTTAGTACTGACTATTCCGCCACTTCGCGACCGCCAAGACGAAATTGCCTTACTCGCTAATCACTTTATTGAAAAACACTGTAAGCGCTATGGTTTTGAGCCTTTACTACTTACAAATACTGCATTAGAAAAACTCAAAGCGCACAGTTGGCCGGGTAATGTACGTGAGTTATCACACGTATTAGAGCGCGCGGTGATCATGACCGATGGCGACAGTATTGATGCAACACATTTGCAACTCGAGCTCAGTACACAACATGAAAGCGTACCACTTATGAACCTAGAACAAGCTGAAAAGCTGATGATCAATAATGCGCTCAAGCACTTTGATGGCAATGTCATTGCTGCGGGCGAATTTTTAGGGCTCAGTAAATCAGCTATTTATCGCCGCATCGAAAAATTCAATATTAGCGTTAAAGAGAGCAACTAATGCAAAAGCACTCGTTAGAACGCACAGTCATTACACTTTTTACGCTACCTTGTTTGATTTTATTAGGGCTGTTAGTTTTTTTAATTGTGCATTTTCAGCTCGATTTTCTTGAAGGCACAACACTGATTATTGCCCTACTCGCCCCAAGTGTTGTGGTATTTACTGCACTGTATCGCCGATTTTTTAATACCCTCGACAGCGTTGCAGTGCAGCTCGATGGTTTAGCCAATGAAGAGTTTACAGTATGGCACCTTGCTAAGTACTCAGCAGGTCGCGTTGCTGGGCTAAAACGCGATTTACACACTATTGCCAAACGCATTCAAAATAAACGCCATGAATATGCGCAAAACGAAAGCTTTATCTTTGATTTTATTAACGAACTTGAACTACCCATTATTGTGATTGATAGCCAATCACAGGTTTATCATCATAACCTAGCGGCATCCAATTATTATCAAAAACCCAATTTACTGGGTAATGATTTAACAAGTTTAGGATTGAGTGTCGATGCCGACAAATGGCAACTCGCGCAAAATAATCAACGCCACAAAGTCGTTGCACATGCACTCAACCGCGGTAATCGTCATTATCGTTTATTGGTATTTGTATCGATTGAGCAATCTTTAAGACATAACGAAAAAGAAGCCTGGCAAAAACTAGTAAGAGTACTTAATCACGAAGTGCGTAACTCACTTACGCCGATTTATTCAATGGCACAATCACTGCAAGAATTGCCAAAACTAACGCAGTCAGACTTACAAACCACCATGCTTAACGTGATTGAAAAACGTGCTGAGCATCTGCTTGAGTTTGTTGCAAGCTATTCCAAACTGTCGCAAATTCCTAACGCAAAACTTGCCAACGTTACCACAGATGAAATTGCTAAACGCTGTGAAGCACTTTTCCCCGATGTCGATATCAAAATTGAACACAATGGTGAAATTAAATGTGATATTGAGCAACTAGAACAGGCTTTACTCAACCTTGTTAAAAACGCTAATGAGGCAAATTTAACTGCAAACTCGTCTGGCGTGACTATTCGAATTAATAAAGCAGATAACTGGCAAATTGCCATTGAAGATAACGGTATCGGCGTTGATTTAAACGACAACTTATTTGTGCCGTTTTATTCAACCAAACCTGAGGGCTCTGGCATTGGTTTAGTATTAAGCCGCGAATTAATACGTAATCAAAATGGTGAGTTAACACTTACAAACAAAACTAAAAAGCAAGGTGCGATTGCCTCGATTACCTTCGCCAATTAATAAAGCACAATCAGCTAAATTAGCTTGTTAAGTACCCCTTTTATTTCTTTTGCTGCCTGATGAGATAAAAGGGGAGTAATAATAAGTAGATCTTGTCGACGATCCTAAGTCTTTTTTGTTCCTGTAATATAAACAGAATAAAACCTCTTATAACACAAAATTCTAAGAATCTAATACATAACCCTTATCGCCAACACAAATCATTCGCATTACGATCCATGTTCCTTTTTCAGTGTCAGAAAAATATTATGGAAAACGTATCTGAACAAATGATTTTCGCCAGTGACAATGTGACTGCATTTACAAACCCTAAAAGCGAATCAACTTTTATTTTCAATAAACAAAACCTTGTTGATTATGAATCTGGTTCCATTCAAGCATTATCCTATGTACATCAAGCAATTAGTAGTAATCAAAAAGTGTTTAATGGCAAGCTCGCTAATGAACTCAAAGATCTTGTCAGCAAAGTAAACTTAGATTCACCCGTAGGCAATACACGACAAGCATTAGAAGAACTTAAACACATTTATTTAAACAATGCTGTGTATTTCCACAACCCAAAATATGTCGCCCATTTAAATTGCCCTGTAGCGTATCCCAGTGTGATTGCCGAACAAATTCTTAGCGCCATTAACTCATCACTCGATACTTACGACCAAAGTGGTGCTGGCACATTAATGGAACAAAAGCTCATTGACTGGACTTGCAAGCAAATAGGATTTAATAGCGAAGCAGATGGTATTTTCACAAGTGGTGGTAGTCAGTCTAATTTAATGGCGTTGTTAATCGCAAGAGACTACTACGCTCAAACATTTCAAAATACCTCGCTACGTGATTCTGGATTAACTGAGCAAGCGACTCGCTATAAAATTTTTACCTCTGAAGTCAGCCATTTTAGTGTGCAAAAATCCGCAGCCATTTTGGGACTTGGTTATGACGCTGTTGTATCAATACCAGTCGATAACGCATTTAAAATGGACACCCATGCACTAAAGCACGCCATCGAAAAAACCATTGAAGAGGGTGACACCCCTATTTGCGTCGTTGCCACCGCAGGTACAACTGATTTTGGCAGTATCGACCCACTACATGCAATTTCTCAATTATGTAAAGCACACAATATGTGGATGCATGTTGATGCTGCTTACGGCTGCGGGTTGCTGGTCAGTAAGCAACATAAAACAAAGTTAAACGGCATTGAAAACGCGAATTCCGTTACCGTGGATTATCACAAATCGTTCTTACAGCCAGTCAGCAGTAGCGCGTTCTTTATGCAAAATGGTCAACATTTTTCGTTACTTACACACCATGCAGATTACCTCAACCCATTAAACACCGATACTGAAAAAACACCGAACCTTGTTGATAAAAGTCTGCAAACCACACGTCGCTTTGATGCTCTAAAATTGTGGCTTACCTTACGTGTTATGGGCGCTGAGCAAATTGGCAACGTGTTCGATAAAGTGATTAAGCTCGCTAAACAAACACACGCGATATTAAATCAAGATGATGAGTTTGAAGTGATCCATCAACCTGAGATCAGCACCTTGGTATTTCGTTTTTACCAAAAAAACTTACCAAATGAGCTACTAAATACCATCAACAATCAAATAAAGGAAAAATGCTTCAAAGCTGGAGAATGCGCAATTGCCCGCACGAAAGTAAAAGGCGTGCAATACCTTAAATTTACCCTACTTAATCCAACCACCAGCATTAAGCATATTTCTGAAATTTTATCTGAAATCAAAGCCCATGCATATCTTGAACTCTCACAACAGGTAACGGACTAATACCATGCAACCAACCTATGATTTTATTGCGATTGGCCTAGGCCCCTTTAACCTTAGCCTTGCTTGTTTAACAGAGTCAATCAACGATTTAAACGGTTTATTCCTTGAACAACGTAGCGAATTTAATTGGCACCCGGGATTAATGATCGACGGTGTTCACCTGCAAACTCCCTTTATGTCTGATTTAGTGACCCTGGCCGATCCAACTAACCCGTATAGTTATTTAAATTATGCAAAACAAACAGGGAACTTATATCAGTTTTATATTCGTGAAGACTTTTTCTTACTGCGTAAAGAGTACAACCAATACTGCCAATGGGCGTCAAAATCACTTAGTAATGTGCAATTTGAGCGACAAGTCGTTCAGGTAGATTTCAATGAATCTGAGAGCCTTTATTGTATATTTGCTAAAGACAGTACGGGTAATACACATCAATACTTTGCCAAACACCTTGTTTTAGGCACTGGGCCAGTGCCAAATTATACCGCTGCGGTTGATAAAAACGCAGACGATATTATCCACTCAGGGCAATATTTAGCTAATAAAGACGCGCTCACGCAGGCTAAAAAATTGGTGATTGTTGGCTCTGGCCAAAGCGCGGCTGAAATCTATTATGATCTGCTAACAGATATTCGTTCACATAATTATGAACTCACTTGGGTAACACGGGCACCTCGCTTTTTCCCACTTGAGTATTCGAAGTTAACCCTAGAAATGACGTCGCCTAATTATGTGGACTATTACTATGATCTGCCACAAGTAAAAAAAGACGCATTAATTGCAAATCAAAAACACTTATACAAAGGCATAAATAGCTCTCTTATCAATGAAATTTATGACCTCTTGTATCAGTTAAAGCTCGATGGCGATGTACCAACGCGGTTACTCACTAACAGCGAATTAAAATCCCAATCAGGCCACAGCATAGCGTTTCAACAAACCGAGGCCGAGCACAGTTTCACACTTGAATTCGATAAATTAGTCATGGCCACAGGTTTTAGCTACCAAGACCCAGCCTTCTTAAGCGGTATTGAGTGTCAGATAAACCGCGATAACACAGGGCGTTTTGCTGTATCACGAGATTATTCTATCGACAAGCAACAACGTATTTTTGTGCAAAATGCAGAGTTACACACCCATGGCTTTGTCACCCCAGATCTTGGCATGGCATGTTATCGCAATAGCCAAATAATCAACCAGATTTTGGGCTATGCACACTATCAGGTTGAAACGCATACCACATTTCAAGAGTTTTTAGCGCCTGAAGCAACACCCTGCTCTGAAGGGGAAAATGTGTAATGCGTATTTTGCTTAAAACCAGTTTGATTTTACTGACACTCATCTCAGTAATCTGCGACACCATGATTTTGCCTTTTTATCCTACTTTCTTTGCTGATCGTTTTGGCATAGATAATAGTCATCATGTAGGTGCTTATATTGCTGCTGTGTGCTTTACCGTTATGTGTGCTTTTCCCTACTGGGCAAAACTCGCCAAACGCGTTCATGAGGTACATATTTGGGTCGTAACCCAACTCATAGCAGCCTGCTTAGGTATTGCGTGTTTTTTTAGTACTGACATTGTTTGGTTCTGGGTTATTTCACTTGCGATGCTGGTATTTAAAGCCAGCTACCTACTGATATATCCATTTGTATTACGTTTAGAAGATCAACAATCCCATTTAGGTATTGTTGGCCTGTTTAGCGTATTGATGCATTTTGGTGGTATTGGTGGCGCATTACTCGGTGGTTGGGTAATTGATTTAACCGATATCCAAACCATTTATTTGATTATGGCACTGGGCGATATTGTACAAGTAGGTGTGTGTTTATACCTAAGTAAGCAACTCAAGCTGAAGTGGGCACTGCATCCAAAGGTTTCTTCGCCTGTATTACGTAAAAAAATACCAAATTTTATTTACACCGTAGGTCTGGTGTCATTGTTCGTGTATTTTGCCGGGTTTCTTGCACGTCCTTATTTCACACTGTACTGGCAACATATCAGTGGCATCAGTAGTACCTTCATTGCCGGATTAATGTATGCAATCCCAGCTTGGATGGCATTGCTTGGACTTATTCTCAGCAAAAGTCGCCGCTCACTTAACTGGACCAGCCAGCAACACATTCTTGTTGGTTTAGGGTTTGCAAGTATTGGTTTGTGGCTACAAGCATCACCTGATTGGCAGAGTGTTATTGCTGGTCGTATTTTACTCGGCTACGCAATGTTTGTCATCACGGTGAAACTTGAGGTGTTATTGTTTTCGCTTAGCCAACCCGATCACTATGGCGAAGACTTTGCCAAAATCCATTTTATGCAAAACCTAGGGGTCATTGGCGCATCATTTTTAGTTGGTTCTCTCGTACAACCCAACGCCTACGATACACCATTTTTAGTTGCATCAGGGACAATGGCACTGACGTTTTTCGTCTTTATTGGCCTATTTAAAGTATTTACGCATAGCGCCACACATTCTCAACCATTGCCCCAAAATCAGCCTACTTTAGAATCAGAGAAATCTTGAAATGAAACAGATAGATCATGTTACTTTGCAAAGCCCACTTTTGGGTCAAATTAGCTTTAAGCCATTTTTACCAAACCACGACAGTAGCTTATTACACAGTTGGCTAACCCAACCCTATGCAAAATTTTGGGGAATGGAAAATGCTTCAATTGACGAGGTCAAAGCCTTTTATTCAACGCTGATAAACAGTGGACATGAAACAGCATATTTAGGCTATATCAATGGCACTGCCCAGTTTTTGATAGAAATATATGATGTTTCACAACACGAAATCGCCTCTCATATTGATATCACAGCAGGCGATATTGGCTTTCATATTTTATTAGCACCCAACACGCACCCTATTCGTGGTTTTAGCCATGCTGTAATGCAACACTGTATGCAATTTATATTTGATGAATACCATGCAACGCGAATTTTAGTCGAGCCAGATTGTCATAATCACAAAGTCCACGCCCTTAATTTAAGTGTTGGTTTTCGTCACCTTAAAACCGTTCGCTTAAAACAAAAACAGGCTTTGCTGGGCGAACTAACTAAAACCGCGTTTAATCACAGTAAACAGTATGCTAATCATTTAAATAGCTCAATTCAGATAAATCACAGTTCGCCCGATGCGACACAATTCGCATCGCACATAAAAACAACACATTGGCAAAAAGCAAACCGACAGCTTATCGTTAAAATGATCACCGAGTTTTCTCATGAGCGGCTAATTACACCGTTTGAGTTAAGTACAGGTAGTTATTTGCTAACCAACAATAATGAGCTAGTGACTTATCACTTTTCTGCAAAGCAATTACCCCTTGATCATCTTATGATCGATGTTTCGAGCCTAGTAAAAACAAATAACCAAGGGGAGCAGCAAGCTTTGGATGCCCTGGCGTTTCTATTGGAATTTGCCTCAAAGCTCGGATTAGCAGATCAGCAACTGGCTACCTACTTAGAAGAAGTATCTAGCACTTTAAGTTCAGCCTGCTATAAATACGCAAAACGATCATTCACCGCCCCCGAGTTAGTGCATCAGTCATTTCAAACGGTAGAGTCTGAAATGACCCATGGCCACCCCAGTTTTATTGCCAATAACGGACGCATTGGTTTTGATGCAACAGATTTTCATCAATACGCACCTGAAGCCGCATCTCCAATACAGATTATCTGGCTAGCAGGTGCTAAAACGCATACAGCATTTAATGCAATAAGTGATATCAGTTATCAGTCATTAATCGATAGCCAACTGGATTTAAGTGAGCAGTTACTCTTTGAAAAACGGCTTGCTGAAAAAGGCTTGCTACTGGGTGACTACTACTTAATCCCAGTTCACCCTTGGCAGTGGGAAAATAAACTTGTTCACTTATATACCCGTGAATTAGCAAATAATACGCTAGTCTGTTTAGGTGTTGGATTTGATAAATACTTACCACAACAATCTATCCGTACCTTGTTTAACTTATCAAAGCCTAATAACTACTATGTGAAAGTAGCATTATCAATTTTAAATATGGGCTTTATGCGCGGTTTGTCGGCCAAATATATGGCGGTGACTCCGGCAATTAATCAGTGGGTCTATGATTTAGTGCTGAACGATACCACCCTATCTTCTCTTAATTTCGTACCGCTGCGCGAGCTTGCCACACTGGGCTTTAGCGGCAGTCATTACGAAGATAGTCAATTAGGGGATACACCTTATAAAAAAATGATCGCAGCCCTTTGGCGTGATAACCCCACTAATTTAATCGACAATTCAGAGCAACTTGCAACCATGGCCAGCTTGCTGCATCAAGACAATAATGGCAATGCCTACATAGTGGCCAAAATAAACGCATCAAAGCGATCACCTGAGGCATGGCTAAAAGCGTATTTAAAAGCGTATTTAATCCCTCTGCTGCACTGCTTTTATAAGTACAAATTGGTGTTTATGCCGCACGGTGAAAATTTGATTTTAAAGTTTAAAGATCATGTGCCAGTAGGTGTCTTTATGAAGGATATTGGTGAGGAGGTGTGTGTACTTAATTCAAAAGATGAATTACCCGAAGAAATCGCACGCATTGCTATCACTATGCCAAAAGAGCTTGAACTATTGTCTATTTTCACGGATGTCTTTGACTGTATTTTCAGATACATGGTGCCATTACTCGCGCAAGAAAATTGCCTTACACCAAAGCAATTTTGGCAATTAGTTGCAACTGAAATTAAACAATATCAAGCAGCCCACCCTGAACTAAGTGAGCGCTTTGCAGAGTACGACATATTCTGCGAGGAATTCGAATTATCATGCTTAAATCGCCTACAGCTTAAAAACAACAAACAAATGGTCGACTTAACGGACCCAGCAAATAGCCTGCAATTTGCCGGAAAGTTAGCCAACCCCATAGCATTGTTTAAAGACTAAATGGCCATTCAAACCAATAAAGGGTGCCCTAAAGCTGTGTTGGCAACTTCACTAAGTACAGTGCCCGAGGTTAAACTAGTGGGTGATAGTGACATTAATTTTCACTATCACCCCTGTGCTATCTCTTCACTCTATCGCACCTTGCAAGAAAAGTTCAGTCATACAACACGTGCATACCACATTGTGAATTTATGGCGACAACTTATTTGGCAACCCATCTATTTATCTGTGGCTAGTTGCTACCGCGCCAAAATAAGCACAAACCTTCACGCGCTAAAACAAGTGCGAACAGAAAACACATTGTATGGTTTGCAGGTGACAAACATTGTGACTCACCACTCACTGCAACATGCAATTAATGCCAATATCCATTCATTAAGAAGGTGTTTGGATCACGCCTTTAATACCATGAAGCAAGTCTGTCATCTCTCGTATGGACAGAGTGTAAAAATCGTTTGCGATATTCTGGCAAACGCCTTTGTCCGAGTGTCAGGTATCGCGCAAAGCGATGTATTAACCGCTGCACTGAGTGAGTGGCAACACGCCCTTTTTAATAAACAACATACTTTTTTAGATAGGCAAAGCAATTCACAAAAAGTCAAGCTAGCAACCTGCTGCTTACATATTCAAATCGAGCCCAATAACCCGTGTGAAAATTGCCCCAAAAATTCCATTAGGAGAACAACACATGCCAACTAATCGCTTGGTTTCCATTGATATCGCTCGTGGAATGAGTGTCATTATTATGATCTGTGTGCATACATTGTGGATGTATGCAGATAAAGACACCCAATCGAGCTCTTTACTGGGTGATATTATTCACTTTCTCGGTAAAGGCACCGCGTCATTTCTTGTTGCTATGGGAATCTCATTGATGCTATCAAGACGTCAATCTAGTCGTGATTTACTTTTTCGTGGCCTAACAATTCTCGCAATTGGTTACAGTATGAATTTTCTAAAATTCGTACTGCCCATTATGCTGGGTGTCATGCCGGAGTCATTTGTTGCGGCTTACGAGTGGCAAACACCTTTAAGTTTCTTTCAATATCAATACCTCATCTTAACCGGTGACATTCTTCAAATGGCGGGCTTCTCGTTGATTTTTCTCAGTGCCATTACACAGTTTATTAAGAGTGAGTGGGGGTATCTTATCGTTGCCTTGGCAATAGCTGTGAGCGCTAAGCCATTAAGCGGTTGGACGCCTGGCATTGACGGATTAGATTATTTAGCCAAAGTACTGTGGGGCAATACCTATCAAATCTATTTTCCACTTTTCCCGTGGTTAAGCTGCATTTTAGTGGGCATGTTTATCGGAAAACGCTTTGTCCACAGTCAAAACAGTGTCGCGTTACACAGCGACTGCTTGAAAGTGGGCATATCTTTGACCTTACTTGGTGGCGGGTTGATGGCATGGGATTTTAATTATCATTTTGGCAATTTTTTCCATACTGGATTTGGTGGTATCGCCTATTTAATTGGCGTTAACTTAATCGCTTTATGGTGCCTCAATAAACTACTAAAAAGCGTTATATTCGAACGATTACATGGTCTATTTAGTTACTGTTCGCAGCATGTTACTAGCCTTTATGTAACCCAATGGGTGTTAATTTGTTGGGGCATGGCGATTGTTGGATACCAAACCATGAACTCGTTACAAACAATCATGTTAATGCCCTTAACAATTTCCCTAACGCTGCTTTGCCATTATGGCTATGTAACAGCTAGAACGAACCTAAGTCTTAACAAACATGCATTGAAACGAGCACCGCAAGTTGAGTGATTTAGAGATTTAAAACCGCTTTTACATTTGCTAAATAAGTTTGCGATACTGGCACTTCGGTGCCGTTTTGCAAAACAAGAATGAGCTTGCGCCCGTCTTTTTTAGTATCTACCACGGCGTCTTTGGCTACCCACCATGAGCGGTGAGTTTGAAAACCGTCATAATGCTCAAGCTTCGCGAGTGCATCTTTAAAACGCATTAATAACAGATGCTCGCCTTTATCTGTTTTTACATTTAAGTAATGATCGTCCATTTGCAAACAAATTAACTTACCGCGTTTGGCAATGGGTAGCTCATTAATTAATTCATCAACGGCTTGGTTTTGAATGGTATCGACTTTTTTAGATTCTAATGCCAATTCTTCAGCACTTTCTTTTAGTTGCTGATGTTGTTGCATCATAAGTGTTTTAATTGAGCTCACACCGGCAATAATACCGCCGATGAATAAACTTGCGAGAAAAGACAGCGGCAGTGATTGCCAGTAGTTTTCAAACGCATCAAAAAAACGTTCAATAATATAGGGCGCTAAAAACCCCATAATAATGCTTGCTACTAGCATAGAAATAACCAACCGCACCGGCGAGTTATTCAAGGGCTCAGGAAGCACCGTCATCAACCATTTCGAAAAAAAGTGCATAGTCGGTGAATAAACAGCATACCCTGTAAAGCAAATCACAGTCCAAAAAGTCCCTGCATACAGCATATCAATTTGATGCATACCAAAGGGTCTTAAAAACGTTAAAAACACCACAAAAACCGCAACCACCAGCGAATCGCTAAGCATATCTTTCGCTCGCCATAATTCGGTTAAAGACTGATTTTGTTGGTTTATTTCACGATTCGCCAATTTAACACCACCACATTCGACTTATTTTACGAAGTTTTCAGCAGCACTGACGAAGGCGCCATTGTTGCATTAAAAAATTCACTTTAACGTTTACCTCACGAGCAAATAACTGCTCGAATAATTAACTCAAATATAAGGACAAACAATGAAACTTTTAAAACTATGCGTAATTGCTTTAAACCTTTTTATTCTACCTATATACGCGCAAACGGTGCAATTTAATATTGAGGCCGTAAAACATGATACAGGCAAACTTTATGTACAGCTGTTTAAAGGTGAAGACAATTACAAAAAGGGCAAGGCATATAACGCAGCTATTGTAAGGGCTAAAGCAGGCGATGTAATGGTGACGTTTAATGATGTTGAACCCGGTGAATACGCCATTCGCTTTTTTCATGATGAAAATGATAACGGCAGCCTCGATACCAATATGTTCAGCATTCCTGTTGAAGGGTATGGCTTTTCGAACAATGCGGTAATCAACTTTGGTCCTCCAAGCTATCGTGAAATGGCCTTTAACGTCGCTGAAGCACCCGTTTCTAATTCATCAAAAGTAAATTACTAGGAGCGTATAAAATGCAGCGAAGAGATGCGATTAAAAGCTTATTTGGTTTGTCTGTGGTGGCCGCATGCTCTCCGCTGCCCACCTTTGCAAACTTAGCGAGCAAGCAATCAGACCCTTTAGTACTAAATGCCAAACTGTTTGCCAAAGCAAAAGCCAGCAACCCAAATTTAATTGGCTTTGAAGGCCTTGAAAATGATTTACCGCTACAACAGCTTACCCTTGAAGGTAATCTGCCAAGCGATTTTAGAGGCGCATTTTATCGCAATGGCCCTGCTGTGCATCAACGCGGCGAGCAACGATACCTGCATTTGTTTGAAGGTGATGGCATGATCCAGCATTTTAACTTTACAAACAAAGGCATTACACATCAGGCAAAGTTTATACAAACACCGAAATATCAGCAGGAGCAAAGTGCCAACAGGTTTTTATTTTCAGGGCCTGATAGTCAGTTACAAAATAGCCTGTCGGTAAATAACCCCGACGCTATAAATACCGCAAATACCAATGTGATACCGGTCAATGGTGAGCTTTGGGCGTTGTGGGAAGCAGGCTCTGCAACCGCATTAGATGCAACGTCACTGAATACCAAAGATTTTGTAAACTTAGGAAACAACTCCCGTTATGGGAACAGCTTAAAAGGGCTGGCATTTTCAGCCCACCCTAAGGTTGAAGCCGATGGCACTATTTGGAATTTTGGCAGTACCATTACCGGCGACATTGTGCTCTATCAGCTAAATAAATTTGGTATCACGCAAAAAGTAAACTTGCTCAAAACTGACTATCGCGGTGGCTTGCTGCACGACTTTCTGATTACACAAAACCATTTATTAATTATTTTACCGTCTTTAGACCGAGACAAAACCGACGAACGCTTTTTTGGCGCTATTCGCTTTAAAGATGAATTACCGATGCGGGTATTGGTGGTTGATAAAAACACCCTTACTTTAAAACGTGAATACCAGCTAGATGCGGGCTTTGCCTTTCATTTTGGCAATGCGTGGGAAGATGCACAAGGCACAATCCGTTTTGATGCTAGCCTTTACCCGAATATTGAAACGCTGCATTACATGAGTGAGTTAATGCGTGGCAATACACCCGAAGCAGCACCGGCAAAAGCGGTTTTATTCACCTTAAATCAAAATGGCACATCAGATAAACAAACTGTCGATGGCATCAGCGAGTTCCCTCGTATTTACAGTCACTTAACTGGGCTAAAAAATGAGTTATTGGTGACGTTAACATCGATACAAAGTGATGTGTGGAGCGACAGTGTGCGCATTGTTAATGTTAATAATGGAAAGCAAGATACCTTTGTGTATGGCGAAGACTTTTTAGTTGAAGAGCATGTGATTGTTGATAACACACAACAAGAAGGTAATGGCTATTTAGTCGGCACAGCACTGCATGTGCCGTCAAAGCGCACCTGCGTTAATATTTTTAAAATAGGTCATATTAGTGATGGACCCATTTGCCGCGCTTGGTTGGGGCAAACATTACCGCTTGGCTTTCATGGTAATTTTGTTGCGGTTTAACAATTCTTGACAATGCTTTATGGTGAACTTATCTATAATTCACAACTCAAAACAGAGACTTATTTAAAAAGGACGCACCATGAAGCCATTGTTTTATTTATCACTGTTAGCGCTTTCAAGTTTAGCATCTGCAAACAGCCATTTACCTAACCACCGCCATATTGCAATTACCGGCTACGGTGAAACCACAGTTAAGCCAGATATCGCCGTTTTACATTTTTCGGTAGAGCATATAGATAAAAGAAGCGCAGAGGCCAAAGCTGAAGTCGATAAACGCTTTAATACCCTGTTAAAAGGTCTTAAAAAATACAATATTAGCGAAAAAGACATTATTGCATCACGCATTGCTGTATCACCGCGATACGAGTATTCGCAGCAAGAGCGCAAACAACTGCATGTTGGCTACTCTGCAAATCGCTCAATTCAAGTAACTGTGAACGATTTAACCATGCTTAGTGATGTGATGGATTTAGCGTTAAGCGTTGAAGTAAACCAAATTCAACGTGTTGAAATGGCTTCGTCAAAAGAAGAACAGCTTCAGCAAAAAGCGGTGGAACTTGCCATTGAAAATGCGAAAACCAATGGTGCAGCCCTCGCCAATTCATTTGGCGCAGCACTTGGCAAGGTTTACAGTATTAACGCGCAAAATTACGATCAAATTAAGCATTACGGAACAATGGAAAAAATGGGTAATGCACGCATGATGAGTGCTGACATGGGATCGGTTTCGCCCGGTACCTATTTACAAGATGATCTAACCTTTAAGGCCACAATCAATGTCGTGTTTGATTTAAAAGGTAAAAACTAATTAGAGGGTTAATAACAACCTATTGTGAACACATCTAATACAGCAATAATTGCTAGAAAATAATGTGTTATCTAACGCTTAGGTTAGTTATAGTGGGCAGCGAATAATCGCTGCCCAAGGTTTTTAAATTACATGCGTAAATCCGATAAAAAATTAGATAACCAAATCCGCATCGCGCTTACTACACTTTGCGAAGAAACCCTTAAAGACTTAGCGGGGTTTTGCTGGGTTACGCACACAGTTAACTTTCAAAAATTTCCGAAAAGCTTGCAAGTCACATGCGTTTTTGAAGACACACATGCCTTATCCAATTTTACTAGTAGCGAGCACTTGCACTCAATCCGCTCTCAAATAGAACAAACGCTTAAACAACTAAATATTAATACTGCTGCTATCAAAGAGTGTGTTACTTTCGTAACCAAACAGGATGCACCTTAGTGCCTGTTTACACCTATAAAATGGAGTTTTTATGATTAGATTATTACTTTGCATTATAGCATTTTCGCCAATTACCTTATTTGCTAATCAAAATGTGATTAGTGTTGATCGCGTAGTACCCCATAGTTTTGAACTGGCATTTCCAAACGAGCGCAATATCGAACCTGAATTAAGCGACTTCCATGTAAAAAACTTTGTGTTAATGAGCAACGAAAATGGTGAGCGTTTCGCCGTAGTGACCATTCAAAACCTTGCCAATGGCTCGCGTACCCTCAACCATAAACATTTAATGGCACAAGTTAGCAATGGCGCGCGTATTCGCCCATTAGCATTTGAGCAAATGTTTAAAGACGATGAAACCTTATCGCTTACCATTCAATTTGGTGAAAGTAATTTTCCATTATTAACCGTTTATTCTCGCACTAAAGGCTAAACTCAAGGCGAACAATCGAGGCAAATAACATGATTACACGTAATAATGCAGGCTTAATTGTTGTTGATATTCAAGGAAAACTAGCAAGCCTAATGGCGGGCGGTGATGCCTATATTGAACATTGTTGCGCGCTTATCTCAGGCGCGAAAATTCTTAATCTTCCGATCATTTGGCTTGAACAAAACCCTGAAAAATTAGGTGCAACACACCCTAAAATAGCAAACTTACTGGCCGACATTACGCCCATCACAAAATACACCTTTGATGCCTTTCGCGAGCCCGTGTTTATGCAAACAATTGAGCACGAAAGTAAGGCTCATTGGCTGGTCTGTGGTATTGAAGCACATATTTGTGTTTATCAAACTTGCTCAAGTTTGCTGCTCAATAATTACCAAGTACACTTGGTGGGCGACTGTATTGCATCCCGTAAAGCAGAAAACAAACAGCTTGCCATCACTAAACTACAGCAATTAGGTGCACATATTACGGGGCTTGAAATGAGCCTGTTTGAATTAGTAAAAGATTGTCGCGACGAGCACTTTAAAGCGATATTAAATTTAATTAAATAAGCTGAGCTTAAGTTAAATAATATCAATGTTTCGTGTTGTTTAATCGCATGACTTACCTGAAACACGCGCTACTATGGTAAACTTGACGCGTGTTTTATAAGTGAAGTTGTCCCCTGAAATGATCCCGAGTAAATATCAACGTTTTGTCTTTTCTTTTTTTATGGCACTGTTAATGTCATTTTTAATGTCGTTTGTTATTACCTTATTCAATGTTGGCTTTGTTGATAATTTAATCTCACTCTGGCTAAAAGCCTGGGGCTTTGCATTTGTTGTTGCATTTCCAACAGTTACCTTAGTTGCACCTGTTGTAAATAAACTCACCCGTCTTTTTGTTACACAAGATTGATAAACAAAATTTAATTAAGTCATTTAAAAACATAATATTACAATCCATCACAATCGCTAGACTTGCGCTTTCATTTACGCCATTATTTCAAATTCTTAACAATAAAAATAAAGGACTAAAATGCAAGCGCCAGTATTTAAAGCGAGCCTAATTGCATCGAGCATTCTCTTACTCACAGCATGTGGCTCTGACGACAAACCCAATAAAGCACCAACTATTTCAAGCAATATTGCCAGTGCTTACCCAGAGCGTGGTGATGTTGCTATTGCCATCACACTTTCAGATACTGACGGTAGCATTAAGTCGTCAAATGTCGTGCAAAGTAGCGGCCCAACGGTCGAGTTCACATATGCTAATGGAAATTTAAGCTTTACTGCACCAGAAGTGACTAGCGATAGCGCTGTCGGTTTTACCGTAACCGCAAGCGACAACGACGGTGCCCAATCAACGCTTAACATCAGCACCACCATTACCGATGTAAACCGCGCACCAATTGCCGACGCATCTCAAGTACAAGTTGAATTTAACCAAGCACGAGAGTTTGATTTAGGCATTTCAGATCCTGATGGCGACACGGTACAAGTTGCAATTAAAACTGCGCCGCAACAAGGTGAGTTAACATTACTTGAAAACAACGTATTTTCTTATACTCCGAGCCTAAACAGCGCTGAAGACCAAGAGTTTGAAATCACCTTAAGCGATGGCGACCTTGAAACATCGCAGCTAGTCAGCATTAAATTAGTTGATACAAGTGCTCCTGTCATTGTTACCAAAACACCCGAATCAAACGCACGTTTAGTCGCAGTTGATAGCAACATTACAATTTCATTCGATGATGTATTAGACGCAACCAGCGTTACCACTAATTCAGATGCACAATGTAGCGGCAGCATTCAGCTAAGTAACGATAACTTTTCCACTTGTGTTGCGCTTGACGTAAGCTCAGCAACAACTGATGCTACGCCAACTGTTTTAACCTTAAACCCAGCTCAAAGCCTTTCTGCATCAACTGATTACGTTATAAAAATAACGGGTGATGTTGCTAACTTCCACGGCACGTCGCTTGTTGAACAAAGCTTTACATTTAAAACTGAAAACAGCGATTTGCTTATTTCAGAAGTGTCGTCATCAAAATGGTGGGATGATAACCGTTGGGTAGAAGTTTATAACGGTACCGCCAGCCCTGTTTCACTTGCAGACTATCAAATTGTTGCCGAAAGCATTAACTATACCGATTGGAGTGATACCGGCGTAAGAGCTTTTGCACTGTCAGACAAAACTCTCGCACCGGGTGAATTTATTGTGCTGCAAGCAAAGCACGGTAATGGCTACTGGCAACAAAGTGTCGCTGAATCAAATCAGCTAATGTTAATTTCAGACGAATCAAATATTCACCCTGAATGGTACTACTCAGGTGGTTTTGTTGAATTACAAACGGTGTCTGGTACAACGGTAGATTTTGTTAGCTTTGGCGAAAATACCTATCTGCCAACTGACGCAAGCCAATGGCAAGCAGGTAACAATGCCGCGCCAATGGAAGAAAACCTAGGTATGAGTGTTGTTCGTGCAGCGCTTGATAGCGATACAAACTCAGCGCAAGATTGGCAAGTAAGCTATTACATGACGCCGGGCGGACAAAATAACGTAACCTGTAATACCGATGACGACAACGACGGCATTCCAGATTGTGCCGAACAAGAAGGCGCAACCTTTGCAGGCCTGCCACTTTATGAGTGGGGTGCTCGCGCAGGTGTAAGAGACATCTTTATCGAAGTCGACTACATGGAAAGTAATGACCCTGGTATTCAATTGCATCGCCAAGCATTAGATTCAGTTAAAGCGGCGTTTGCAGCGCAAAATATTGCAATGCATTTTGATGCCGGTGACTTATACCACCAAGCTGAAGGTATTTCGCCAGCCGACTATGATTTAGGCGGTGGTAACCAAGTTGATTTTTACGCGCAAACTAACTTTGCAGGTTCTGCAGAAGCACCAAGTATACTTGACCATAAAGTGAAAAATTTCGACATCAAACGTCGTCCTATTTTCCACTATATGTTAATGGCAAATAGCCAAGAAGAAGACGGCTCAGCAGGTTCTTCTGGCCTTGCTGAAATCAACGGTAATGACTTTATTATTTCTATGGGTAACTGGGGCTTTAGCTTAGAAACCGAAGTAGGCCGTAATATTGTGTACAACATGCAAGCCGGCACGATTATGCATGAGCTAGGTCACAACCTAGGTCTTCGCCATGGCGGTAACAACAACACCAATAATAAACCTAATCACCACAGCGTAATGAACTACTTATATCAATTAAGTGGTTTATCAACTATCGGTGAAAGCGAAGGTGACCGTTACCACCGTCGTTTCTTCTCTGGTAACAACAACTGTTTCCCAGAAGACGCACAATTAATTGATGGTTTTACCTCTGCACCAGAAGATTTCAAAATCAGCTACTCAC
The DNA here is from genome assembly GCF_001399975.1 of Pseudoalteromonas sp. P1-9. GTDB lineage: Bacteria > Pseudomonadota > Gammaproteobacteria > Enterobacterales > Alteromonadaceae > Pseudoalteromonas. The sequence continues at coordinate 26,365 of NZ_LKBD01000001.1, forward strand.
ACGGTGTTAATGGCACAATTAACGAAGCTCAAATCGATGAGTCGCTTGGTTTAGTTAATGCGAATTCTGTTGCGGTTGATTTTGATTGTAACGGTAACAGCAGTGACGTATTAACTAATTACGACTTAAACTTTGATGGCCAATTAAGTGCCGAGCTTAACGACTTTAACGAATGGGATAACTTAGTACTTAACTTTACTCGTTATTGGAGTGGCGCAAATGGTGGCGCTACGGTTTCATCAAATGAGCAACAAAAACCACAAAATGTTATGGACTCTGATCTACAAGAAGTTATTGTTGAGCAAGCGCCGTCTAAGGAGCTGTTAAAAATGATTTCTACTGCTGGTAAATAAGATGAAAAGAGTAACGATTACAATCTTATTGTTACTCTTGGTGGGCTGCTTTGATAGCAGCTCGCCAGATTGGCAATTGACTAACACCGGCTTAAGTTATCAAAACGTTGCGGTAAATTTTAACGCGCAAACACTGGCAAATTGCCGTGATTGCAGATTAAAAAATACATCTCAACACTCGCCTCAAGGCCCTGTTAAATTTACCGGCCTCTACCAAAAAGATGCGTTAGTTGCCGCTTACGGAGAAAACGCGCAATTAGAGGTTAAAATTCCAAACGATGCTGGGCGAACCGTGTTTAAGGTGTTGGCTAAAAACAACGCGTGGCAATTAGAAAGCGAAAGCAACAGCTATGTTTTGAGCGAAGGTGAAGTGACGAATGTTACCATGTATGGTACTAATTACGTTATTTTACCGCTGAAACTCTCTAAGCAACGCATAAACTATATTTGGCTAAAGCAATAGGTTAGGGTTGAGTTGGCTAGTTAGTATGAAATTAGCCAACAACGCACAACATATAAGTAAGGGGCATTTTATGAAAGTTTATTTATCAGGTGAAATCCACAGTGATTGGCGCGAGCAAATTACTGCTGGCTGCCAAGCTAAAAATCTCGATATTCAGTTTGTCTCACCAAACACAGATCACGAATCTAGCGACGCTGCAGGCGATTGCCTAGGCGAAGAAACTAACCCATTTTGGCGTGACCACAAATCGGCAAAAGTAAATGCAATACGTATTCAAAATGCCATTAAATCATGTGATTTAGCGATTATTCGCTTTGGTGACAAATACAAACAATGGAATGCCGCATTTGATGCGGGTTATTGTGCCGCCCTTGGCAAGCACTACATTACGCTGCATAGCGAAGAAATTGTTCATGCATTAAAAGAAGTAGACGGTAGCGCGCAAGCGTGGGCTACATCACCATCACAAATTGTCGAAATTTTAGCGTACACGCTTAATTCATGAATTTAAGCCTGTTTGATCCAATCCAATTAGGATCAGTAACACTTAAAAATCGCATTGTTATGGCGCCTATGACGCGTTCGCGGGCGTCGCAACCGGGCAACATTCCTAACGACCTAATGGCAACCTATTATGCACAGCGTGCAACTGCGGGCTTAATTATTAGTGAAGGAACGCCTATTTCAGCGGTAGCGCGCGGCTATTCACTTACGCCAGGTATTTACACTGAACAGCAAATCGCTGGTTGGCGAAAAGTTACACATGCAGTACACGAGCGTGGCGGCAAGATTTTTGTTCAGTTGTGGCACGTTGGCAGGCGTTCAAGTACTGCTATTGAAGGATTACAACCACTGGCGCCATCGGCGATAAAAGAACCTGATAAAGTTTACGGCCCGCTACAAAATGGCGAACTTGGCATGATAGACACCACAATGCCAAAAGCCATGGATTTAAACAATATTCAAAATACGGTGAATGACTTTGTTATTGCTGCGAAAAATGCCATGCAAGCGGGGTTCGATGGGGTAGAAATTCACGGTGCACACGGTTACTTGCTAGATCAATTTATGCGCCGTTATGCCAATACACGCGATGATAAATACGGTGGCTCAATTGAAAACCGTATTCGATTAACAGTTGATGTGTGCCAAGCCGTGGCTAATGCAATTGGCAGCGACAAAGTGGGACTACGTATTTCGCCATTTGTCACAAGCAGCTTTCAACAGCATGACCGCGACATGCCAACCTTAACCCTAGCACTTTTAAAGGCGCTCGCACCAATCAAGCTCGCTTATTTGCACCTATCTGAAAATATTGGTAATTATCAGCCAATCACCGATACGTATCGCAAAAAAATACGCTCGCTTTACCCACATCCAATAATGTTGGCGGGCGGTTTAACGCAAGAGACTGCTAACTGCTTTTTAAATAACGGTACGGCAGACTTATTTGCCTTTGGTACAGCCTATATTTGTAACCCCGATTTAGTTGAGCGCATGCAGCGCAATATGCCAGTAACGCAATTAGCCAATGATGCGCACAGTACATTTTATGGTGGCGGTGAAAAAGGCTATACCGACTACCCAACCAGTTGCAGTTTTGCACAAAAATCCGTACGCTAGCGCGTCTCTCATCAAAATGGAATTATGATGACTAAACACCTCATTACTTTACTCTTATTATGTAACCTGTTTGCCTGTGCCATGTCGCCTTTTAACAACGACATTAAACAAGGGCATTTTCGTATTGAAAATACCAGCTACGATAATAACCAAGGTAGAAAAGAATATGTTTACCTAATGTGCCATAAGCACAAACCCGCCACTTGGGTTACGGCAAGGCAATACCCTGCGGGTAAACACAATATTTGGGTAAAAGCGACGTACCAAGAGGCAAATAACCACAACTCGTACCAAGTTGCATTTGCCAATTTCAACCTCACATTGCCAGCTGGCGGAAACTATCAACTCGCACACACCATTCACGATGAGTCGATTTCAATTTGGTTGCAAGACATCAATACACTTAGCGCAAAATCTGAAGTGATTACTGCTAAATTAACTCGCAACAATATTGCAAACAGCACTAAACTTATTAATCAATGTAAGCAAGGAACTGTTTAACATGCAATTTGAATCCATTTCTCATCATGCAACGGCCGATATCACTGCGCTCTTTACCCATGTTTTTAGCGACGCTGATGGCGCAAAAGCAGGGTTACAAATCGGCGAACTCACCGAACGCATGCTTAATGACTGCACAAGCGATGAACTGATTGGCTTTGTTGCTAAAGAGCACGATACGCTTTTTGCCGCTGTACTGTTTAGTAAATTATGGATTAGCAACCAGCCAAATCTTACCGCGGTGATCCTCTCGCCAATGGCGGTGGCATCTTCGCAACAAGGTAAAGGCATCGGGCAAGCACTCATAAACCACGCGCTTACGTATTTTAAAACACACAACGTGGATTTTGTTGTTACCTATGGCGACCCTAATTTTTATAGTAAAACGGGGTTTCAAGCGGTGGCTGATACTCAGTTAATTCCACCCTTTTCACTGTCGTATCCACATGGTTGGCAAGCGGTTGCGCTTGACGATAAACCACTTAGCGAATTAACTGGCGAAGTACGTTGCGTATTGCCTCTTAATCAGGCGTGTTATTGGTAATTTATGAAAACAATCGGTCTTTTAGGTGGCATGAGTTGGGAGTCTACGCTCAATTACTACAAAGCCATTAACCAAGGTGTAAAAGCCGCGCTTGGCGGGCTTAATAGCGCAGAAATTTTACTTTACAGCATTAACTTTGATCATATTGAAAAACTGCAACGGGCAGGCGAATGGCAAAAAATGGGCGACATGCTAGCAAAATCCGCGCAAGATTTAGAAGCAGCAGGTGCGCACTGCCTACTTATTTGCACCAACACCATGCATAAAGTAGCGCACCAAATTGAAGAGAATATTTCGATTCCGCTGCTGCATATTGCCGACGCCACCGCAGCACAATTGATACAAGATGATATATCGCGCGTTGGTTTACTTGGCACCGCATTTACCATGGAACAAGGCTTTTATAAAAACCGCCTAACAGAAAAGTTTGGTATTGATGTTATTGTACCCAACCAAGAAGATCGCGACTGTGTACATAACGTTATTTACAACGAGCTATGCCTTGGCGAAATCAATCTAGAGTCAAAAGAACGTTATCTTTCAATCATCAATAAACTTCACCGCCAAGGTGCGCAAGCGATAATTCTTGGCTGTACTGAAATCGCATTATTAGTATCACAAAACGATACGGAGATTCCCCTTTACGACACCACAGGCATTCATGCTGATGCCGCCGTGAAGTTTGCACTTAAAAAATAACTTTTAAGTGCAATACTCAGTTTTTCAATAATTCACTTATTGGTGTTTACCAACCTGCCACCCATTGTGTGTTAGGTGTTCTTTTCCTGCGGCAATAGCGCCTGCTTCCATGGTTGTGCCCATGCTATCGTTCCAGCGGTTTAAATAACCAAATAGTGATATAACACCCAAAATTTCAACCACTTCGCCATCATCCCAATGTTCTTTTAAATTTGCCGAAATCGCATCATCAACCGCGTTAGGCACGCTTGAGGCTGCTAAGGCAAATTCAAACGCCGCTTTTTCAGCATCACTGTATAAATCGTATGATCTAAATTGCCAAATATGCTTTAAACGTTCTTCGCTACCGTCATAACGCTCAGCCGCTAAAATTGTATGTGCTTCGCAGTAACGGCAACCGGTATTTGCGCTGGTGATGTAACCAATTAAACGCTTTTGCTCTGCTGTTACGCGCCCATCATTTGCCATTACTGCTTTGTTTAAATTAATAAATGCGCGGGCTATTTCTGGGCGAATTTGCATGGTTAATACACTATTTGGGCAAAACCCTAAGGTTTCGTTAAAGAACTTTGCAAGTTCTGCCACTTCGCTATCGTGATCGGGTGATAAAGGGGTTACTAACGCCATGCTATTTCTCCTGTTGATTATATTTATGTTGCATATGCAACATAAATATAATCAAGCCAGTGGCCACTGTCTATCATTTTAAAAACTTAGTTTTTTATAACCAAAATTACTAACCAAGTATGAATTACTGAAAGATCTAACCAAATTTTTATATTTTTTAAGATTAGTTTTTGCTTTCACCTTGCTAATAACGCGTTAAACAATCTGTTTGAACGTGAGTTCAAAATATACAATGTAAATAAATTGTTACACACAATCTTTAGGCACTCTCTTGCCTGTATAAAAATAAAGCAAAAATTCAAACTGGAATGACCAGCTCATAAATTAAACCAAAAATTGATTCTGAGGTGTATCTGAGATTTATTTGTATACAACAATAACAACAAAGGAAATACCATGAAGATTAAACTTCTTTCGCTGTCCTTATTCTCAACTTTGCTTGCGTCAAGTTACAATGCAAACGCTTTTATTGAAGTAAAACCAAACATTGTGGGTGGTTCAGAATCAACACCTTATTCCAGACCATATCAAGTAGCACTTATCATGAATGGTCGCCAAGGTTGTGGCGGTACATTGATAAGTAAAGACTGGGTGTTAACTGCAGCGCACTGTTTAGATAACGCCTCAACAAGCTCATTGAAAGTACGTGTTGGCGCACACAGCATAAGCCGTAACGATGGGCAAATCATTGCTGTATCTCAGATAATAAATCATGAATATTGGCGTGGTGCTAATGGCATTCGCAGTGGTTATGATATTGGCCTACTGCGCCTTGCATCACCTGCAAGCAGCGAATATACCCCTGCCAAACTGCCAACACAGCAAATTGAACAAACTTATGCCGATGTTGGTGACCGCGTAACGGTTTCTGGCTGGGGGCTTACCTACAACCAAGGCTCACCGAGTGATGTACTTCGTGAGGTACAATTGCCAGTAATATCGAATAGCAGTTGCTCTAGCCAGCTCAACTACAACATACCAAATTCGGTAATTTGTGGCGGTGGCACAGGTGGCGTTTCAGCATGTAATGGCGACAGTGGTGGCCCATATGCGGTAAAAGTAGGTAATGATTTTTACAGCATTGGTACGGTAAGTTGGGGCATTGCATGTAGTGGCGCAACGGCATTTACTCGCACTACCAGTTACCTTGATTGGATCAAACAAAAAACAGGCATAGGTGATGACACAACCGACAACGCACCAACTGCCAATTTTAGCTTCACAATTAATGGCTTAACTGCACAGTTTAGCGATTCATCAAGTGATGATAATGGCATAAACAGCTATCAATGGGACTTTGGTGATGGCAGCTCAAGCCAGCAGCAAAACCCAAGCCACCAATATCAGCAGGCAGGTACCTACACCGTAAAATTAACCGTGGTTGATACAGCAAATCAAAGCAACAGCTTAACTAAGTCGGTTACTGTATCAGAGGGTAATCAATCTGGCTGTGATGGTCTAACTGCTTGGTCATCAACGCAATCGTATGCCCTTGGTGATAAGGTAAGCTTTAATGGCCGTAAATACGAAGCAACTTGGTGGTCTACAGGCGCACAACCCGATGTTTACAGCAATGTATGGCGAGACTCTGGTACCTGTGGCACTACAGGTGGCGACCAAGCACCTAATGCTGATTATAGCTTTAGTGTGAGTGGCTCTACTGTGCAATTTAGCAACCTTTCGTCAGATGACAACGGCATTACAAGTGTCGATTGGCGCTTTGGTGATGGCAATACATCACAAGCGACAAGCCCATCTCACAGCTACGCTTCAGCGGGTAATTTCACTGTGACGTTGACAGTAGTTGATAACAGCGGTCAAACTGACAGCATTGCAAAAACGCTTACAATTACAGACGGCAACCAGAATAACTGCCAAGCCCCAACATGGGACGCGTTACAGGTGTATTTTGCGGGCGATCAGGTATCGCTTAACAACAAGGTATACCAAGCAAACTGGTGGACTCAAGGTGAAAACCCTGAGCAATCGGGTCAATGGGGCGCATGGTCATTAGTTGGTCAGTGCCAATAAACTAAAAGGCGCCAATTGGCGCCTTTTTTCATTTTTAAACCTGCGGTTATAACTGGTGTTCAAAGTACACACGGTAGGTTGACGACCAAATTGGGTGCTCCACTTCCAGTAAATAACAGCAAAAGTCATTGGCATCTAACTCAGCAAAATTAAACAAGTAATCTGTCATCGCTTGCATATCACCTTGCAGTGGTGTGCCATTGGGCACAATTTTTAACTCAGGGAATTCCGGCAGTTTTTCGGTCCACATATCATCGGCGCGTAATTTACCTTCTTCTACCTTTTGATTGCCTGCATAACAGCCCACATTTACTAAACTCTGCATTGCCAATTTCTTTTCTAAAAACACCAGCATAAACAGCTTTTTCGTTGGTGTTTTAATAGAGATACTGGTTGAACTACAGTTGCTTGTTGAGTTAAGCGGGTTCGACAGTTCATCTGGGTTACTAAATAAAAAAGTGGCATCAAACTGTGTGCTTTCGGGTAGGTTATTAAACACAATACCCGAATTACTCGCAGAATAGCTCGAATACGCGTCAAGTAAACCTTCGGTCGAAAACTCTTCTACTACACCCACCTGAAATGCCCCTTTTTGAACCCGAGAGTCACCGCAAATTGACTCTGGCGATGTAAAGTTTTCAGGTTGCGGATGAGAATAAAATTGAATAAATGGCTGCGCTTCAATGGCGCGTGAAATCCCTTTTTTCGAAATCAAAGCAACTTCATGTAAATATTGGGTGTTAAGCTCGTTCTCGCGCAAAATGTAACAGGCAAATAAACTATCTATTGAGCTACCTAGTAACTGCTTTGACGCCAAGAAGTGTTGCTCGCGTTTTTCATTTGATGTGAGCGCCCCGTGATTTGCTTTGTTTTTAACAACACTGTTTCCCAACAAACGCTTTAATTCAGCGTGGCTGCGCGCGTATTTTTTAAGTACCTTAGCAAACACTTCAACGGCTTTTTGCGCCTCTAACAGCAAGCTATTTTCAATATTTTGCTGCGCCGCTTTTTGTAAAAACTCTTCTAAGCCAGCAATGCCTGGGAATAAGCACAAGGCGTCTTTGCCATCTTTACTTTTATTAATGCCTTCTAATATGCGCTGGCAGTTTGAGCGGTTAAAATCAAGCCAACGCGACATGCCATTAATAGAGCCTGCCGATTGCGGAAAATGCTGCACCACCTGCCTAAGTACGCTTTTTAAATTATCGCCTGTTCGATTTAATAAAATCAGATCTTCTTTTTCTAATGTCATTATTATTAATAAAAAAGTAATTACCCCAATAATCTATCACGAGCTTTGTGACCATTCACCCTTAATCATTAAAACCGTAGCGATTAAAAATAAAGCAAGCAGCAGCCACTTTGTCGCAAATTGCAAAACATTTAGCTATGCTGCTGCAAAGAAGTCTGAACAAAAGTGCCAATGCACTTTTATTTTGGGAAAAAGCATGACAAGCAATTCGCGTAAAACGGCATTTAATTTAAACAGCAAGGTATCTGGCTGTCTCGATCTATACAACCAAGTGCCCTACCGAATTGCCACCGCAAGTAACTTGCTCGCGCTCGATAGAGACGCCAACGTAAAACACATCACTCACCTAGATACACGCGCCATTCGCGTACTATTAAATATTGGCTCGTATGGTCCAATAAATGCGGCTGATATTGCTTACCAAACACGGCTCGACCCTTACTCAGTTACGCGCGCAATCAATGGCCTGTTAAAAGAAGGGCTTATTCAAGCCGCCAACGACCATGCCACCAGCCGCAGTAAATTTGTTGAATTAAGCGAAGCTGGCACACCCATTTATCAAAATATTGCTAACTACATGGCCAAACGTTGCGAAGATGTGCTCGGTGGCATTAGTGATGAAGAGCAAACACTACTGATGACAGTACTTGAGAAAATTGAACTCAACACCGAGCGCATGCTGGCACAAAACGCGCAAACACTAAAAGACAACGGCGGCATCCCAACACGCGATCAAAGTGAACAAATTCGTTGGTTTAAACGCACACAAAAGCAATCAAAATAAACTAACTCAATAAGGAAATACCATGATAAGACTCGCTACCAAGGATGATTTGGCAGGTGTATTAACGCTCTATAACGAATTGCGACCAAGCGACCCTGCGTTGCCCGATTCACTTGCCATTGAGCGCTGGCAACAAATAATTAGTGACGACAGAACCCATATAGTGGTTGCTGATATTAATGGCACGCTTGCAGCTACATGTGCGCTCAGTATTAATTTAAGTATTGCCGTTGGCGCGCGCCCGTTTGGTTTAATTGAACATGTTGTAACGCGCCGCGATTTTCGCCGCCAAGGGTTGAGCCAGCAAGTACTCAGTTATGCAATTGATTTAGCATGGCAGTTAAACTGCTACAAAGTCATGCTGCTGTCTGGCGCAAAGCTAAATGGTGCCCATAAAGTGTATAGCGCAGTCGGATTCAACGGCGACAGAGAACGCGGTTTTGTTATTAAAGCACCCGATATTGCAGCGCAAAATAATTAATCAGCTCTTTAATCAAGATCACAGTTTAAACCCTTTGCTTAGCTGTAAACACGCTGCATCAAGCAAATTTTTAGGCTTCTTTCGTATTTAAACAAAACCGCTGACTTACGTAATCCAACGTTTCGCGCCACTAAGTAATGCCCGTTAATCCACTTGCCAAACTTAACGTTGTAAGCGCAAAGCTATACTGATAATCTACTGAAATAATTAAATAAAAAATTATTAGTCTGCAGATAACACGCTTAAATCGTTATGCACACTAATTCGCTGTTATACCAATTCTGTTAAGTTTGTGCTCAGGGATAGCGCTGGATAAATGAAATGGTAACAAGGCGGAATTTTTCTTATGTAGTTGTTCTACATTGATAGATTCTAACGCAGTTAGCATGATATTTAGTCCGCTAGGATGATTAGCTACTTAAGTGAATTGGTATTTTGTTTTAAGGAGAAAGAGATGAACCCTGCAATTAAAGGATTAGGCGAAACAGTACTCAGAGTGCGCGACCTAGAAAGTATGAAAGCGTTCTACGCCAACATTATTGGACTTGAACTGCTTAAAGAATTTCCCAAAGTCGCATTTTTTAAAATTGCAGAGGGCTTTGGTGGCCATACACAAGTAATCGGCTTATTTGCCGAAGAGCTGCCTAGAGCATTTGTCAATGACAATACCTCAACCATTGAACCAGCTTGTTCAAGCCTGCATCATTTTGCATTAGAAATTTCATCTGAAGATTACTTAAGCGAGAAAACAAGGCTAGAAAATGCCGGTTGCGAAGTAATAACCGCCGAACATCAATGGTGTCAGTGGCGATCAATTTACGTAAAAGACCCTGAAAATAACGTTGTAGAATTAGTGTGTTACGATAGATCCGTAGTGTAAAAAACATAACAAAGGCTGTTGCTTTACTGCTACCGCGCTGCAAACTCAACATAGGGATATACGTTTTGACATTGAATACCGTTATTTCGCTCACACTACTTTTTGCTACAACTGCGGTTAATGCCATCGTGATCAGGCACGATGTAGACGATAAAAAGTACCTAGCACTTGGCGAGCAGTATTCACCGTCTGTAGCTTATGTTGCTGGTTGCGCCGCAACCGTAATTAATAACAACTGGCTGTTAACCGCAGCGCACTGCGTAGCAGGTAAAGAAAGTGACATTTTTACTGCGCGGCATATCAACAGCCAATACCGCGTCGAAAAAGTTATTACCCACCCTAAATTTAAACGCGCGAATGACGAATTTTACGATGCGGCGCTGGTTCAATTAAAAGATCCCCTCAAAAACGCAAAACCAGCGACCTTAAATCAGCAAAAAAATGAAGTTGGCCAACAGGTTATTTTTGTTGGCAGAGGCACCTTTGGCAACGGGCAAGATGGCCTTATTCGAGATGATGCTAAGCAGCGAGGCGCAACAAATACGGTAGCAAGTGCCAATGAGCATGTAATTGGTTTTACTTTTAATAAACCCGAAACGGCGACCCAGTTTGAAGGCATAAGCTCACGCGGTGACAGCGGCGGCCCTGCTTTTGTTATAGTTGATAACACGCCAATTGTGATTGGCATAAGCTCATATCAGGTTAGCAATGGCATCCCTGAGGGGCACTATGGCGTTGGCGAATATTACACCAGAGTGTCGTCTATTTACCCTTGGCTACAAAGCGTTATCGAAAATACAGAACCCGCTTTAGTACCAAATCACCCGCTGATAGATGCGGTGGTAAATAATGATTTAAGCGCACTAAATAAAACAGTTACTGAATCTACACTCAATCAACACGCCGTAATCACCGAGGCTTTTTATCAATCGGTAATACTAAACCATGTTCAAATGGCAAAAGCTTTAATAGAACATGGCGCCAAATTTGAAAATGTCATCATCAATAAAGATTCATTGTTTGCATTTGCGTTAACAAACAACAAGCACGACTATTTTCGCATGCTACAAAATGCCGCAGGCAACAAAACCCAGCTGCATAATTCAAACAGCAACGTTCTGCCATTATTTATTTCAAGCTTTCGTAAAGACCCTTATTTATTGGCAGGAGCAAAGCTACTAATACAACAAGGCGCAAACCTAAATGCCCAAACAAAGGCTGGCGATACCGCATTAATACTTGCTGGCTGGAGCACCAACAATTTTGAATTAGTCAAATTACTGGTATCAAACGGTGCCGATTTAAATATCGCGAATAATAACGGCGACACACCCACCATTGATGCCACGTACTTAGGCAAAATTGAAAATTTGCGTTATTTACTTAAAAACGGTGCTGATACATCACGCAAAAATAAGCGCGGCAACACCGCGTTAGACGTTGCTAAACGTAAAAATAATAAATTAGCTATTGCATTATTAAGTGCTGAGTTGCCGCAATAATAAAACGCATTTTATATAAGCAAGCGAAAATGCTTAAGCCTTACTTTACATTGTTCACGTAACAACATGATGGTAATCTACTGAAATTATTAAATAAAAACTTTTGGCATTTAGAAAAATTTGCCAATCAATGGAGATAAAAGTGAGCAGTACTGAAATGGAAACTTCCGAATCACAACACCAATATGTCGGCTTTTGGCCACGTTTTGGCGCCTCAATTATTGACACAATCTTAGTCATAATGATTACTTACCCTTTGCTCTATTCAATCTATGGCAATGAGTTTTGGGAAACAGATCAATTCATAATGGGGATGCCCGATTTTCTGATTAGCTGGGTTTTCCCAATCGCTGCGACTGTTCTTTTTTGGGTTTATAAATCGGCAACGCCAGGCAAAATGGCGTTAAAAGCAAAAGTAGTAGATGCTAAAACAGGCAATGCGCCATCCACTCAACAATCAATTATTCGTTATGTTGGTTACTACATTTCTTTATTACCTCTAGGCTTAGGTTATTTTTGGGTCGCTTTTGATGCAAAAAAACAAGGCTGGCATGACAAAATCGCAGGCACAGTAATCGTTCGTCGATAGAAATCAACGACTGTGACCTTATTGATTACCAGCTAAATCTGCCTCTTAACAGGCATTTTATTACCAAACGGAGTCAAGGTGAAAGCACTTAAAAAAATTCTATATATGCCGTTTGAAGCATACCTTTATGGCTCTGCTTATTTAGTTCATACATGGCTATATATTCAGATAATTTTTTCTTCGACTGCAATTTTTGCAATGATAAGTTGTGTAAGCTTTTCATTTTTAGAAATTGAACACGCTCTGTATATAGTTTACGCATCATCATTTTTAGGCTTCATTTTTGGCATCTTTTGGGCCGAAAAAGAAAGGAAAACACATGGAATTATCAACTTTCACGGTTATTTACTTTCCACACCTGAAATTGAAGGATGGAAAGATAAGAATGGTAAACCAGTTGATAAACCCTAATCTAACAAGCTCATCGAAATATAGATAAAACGTTAAACTAAAGCTTGTTTTATGCCCATGTTAGTCAAATTAAACCCGCCTATTAGAAGGCGTTAAATTTTAAGGAACCCCATGAAAAGATATTTTATTTCAACTTTATTCGTTTTTTTGTCGTGTAATGTATTTGCACAGGATGCAAAGCAGGTTTGTAATGAGTTAAAGCCTGTCGTGATGGATTTGCAAAAGCAATCCCCTATCGATGTTGACTACATGACTAAGTTAATTGGCGTTCAGGCAATTTACGCAGTTAATCGTTGTTTACTCAACTACAATTACACTATTAACTCTGAATCTTTTTTAAATGAAATGATGCAGACTAATAATCAAACTAAAGAACAAAACGTATCTTTTTTACAAACACAAGATGGTTTAAATACCATGCAGTCAGTTTTTGATGGTATTGCCAAAAATGCAGCAAATGCATACTTTAAACCATTCATTAATATTAAAGGTGTGACGATTACTTATTCGTATTCATTTGATAATGCGGACATCCCTTCTGTAGTCGCAACTGTTATGGAAAATAAATAAAAAAAGCTTTAAACCAGTGGGTTCTGCCCCCTCTGTTCGGGTAGGCGGTGCCAAACAGTACACATCCTTGATTGTTATCTCGCATCATCCATGATGCGCTCGTTCATTCTTTTTAAACGGCCAAAAATAACGAACCAAGAAAAAGCCACCCCAGAAATCAAACTAACTCTTCAAACATAATTTAAATGTGAACATAAACGCCATAAATCGGCATCCATGCCTCAGCATGGCTTACTCGACCGCTTCGCTCCCTGTCTCGCATTATTCATTTAAATTTTGTTTTCAGGTTTGATTAAAGGGGGAAGTTTTTCTCAGCAACAGCCTTCAAGGAGTCAATGGAGCGAATAACATACGTTGAATTTATGCATTTTAACTAGTAACTTGCTCCTATAGTTATGGAAACGACCCATTGGGTCGATATTAAATTGTTAGGTTTAAAGTCAGTTTCATCAAACTTTTAAGGATCAAAAGTAATATGCCAAATGAGAGAGAATTAGAAGAAAAAGCATCAGAAGCTTTAGATTCAGCCTTTAAGCAATTTGAAAAAGATAATGGAAAGCTTAACGATAACAGTGATTTTGATTTATTTGGTAAATATTTAGATGACGCTATATACCAATTCAATCAAATTCATGGGACTAATTTTGATACGGAAGAAATTATGAATAAAGAAGCAGGACGAGCTGAACCAATTGATGAATTGGCATTATTTATGGAAGAAGCATTAGAAAATTGGAATAATTTAAATAGATAAAATTTAAACTTAACCAACCATTGGGGTCAGATCTTGCATTGTGCACCGCTGACAATAAAACCAATGGAGCCAGAGTCTTAATTTTGGCTTCATGATTTCAAACCAACTCAGGAAACACCATGCACAAAAAATCACATTGGGAAACGGTTTACACAACAAAAGAATCAAATGCGGTGAGTTGGTTTCAGCCGCATGCGGTGACCTCAATAGAATTTATAAACCGTTTAAATTGTGAAAAAAGTGCCGCCATTATTGATGTGGGTGGTGGTGCGTCAACATTGGTTGATGATTTGCTGTTAAATGGGCATACAAATGTATCGGTGCTTGATCTATCTGGGGCTGCGCTTGAAACAGCTAAAAAGCGCATTGGTGAAAGTTCGGCAAATGTAAAATGGATTGAAGCGGATATAACAGGCGTAACACTGCCAAAACAACAATTTGATGTATGGCATGATCGCGCGGTGTTTCACTTTTTAACAACGCCTGAAGAACGCCGCGCTTATATTAAAAACGTGCTGCATGCGCTAAAACCACATGGCCACATAATTATTGCCACATTTTCAGAAGATGGCCCAGAGAAGTGCAGCGGTTTGCCTATTGTGCGCTACAGTGCAGAAAGCTTACACGGAGAATTTGGTGATCATTTTGTGCTTAAAGATCAACGCCATGAAACTCATAAAACGCCCTTTGGTACAACACAAGAGTTTGTGTTTTGTCACTTTGTAAAAAAGGGCTAGCAAGGATGTAGGCACATATCGCGTTCTCTCCCTCTCCCTCTCGCCCTTTTTACTTTGCTTCGTCTTTGCTTTTAGCAGCAAACACATTTTCACTCGCTTAATTCACTGCCTTAATTTACTGCCTTAAATAAGTCACCAAATGTGGCAATAGATAAGCTGAACTTGGGAAAACGTATTTATTTTCCGATTTTAGTGAATTAAGCGCTAAAAAAGCGGATAATTACACCCATTATGTTTGCCTTGCTGCAACCACCTATTCGCGGCGACACACTTGGAACCTAATTCATGGAAATCAAAGTAAATTATCTTGATAACTTGCGCTTAGAAGCGCTGTTTGACGACTTTAACGTTATTGCCGATCAGCCTATTCGCTATAAAGGCGATGGCAGTGCACCTGGCCCATTCGATTATTTTCTTGCCTCATCTGCGCTGTGTGCAGCGTATTTTGTAAAGGTGTACTGTAACGCGCGCGATATTCCAACGAACGATATTCGCCTATCGCAAAACAACATTGTTGACCCAGAAAACCGTTACAACCAAATCTTTAAAATTCAGGTAGAGCTGCCAGAGAGCATTTCAGACAAAGACCGTGAAGGTATTTTGCGTTCAATCGACCGTTGTACCGTTAAAAAGGTGATTCAAACAGGCCCTGAGTTTGTTGTAGAAGCAGTTGAAAACCTTGATGAAGACGCGCAAGCCATGTTAATGGGTCAGCCTGAGGGCGACGCCAATACCATGATTTTAGGTAAAGACTTACCGCTTGAGCAAACCATTCAAAACATGACCAAGATTTTAGAAGACTTGGGCATGAAAATTGAAATCTCATCGTGGCGTAACATTGTGCCAAACGTATGGTCGCTTCATATTCGCGATGCAGCATCACCGATGTGTTTCACTAATGGTAAAGGCGCAAGCAAAGAAAGCGCATTGTGCTCGGCACTTGGCGAATTTATTGAGCGTTTAAACTGTAACTTTTTCTATAACGATCAGTTCTTTGGTAACGAAATTGCCAATAGCGAGTTTGTCCATTACCCAAATGAAAAATGGTTTAAACCAGGCCCAGAAGACGAGCTACCAAACGAGATTTTAGACGACTACACGCTGGATATTTACGACCCAGAACAAGAACTGCGTGGTTCAAACCTAATCGACACTAACTCAGGTAATGTTGAGCGCGGTATTTGTTCAATTCCGTACACCCGTCATTCAGATGGTGAAACGGTTTATTTCCCGTCTAACCTGATTGAAAACTTATTTTTAAGTAACGGTATGAGCGCGGGTAACAACCTTGCAGAAGCCAAAGTACAGTGTTTATCGGAGATTTTCGAGCGCGCGGTAAAACGCCAAATCATCGAGCAAGAAATTGTATTGCCAGATGTACCAGAAGACGTACTGAATAAATACCCAAGCATAGTTGCGGGTATTAAAGGGCTTGAAGAGCAAGGCTTCCCAGTCGTCATTAAAGATGCCTCGCTTGGCGGTCAGTTCCCAGTAATGTGTGTTACCTTAATGAACCCGAAAACGGGCGGTGTGTTTGCCTCATTTGGTGCGCATCCAAGTTTTGAAGTGGCGCTTGAGCGAAGCCTTACTGAGCTATTACAAGGCCGCAGTTTTGAAGGCTTAAACGATGTACCTAAGCCAACCTTTAACTCAATGGCAGTACAAGAGCCAGAAAACTTTGTTGAACACTTTATTGATTCAACGGGTACTATTTCTTGGCGTTTCTTTAGTGCTAAGCACGATTACGAGTTTGTTGAATGGGATTTCTCTGGCACTAACCAAGAAGAGTGCGATGCCCTATTTGGTATTTTAGAAGACATCGGTAAAGAAGCCTATGTAGCTGAATTTACAGGCCTTGGTACGGCGTGCCGTATTTTAGTACCGGGTTATTCTGAAGTTTACCCAGCAGAAGACTTAATTTGGGATAACACCAATAAAGCACTTTTATACCGCGACGATATTTTAAACCTACATTCACTGTCTGACGAGGAACTAGCTGATTTAGTTAATCGTTTAGAAGAGAGCGAGCTTGATAACTACATCGACATCATCACCCTAATTGGTATTGAGTTTGATGAAAACACAGTATGGGGTCAGCTTACTATTCTAGAACTTAAGCTATTAATTTATTTAGCATTAGGAGATTTAGAAGAAGTGAATAACTTGGTTGAAAGCTTCTTACAATATAACGATAACACTGTTGAACGTGGTCTATTCTACCAAGCACTGCACGCAACGCTGCAAGTAGCACTTGATGACGAACTTGAGTTTGAAGACTACCAGCATAACTTTACCCGCATGTTTGGCGAGGAAGTAATGAACGCGATTATTGGTTCAATTAATGGTGATGTGCGTTTTTATGGCTTAACACCAACTAACTCACAGCTAGAAGGCCTAGATAAGCACCTGCGCTTAATCGAAAGCTACAAAAAGCTGCACAGTGCTCGCGCAAAATTAGCGGGTAAATAAAGCGTTATAAAATCTAAAAAGCCCGATTAATTCGGGCTTTTTTAATGTGTTCGTTTCAAGGATTGCTGGCTCGCAACTGACCGATCCTTGCTCGCTAAATTTGCACCGTGGCAAACCGCGTTATAAATCTAACCATCGCTGCATTAATTTGTAGTCTTGCTTTTGTTCAGCCAATTTATAATTTTCGACAATGTACGGTTCTAATTGGTTGTATATTTCTTTTTCGGTAACCGTTTTGGCTAGTAAGTGTCGGTAAGAGCGAATTAAATAAAAACGCTGCATCGGGATCGCCCGAGGGTATTTCAATTCTAATAACTGGTCGATAATTTTTTGCGCCCGCTCATACTCGCCGCCCTCTGTTAAATAATAAAGCCATTGGGTTCCTATATTAATGGCCGAGTTTGCATCGTTACATTGTTCGCAATACTCACTTTGCCATGTCTCATCTAAAAAGTGTGTGATATAGAACTCATAAAACGGTTTAAATTCGCTAACCGTGCCACGACCTAAAAAGCCTGCAATCTCTCGGGCATTGTTTTTATGCTTAAGCATACGCGCATAAATTACTTTGAAATCACGTTTATATTTATCATCGCCTGTATTTTTCTCGTAATAGGCTGTCATCTCTTCCGATGTAAAATTCATAGGATCAATGTACTTAATTGGTACTGAATGCCACCAATCGGGTTTTGGCACAGCGGCTTCAAACTCAGGCCATTTAGGCCAGCTTTGCTGCTCCTTTGCTTCGCGATCACGTAACGCTTGATAACTCTCACCGCAACCAACGATGATCAACATAAGTACTAAAACACTTACATTAAAATAGCGGGAAAAACGCATAACATCCCTTTAATTTGCTTAATAAAATAATGCTAGGCTAGCATATTTATACAGGTATGTAATTTTTACACACTTTTACTTTAAACCCTTTGTAACTTTTTCAAACGGGTAGTTATTACACAATCAAAAAACCACTATCACGTTGAAATACATACAAAAATTCATAGGTACGATTCTTGTAACCGTATGTTATTTAGCTTTGAGGTGTTGATAGTATGAATGTAACTTTCATTTATTTATTGCTGGTTGTTGCGGCATCCGGTCTTGTTTATGTGTCTAAACACCCGTTATTTATTTTTGCTAGCTGTTGGATTCTGCTTTCAGTGTTAATTGTGTTTAGCGCTTACCTATTTGAAAAACCAAATTTCCTTCGCAAACGCGCAACAGGGCAAATTCCAGTAGTTATTAAATTGGTACTGTTACCTTATTTACTGTGCGCGCAGCTTTACAACGCGTGGCAGCGCTACAAAGACTCAGTGCCTGCGCTGCAACAAGTTGAAGACCAAATGTTTATCGCATGTCGTTTATTCCCAAGCGATATTCCTATGTTAAAAGCCAATAAAATTGACGCAATTTTAGATGTAACTGCAGAATTTGACGGCTTAAATTGGTCGGCTGAGCAAGAGGGGTTGTACTACTTAAATTTACCGGTGCTTGATCATCAATCGCCTACTCGCGCGCAAATTGTTCATGCGTTACGTTGGATTGAGGCAATGCACTCGCTTAACAAAAAAGTGGTGATCCACTGTGCCCTTGGCCGTGGTCGTTCGGTATTTTTATTATGTGCTTATTTACTTTATAAACATAAGCTCAGTACTCAAGGTGCGCTTGATAGGGTAAAAGAATTGCGCCAAACCGCGCGTTTAAATCGTTCGCAAAAAAAACGCCTAAATGCCATTGCACACGTTGATTTACTCGCAAAAACAGAAACCCTACCGATGGTGATCAACCCTGTTTCGGGTAGCGGTAAATGGTATCAATACGATAACCAAGTGATTGGTTATTTAACACAGCGCTTTTTGCTTGAATTTCACTTTACCGAAAAAGATACCAATGTAAGTGCGCTCGCCCTGCGTTTAAAACGTAACCATAACAAAGTGATTGCCTGTGGTGGCGATGGCACCGTAACGGCCGTGGCCCATGCGCTTGTTAACAGCGATTGCCATTTAGGTTTTATTCCGCTGGGTACTGCCAATGCGCTCGCACACGTATTACTTGGTGTGCAAACTAAGTTAGAACCCATAACACTTGCATGCGAGGCAATCGTTAAAGGTAAAACGCAGCAAATTGACACCATTCAATGTAATGAACACACTGCTTTGTTGTTGGTTGCGTTTGGCTTTGAGGAGCAAATGATCAGCTTTGCTAATCGCGAAGAGAAAAACCAGGGTGGCCAATTTGCTTACATTAGCGGCTTTATTAATGCCGTGTCTGAAAGCAAATCACAAAACGTGTGTATTGCGGTTGATGAACAAAACCCTAAAGAATTGAACGTAAACAGTTTAGTTGTTGCCAATGCAGCACCATTTTCTACCGTGTTAGCGCAAGGTGGTGGCGAGCCAAATTATCAAGATGGCCAGCTCGATATCACGCTCATCGAGCACGACGAGAACAACAGCGCAGCGTTTAGTCTTGCGCAACTTGTGTTTAACGGCATAGAAGGTAAGCAAAAACACAGCGAAAACAACGTAAATCATGCACTTTGTAAGCGTGTTTGTTTACACCAACACGGTGACACAGTAAGGTATAGTATTGATGGCGAAATAAAAACGTGCGAAACACTAACCATTGAAATAAAAGAAAAATCATTATGGATTATGACAAAGTAATTTGTTTACTTTGTAGTGCAGTATTTTGAGGACATTATGAAAACAGTGTTATTAGTCGATGACGACTCGGAATTTAACGAATTAGGCGCGCGTATTTTTGAATATATCGGTTGCGAAGTGTACACCGCCGAAAGCATTGCAGAGGCCAAAGAGTGGCTCGCAAATACGCGCTTCGACCATGTTTTTTTAGATTTTATGTTGCCCGATGGCAGCGGTATTCACCTAATCGATTTTATTCGCGCACAAGGCATTAATGTAAATATCACCCTAATTACAGGTCATCCTTCGGTAAAAACCGCTATTGCATCGCTTTGTGATGATCAAATCGACTACTTAACCAAGCCAATTCAAGCCGACGACGTAAAGCGTGTACTCTTTAAAGAACCCGCGGTTACTAGCAAAAGTACAACGAAAATAGAGCGTCACTTTGGCTGTTTAATTGGTAAATCAAAAGCGGCGCAGCACCTAATCACCATGATTGAGCGCGTGGCAAAAACCAACGCAAATGTATTATTAATTGGTGAAAGTGGTGTTGGTAAAGAAGTTGTGGCAAAGGCCATTCATAACGCCAGCAAATGCCAAGGCGAGCAAGTGTCGGTTAACTGCGGCGCTATCACCAAAGATTTAATCGGCAGCGAATTATTTGGCCATGAAAAAGGCGCTTTTACTGGCGCGGTTGCACAAAAGCAAGGTGTGTTTGAACAAGCTGAAAACGGCACTTTGTTTTTAGACGAAGTAACCGAAATGCCGATAGACATGCAGCCTAATTTATTGCGCGTATTAGAAACCCAACATGTCACTCGCGTTGGCGGTAACAAACAAATTCCGGTAAATTGCCGCGTTGTTTCAGCCACTAACCGCACCATGAACGAGATTGCCGAAAAGAAAGTACTGCGTGAAGATATTTATTTTCGCCTTGCGGTTTTTCCAATTGAAATACCGCCATTGCGTGAACGAAAAGAAGATATCGAACTATTAAGCGAGTACTTTTTAGATGATTTGAACCGTGAATATAAAACTCAGTATCAATTTTCACCGACGAGTAAACAAGTGCTATTTGCCCATCATTGGCCAGGGAATATCCGCGAGTTAAAGCACAGTATTCACCGCGCGTTTATTATGGCTGATCCAAATAGTCAAACAATCGATATTGAACAAATAGAGCCATCACCTTTTGCACAGCCACCAGCACGCAATCAAGCTGCAGCTGTTCAGCAAGCGGTTACACCTAACGCGCCTGCGGCGACCTATGATGCACCAGAAGTTGATGTTGGAAAAACCATTGAAGCGGTTGAAAAAGAGCTTATTTATAAAACCCTTGAGTCGGTTTCGGGCAATAAAACACTGGCCGCTAAGTTACTTGGTATAAGCACTAAAACACTCTATAACCGATTAAACGCTTACGAAGAATCACTGTAAAACATGATTTGCGAGGAAACATGACTGACAACAATGAACAACTTAATACCTTAGTTCACGATGCACGAAAGCCACTAAATCATATTTCAATGCATGCTGAAATTATTAAAATTTTAAGCGAAGATGCGGCGAAAAACAGCGAAATTAGCGATGCGGCGAATAAAATAATCGCCGCAAGCAAAGCCTGCAGCGAGCTGTTACAACAAATCGCTGAAAACGCTAAGTGAATATAATGAAAGCATTTTTCGATCGCGCCATTCACAGCATCGGCTTTGCATGGTGCGCATTTGTCATTATTGTATTGGCTATCATCTCAATTACCTTTGTTGGGTTACAAAACACCCAAAGCATTGCGCAAATTCAGCAAAGCTTTCAAAATACTTCAAAGGTAATGCTCGCCATTGACCGTTTGCACATTGACTTACTCAATGCAGAATCAAGCCAGCGCGCTTATTTAATTACGCTACAAGAAGACGATTTAGCGCCTTACAAAAAAGCGTTAGATCAATTTTCCGAAAGTATTACGCAAGCCCGTGAAATGCGCTCTGAAAGCGATATTCAGCAAAAACGTATCGACAACTTTGTGCGTTATGCCGAAGCTAAGTTTGCCTTAGTGGGCGCTGGTATTCGCCACGTTCAAACAAACTCTGAGCGCTCACCAAAGCGCCTGTTAAAAGATGTGCAAATATCTGATTTAGACTTACGCACGATTTATCAAGAGATCATTGAAAACGAAACGGTTATTCGCAATCACTTACTTACCCGCTTAAGTAAGGCACGTAAAACCTCTGAGGCAAACCTAATTTGGTTTGCTGCCATTAGTATTATCATGAGCAGCCTGCTTTTAATATTACTCATTAAACACCTGCGCAATGTAAAGCAAAATGCATTAGAGCTTGAAAAAAACAACGAATTACTTGAAGAAAAAGTACAAGAACGTACCCAAGCGCTAGAGCTTTACGCCGAAGAACTTGGCCGCAGTAACCGCGAGCTAGAAGATTTTGCGTTTATTGCATCACACGACTTACAAGAGCCGCTGCGTAAAATTCGTGCGTTTTCAGCGCGTATTACTGAGCTTTATGCCAACGCAATTGACGATAAAGGCAAAGACTACTTATCGCGCATGGATAATGCTGCTGCGCGTATGTCGTTGTTAATATCAGACTTATTAGCATTATCGCGGGTAACTACAAAAGGCAAAGCCTTTGTTGAAGTAGACCTAAACGCTGTACTTGAAGGCGTGCTGGACGACCTTGAAATCGCCATTAACGAATCAAACGCCACCATTACGCTGGCAAGCATGCCAAAAATTGAGGGCGACGAAAGCCAGCTACAACAGTTATTTTTAAATCTGTTGTCGAATGCGCTTAAATTCAGGCAAGCCGACAAAGCGCCCGAAATCAAAGTAACCGTGTCAGAGGCCGACGCTCCAGCACAGCATTTAGATGAGATTACCAGCGAATGGATACAAATCGATGTGTGCGATAACGGCATAGGCTTTGAACAAGATTACAGCGATAAAATTTTCACCCCATTTCAGCGTTTACACAGTCGCACCGCTTACAAAGGCACAGGCATTGGCTTGTCGGTTTGCAGACGCATTGTAGAGCGCCATGGCGGCCAGATTACTGCGCACAGCGAAGTTGGCCAAGGTACAACATTTACCATGATACTGCCGATTGCAGCATCATCATTTCATTTAGAGGAAAATAGTAATGCTGGAAGCTGAAGTAAAACGAATTAATATTTTAATGGCCGACGATGACGAAGATGATCGTTTGCTTACCCAAGACGCACTTGAAGAAAGCCGAGTCATCAACAATTTATATTTTGTAAATGACGGAGTTGAGCTAATGGCGTATTTGAACAATCAAGCGCCGTTTGAAGATAAACAAAAATACCCGCGCCCTAACATCATTTTGCTCGATTTAAATATGCCACGTATGGATGGCCGCGAAGCGCTGAAACTGATAAAAGAAAATGCCGAATTGCGTTCAATTCCCGTGGTTATTTTGACTACTTCAAAGCAAGAAGAAGACAAATTGCGTGGTTATGATCTTGGCGCAGCATCATACATAACTAAACCGGTTACTTTTGAAGGCTTAGTTGAACTGATGAAACAGCTTGGTAAATATTGGATTGAAATTGTTGAACTGCCATAGGGATTAATATGACAAGTATTGAGCGCGTACGTGTATTACTGGTAGAGGATGATGAAGACGATTATTTGCTTACGGTCGATTACCTTGAGCAAATTCCTAATTATCAATTTGATGTCACTTGGTTAAGTGACTATCAAGGTGTGCTCAATGAATTAAAGCAGCAACCTGTCGATTTATGCTTTTTAGACTATCACTTAGGCGCTCATACAGGGTTATCTATTTTAGAGGCCGCCAAATCACTTAAGCTCAGTACTACGTTTATTATGCTTACTGGGCAATCAGACGAACGGCTTGATAAAGAAGCGCTTGCTCACGGCGCAGATGACTTTTTATTAAAATCTGAAATAAGCAGCCCACGCTTTAATCGCGCAATTTTGTATGCACTATCACGACGCGACTTGGAAAATGAGCGCCTAGAGCGTTACAAAGCCGAGGCAGATAGCCGCGCAAAAGACCGTTTTATGGCGCATTTAAGCCATGAGTTACGCACACCGCTTACCTCAATTATTGGTTACACTGAGCTGCTGCGCGACAACCATCAACTTGGCGACATTAAGACCGAATTAGACATTATTCATAACAACAGTCAGCATTTACTTAATTTGCTGAACGACGTACTGGATTTATCAAAAATTAATGCCAGCAGTTTAAATATAGAAAAATCACCAACCGAGCTTGGCCCGTTAGTTGCCGATCTGCAAAGTTTGTTTTCAATGGAAACAAAGAAAAAAGGCATTGCGCTTAGCATAGTAGCAAAAGGCGACCTGCCGAAAGCGATTATGACCGATGCCAAAAGGCTAAAGCAGATCTTAATTAACCTTGTTTACAACGCTATAAAGTTTACCCCCGAAGGCAAGGTTGAAGTAGTGTTTAAGCTGGTGCAGCAAAGCCAGAACTATTACTTGAATGTGGCTGTACAAGATACCGGTGTTGGCATTGCTAAAGAAAAACAAAAGCAAATATTTAAGCCGTTTGAGCAATTACAAGACACCATTACCCGCACCTCAGAAGGTGCCGGTTTAGGGTTGGCAATTAGTGCCGCTTTAGTTGAGCTGTTTGGCGGAAAAATTGCGCTCGAATCCGAAGTAGGTGTTGGTAGCACCTTTTGTTTTGATATTGATTTAGGCACTGACATTGGTGAATGTCAGCCCCTGAGCTTAGCGGCAAGTAAAAGTGATGAAAGCCACGTTTGCCCATTATCACTTAAAGGCGATGTATTAATTGTTGAAGATCTGCCCGAGATCCAAACCCTATTAAAAAACCTAATTAGTAATACAGGTGCAAAGGTTGCCTGTGCAAATAACGGGCTCGATGCCGTTAACTTAGTGTGCTCAGACGAGCAGGCGTTTGATCTTATTTTTATGGATTTGCATATGCCTGAAATGGGCGGTAGAGAAGCTATTGTGACGCTCAGAAAGCAAGGTATTAACACACCGATTATTGCCCTCACCGCAGCAGCGCAAAAAGACAATATCGATACTCTGTTAGCGCTTGGTTTTGATGGCATTATTACCAAGCCAATTAATACCGAATTGCTTTACGAGTCTCTTGAAGCGCATTTGCAAGCAAAACCATGCACCAGCGAAAAACCCGCTTCTTCCGCTAATGAAAACGCAACTAAACAGCGTATTTTAGTGGTAGAAGATGATAAAAACACCCGTGACTTAATGTGTTTGCTGTTTGATTCTCTTGGCTGTGAGAGCCACAGCGTAAGCGGTTTTAGCGAATGCTGTACATTGTTAGACAACGACACCGCATTTGATACGATTTGCCTCGATTTAAACCTGGCTGATGGCTCAGGGTTAACCCTTGCAAGTGAAATAAAAGCAAGAGAGTGTGATGCCAATCTAGTTATTGTTAGCGGTAGCGAACCACCCGCTGAAGCGCTTGCCAAACACCAAATTGAGCATGTGATCTTAAAACCCGTGTCGTTAGCAGACTTAAAACAAGTGATTTAACAATATATAAATATAAATTCGCAATGCGCTAAAGAAAGTCGGCAAGTAGTCAGTAAAACAGCGGTTTTATTAAAATGGGGCAAGTTTTCACTAAAAACCGCCCCTTTTTTATATTATTGCAAACTAAAGCGATAATATTGCAAGCATATCTTCGTTGTCTTCATCCATACCCACTTCTTGAAAGCCAAAGCTTGAGTAAAAGTCTTTCGCTACAGGATTTTTAGGGTTATAACATATTTCAATCTCACACAGCCTCGGCGTTAACTTAATCGCGTCAAGCGCTTGATTTAACGCGATTCTGCCAATGCCTTTATTTTGATATTTGTGATCAATCATAAAGCGCCAAATCGACACTTTTTCTGGCGATTCTTGCACCCACATAAAAAAGCCAACAGCTTGGTTATCACAATAAATTGCTTTGCAGGTATAGCCAGAATTGTAATGCGATTCAACCAGCGACCACATATTACACGCCACGTAATCTTGCTGCTCTTCTGTTACATCTAAATCACACACTAACTCATAATTTGAACTGGTTATTTTTTTAAGTACTACGTCCATATACTCTCTAACTGATATACCTAGAGAAAAATGAACTCTAGGTAAATTTAAAAATAGCCTGAACGCGGGTTCAGGTTAAATAAAACAAGAAGTTAGTAGACCACACAGATTAATAAAGAGTTCAAAACAACTGCTAAACGACACATGTTAAGTGCTTTAAACATTAATGATGTGCCAGTAACTAAAATGTTGGTTGCTGGCGTTATGTACTTTCGCTGGTTTTTGACAGGCTTATAAAATTAATTAATGCCTTTGAGCGTATTGTCTATTCGAATTTTTTCTTCATCACTTAATTCTGATTGTTGCAGCATTGGTTTTCCTAACAAAAAGCCCTGATAGTAATCCGCTTTGAATTGCTGCAGTATCGCTAGTTCTTGCTGGCTTTCAATCCCCTCTGCAATCACTTTACTACCATTGTCATGTGCTATCTGGACAAGGTGCTTCACGATCGTTTGCTTGTAAGGATCGTCATGTAATCCGCGTACTAAATCCATATCTATCTTTACATAATCAGGGCGGTATTTGTGCAGCATATTTAACCCAGAGAAACCGGAGCCAATATCATCAAGCGCTACGCCAAAACCGGCATTACGATAAAAGTTTAAAATGCCACGCATTACCGATTCATCCGTTGCAGATGTCGTTTCAGTAATTTCAAATACCACGTCTTGAGGTTGAATGCCCAGCGCATTAATTGCAGCAGCTGTTGCCCTTAAGCAATAAGACGGATCGTAAATACTCGATGGATTAAAGTTTATGAATAACTTGCCTTTAAGTGCAGATTTTTTGAAATGACCAACCGCTGAGCGGCGAGCGATTAAATCGAGTGAAAATAATAGATCTGAGCCTTCTGCCAACTTAAAAGCGTGAGCTGGCGGCACAATATTGTTAAATTCATCACGGATTCTAAAGAGACCTTCGTAGGCAAACGGTGTAGTCTCGCCTTGTTGGTTTATTGCGAAAATAGGTTGGAAGTGCGTCTCATAATTGTCGTTTTCAATAGCGTTAATTACCCATTCACTATTTAATCGATTAATCAGTACACTTGCAGGCACCAAGCGTCCGATATCACTTAAACTAGGCTCGCCTCCATCAGTCGTTGTTATTTTTGACGCATTTAACTCGTTTGGTTCAAACTCACCAAATAAGCCGAGCAAAAATCGATTCACTTGGCTCGCTTCTACCTCCACACGAATGCAATGCGAATCGACTTGAAGAGCTGGGTAATTGCCGTTGCCACAAAACAAAATGGCTTTGTTTACACTTTCGAAGGTTGGTAAAAACAACCAAAACGTTGTTTGGGGGAATAAGTAATTATCAATTCTTTCACAATCAGCACAAAACATAACCGGATACCTATCTGGAGTTTCACTGTAATACGGGCAAAATAGAGGTTTAGTTTAATATTGTGTTTAAAACAAAAATTACATGAATTTAATACAGGCATAAAAAAAGCACCTTTCGGTGCTTTTTTGTAGTGCAGTAATTGGGACAGGATTAAGACTGTTTTACAACACGAAGGTTATCTTCTACGTTTTCAACGTCGTCTGCGTTTTTAGCAATTGTGATTGCTAGTTGCTTTTCAGCTTCTGATTCAACTTCACCCGTTAAGGTAACGTTTTGGCCTTCAACATCAACGTCAATGCTCGTACCGCTAATATCTGTATCGAACAATAAGCGTGTTTTGATTACCGTTGCAATTTTTGCGTCTACAAAGTCAGACTCAATTTGACTGTCGTCTTTTTCTGACTTGTTTTTGCTATCTGGTAGCACTGTTAAACGGTTTTCAACTTCTTTAACGCCGTCGATACCAATAACTAACTCTTGTGCCAGCTTTTTATCAACATCGTGATTTACTTTACCTGTAAGTGTTACCACACCTTTATCTACATCGGTGTTAATATCAAACGAATTTAGCTGTGTATTGAAAAGTAAGGTTGCTTCAGCTTTACCATCAATCCAAGCGTCGCTTGCTTCTTTTTCCCACTGGTTGTCTTTCGCATTAACTGAAAGAGCAGTTGTAGATAAAACAGTAACTAGTGCAAGTGTATTAAATGTACGATTCATAATAAATTTCCTTTTTGCTGAGTTCGATTTACTTAATGCACTTCACATGCCAGAATTTTTAACATTAAATATCAATAACTTAATAAAACTCAGACATTTGCCAATGTAGCATTTACATAACCAGTGTGAAAAAAATCCATGTACGTTTTACACAAATACACAGTGCCATTATTACAAACACCTCACAACACCTTAGCCTTACTCAATTTAGCTACGCTGGCATATAAACTGCGTAACCCAAAGTAACGTCATTACATTATTAAAGGAGCTGTTATGTCGATTACATTGGAGAAGTTTTGGTCTCTTATAAATGAAAAGCTCACCCACTGGCTTGAAATAACCATAAAGAATTTGCCCAACATGGTGATTGCGCTCGTTATCTTTATCGTATTTTTAATGTTATCCAAATGGATATCGGGCTGGGTAAAGAAGTTACTTAACCGTATTTTTGAATCATCGCAAATTGCTGGCCTTATTACAGGTATTTGTCGCATGGTGATAATTGTTATTGGTTTCTTTTTCGCGCTCGACATTATGGGGCTCTCAAAAGCGGTAGCATCATTACTTGCAGGTGCAGGTATTATTGGCCTTGCTATTGGCTTTGCTTTTCAAGATATGACGGAGAACCTAATTGCCGGCATTGTAATGGGTATTCGTAAACCCTTTCGCGTTGGCGACATAATAGAAGCCGGCGATACCTTTGGCACGGTTGAGCGTATTAACCTGCGCAATACCTTAATAGAGAACTTTTATGGACAAATGGCCATAGTGCCCAACAAAATCCTGTTTAAGAACGAGCTATTAAATTACTCGCGCCTACGCAAACGTCGTATTGAAATACCTGTGGGGATTTCTTACGCAGACGATGTAGATAAAGCACGAGACGTGCTTACCGATGCTATTAATGATCTTGATGGCGTAATTAAACAATCTGAAACTGCAGTGTATGCCAGCGAGTTTGCTGACAGCTCAGTAAACCTGCTTGTATGGTTTTGGATAGACTACCCAGGCGAGGTTGGCTTTATGGAAATGCGCCACAAAGCGGTTGCTACTATTCATAAAACACTTGAGCAAAACGACATCCTTATTCCGTTCCCAATCCGTACGTTAGACTTTAACGCAAAGGGTGGCCACTCTTTGCAAGATATACAGAGTCAAGATAAGTAAAAACTTCATAGTGCCTGTAAATGTGTCGCAGGCACTTTTCCACAAAAACCGCCAAGCACTTGATTTAAATTAATTTTATTTTTGGCACGCGCCATGCACTAATAGATTGAACCGTTAAGAAAATTGAAAAGGAGCATTTATGTCAAACTCAAATTACAACTTAACCCCGGTAAAAGAGCTTGTGAAAGTTTTAAATGGCGGTATCGAATTTTATAAAGAAGCCAAATCAAAAGTTTCTAGCCAAAGTCTTGAAATCATCTTCGAGCGCATGATTTCTGAGAAAGAGCGTGCCGCGGCTGAATTACAACCTTTAGTAGTGCTTGATGAAGGTGAAGTCGAAACGGACAGCGACTTAGTTGTATCAATGCGCGAAACATACACTAAGGTGTTGTCGGTAGTAAGTACTGATAAAGAGCATACTTACATTGCCCAACTTGAA
Organism: Pseudoalteromonas sp. P1-9; assembly: GCF_001399975.1. Taxonomy (GTDB): domain Bacteria; phylum Pseudomonadota; class Gammaproteobacteria; order Enterobacterales; family Alteromonadaceae; genus Pseudoalteromonas. Next base: position 56,077 of record NZ_LKBD01000001.1, read on the forward strand.
GAAGTTGAAGACCGCGTACTTGATAAAATTGAAGCAGCGCTTGAAGAGCCATTGCCAGCGCCTTACTTCAGTACGCTTAAGCTGATTCAAAACAGCATGCAAGCGTGTCACGACGAGATGAAAGCATTGCAAGAAGTAACCGCTTAATAGTTAACCGAAACCGATAATTAAGGAGGATGTATGCTTGGTTGGTCACTAACATTTATTGTTTTAGCCATTGTTGCCGCTCTTTTAGGATTTGGTGGCATTGCAGGCGCCGCAGCGAGTATCGCGAAGATTTTGTTCTTTGTATTTGTCGCTCTATTGGTACTGTCGCTGATTTTACCCAAAATAAGGGCGCCCAAGGCCTAAGCGGGCCGTAAAACCGCTATTACTCAATTAATTTTATAAGGAAAAATATCATGAAAACATTAATGACAATGACAAAAGTAATTGCACTTGGTGCCGTATTTACATTAACGGGTTGTTCTGAAGGCCCAGCAGAAGATGCCGGCGAGCGTATTGACGAAGCCATCACTGACGCGCAAAACAAAGCAGAAGATCTGTGTGAAAAAGCGAAAGAAGAGATTGGCACTGAAGAACAAAACTGCTAATAGCTTTGCAACCACAGAGTTTATTAATCTGATTTAAACCCCAACGAGTAGGCCTAAGCGACTATCAATATCCCCAGATAGTCGCTTTTTTTAATCCGCGCTTTGAGTGGTTAGCTCATTAAACGTGGCAAGCAATTTATCCAACACAAACGGATCACTATTAGCGTGGTCAAAACTAATACTCAGAGGAACGCTCGGTTCTCCATTAATTGTTTTGCGCTGACCAAAATAAAATAAGGGGCGTCCTGTTTTTAATTTATTGCGATGTATTTGAAATGACGAAAATGCCATATTAGGTAAATTGCCAATAAACGGACACAGCGCCCACACTTCCTGTGGCAATACTTCTAGTTTTGCGTCATTACAATCCACAGATTTGCGATAATACTCCGCAAACTTTGGCCAAGAAAGTGCCGTAACATTTTCTAAGATCACATCTTTAAAACGCAGATCTCCCCCTACCGCAATTGGACAAAAAATAGGAAGGTTATCAAATCGATACCATTTGCCGTTAATGTTACGGGTCGAAAAAATCCACTCACTCTTAAGCGCCCGCGCTAAACACCAAATCAAAAAGCCTTGAAATGATGCACCTTCAGCACTTTGATAATGATTTTGATAATTATCACGAGCCGCGCCCAGCGGTAAATCAAGTGTAATAGACAAGTAGGGATCACTTACATGTTGGTCATCATGGAAATAATCCATTGCCCAGCGTTCGTAAAAAGACAGATCATGCGAACTTAGCAATTCACCCTGATACGTGTTTAGCATAGTTTGAAGCTGCATTACTTTACCTCTTGGTCTGCCATTAATTTACGCCAGGCTCTCACATTTTGTGGACCTTGCAAGCGAATCAATACATTGCGAATAAAACGCCCAAAGCGTGAACTGCCTAGTTGTGCTAATCGAATTATTTTGTTGGACTCATTGACTATCCAACTTACTTCTTTAAGCCTTATCGATTTAAAGTCAGCTAATGCCATATCGATGCTGTAAGCATTTTTTAAGCACTTAGATAAAACACGTACATCGTTTAAAGTCTGTGCTACCCCCTGTTTTAAACTAGGCGGGCAACCGTGTAATGCGTCACCAATTAATACCGTGCGTTTACAATATACCTGATTAGAAACAACCGACTTTAAACGCCCTTGACTGATAACCGTAGCATTATTAATCGCGCTAATTACCGATGGATGATAGTGTTTAAATACCGCTAACATGCTTTTTTTGTGATCATGGTACAAAGCTTTAATTTGTTGATTTGCCGCTTGCCCATAACAATACACCTGGTTTTTACCAATGGGGTAAAACATAAACGCATCGCTCTCCCCCACTAAGTAACTTGGTTCCAGCAATGCTGTCGGCATTTCCACAATAAAGCGCCAATGTGTAACATCTAAATCATTGAGCTCTGGCGTATCAAATAACGACTCACGTACATTTGAATTCATCCCATCAGCACCAATCACCAGATCATATTCGAGTACAGAACCATCATTAAAACGCACCAATTGAGAAGACTGCTTATGAGTTACATTTACGATTGAACGACTAAATTGAATCTGTTTCTCAATACCTTCGCTTAATATATCCATCAAAGACTGTCGCGATAAAGCAACGAATGGCTGTTGCGCTAATATGCCCTGTTTAAGGCTAGCACTTGCTAACAACTCGCGTTGATGAGTTTCAAACCGCACTTCTTTAACTTGGTGGGCTTTGGCTAAAATAGCTTGTTTTAAGCACAGTGCTTCAAACTGCTTCATTGCATTGCCAGGTAAGCAAATACCCGCACCTAGGGTATTTAAACTTGACTGCTTTTCAATAATATCGGCTTCAATTCCTTGACGTTGCAATTCGCGATACATCAATAAACCGGCAATCCCTGCACCTACAATTAATACTTTCATGTCTATACCTAAAAAAAGCCTCAGTTGAGGCTTTGGCTGGGGGATCCTGTTTTGAACAGGGAAACTTTAATCAACGTCTGATTTAAAGGTCGATGCAAATTGCTCAAGCTGATTAGCGAGACGTATTTGAGCGTCAATTTCCATTAATTTCAGAATGTGGTCCATCACTTTACTTTTTTCAGACTGAACACGACCATGCTGCCCTTGCTCGGCAATATATTGGTCAGCACTCTTCGCAACGTCTGTTAGTTTATTTACCAAGTTATTTTGCATTGTATTTGTCACTTGCGAGCAGTGAAATGCCGCATTTTAAAATTGAAAAATAGTCGCCATTAAAGGCATCGATAATTTGGTTTACGCGATCTTCACCGTATTGTTGTGTAATCGTATTAATTACCAGCTGATACATTATTTTTGTTTGCATTGGCGTCAGCTCTTGGCATTGGTGCTGATTAAACGACAGACTTACCTTATGCATAATGCTGTCCCTTAATAACGCCAATCGCAGGTGAATTTAAAACACTGAATGTCTCAACCAGTTTTTCATTGGTGTAAAAAACCGAGCGCGAGAACCAAAAATTTTTTTCTGTGGCGCGTAAGAATTGCACCAGTTTTTTGACCTTGCTATCACACAGCTTTTCACAATGGCTCAAACTCACTTCTTTACTATTAATCATAAGTTTGAGTACTTTATGCCTGTGATAAAATACGTTTAGTTGTGCTTCAAAATGCGTTTGGCGAGATAACACCACTTGTGAGCAATCTTCATCAAATAAGCGCTCCATTAACGCTTGTGTATGCAGGGCAAACTCAGAAACTGACATTCCGGCACCATAAATTTCAGTATTTGGCATAGTGCATCCCCTCTTTAATTACGCGAGATAAACACGCTGAAAATTGCTGTTTTTGCGTTTCAGACGGTATATGCACCCCTTGATTAGAATGCTCTATATTTAGCGCATTCAAACAAAAGTCCTCATCAAACTGCACCATGACACAATAGTGAAGTCCGGAGTATAAGAAGCATTTTATGGTTAGTTCGTCATGATTGATGACACCCACATCAATACTAACGCTGTTATTTTCATAGCTTTTTAACGCTGCTTCAAAACGTCTCGCTGCTTTTTTTATTAACAAACCTGTACCTCATTCATTCCCCAAGGCGGCGCATTGTGATGATCACTCATTTAAATTGCAAATAGGCAAAAACACAGAAAAGCGAAACATTGACAACATTTTTTTTACAGAAAATGAAAAATGATAGCGCTTACATAAATTGTGATTACAGATGATTACAGATTCAAAAATGAGCAAATTGCTCAAAAATCGTGTTTGCTGTAAACGTGCAAGAATTGACGGGGAAATCCTTAGAAAAGGTGCGGATATATAATGTATACAGAAAACAATTTAATTTACTAAGAAAAAAGACTGATAACAAACTTCGGGACAAGGTTAATAAAAGGAAAATTAAATATTAAAAAAGCCATTAACATTAAAGAGGGAAGTTAGAACCTAACATATCACATTAAGATATAAGTAATTACAAAATGAAATATAGAATCAATATGAAATAACTAAAAAGCACTCAAAAAGCGTAATTTCGGCTCTAAAAAACATTTTATTTACAAAAATGTGACACAATTGACACAAAATACTTTGTAAAAAAATGTAAACAGTTACCAATAAAGCATTTGTGTAACCAGTGGCATATCTTTATTCAAACAACATTGTTAGTTTATCAAACACAGTTGTTGTTTTTTATAAAACACGATGAAAGCTGTGATAAGTGAGATAAAATAATGTGCCCAAGCAATTGTTGGCAGACAATAACCGGGCACATTATGTTAAGGAACTGATTTAACCAGTTATGGCAATGAGTAGCGTAAAATGCGTTTAACTACCGAGCCATATTGTTTGAAAAAACTACCTGTGTTGTATTGAATACCGTGCTCAAGAAATACCTGTTGCACTTTAGGTGCAATTTCACGGTAACGTTTTGCAGGCATATCCGGAAATAAGTGATGTTCAATTTGAAAGCTTAAATGCCCTGTTAATACGTGAAACCACTTACTACCTTTAATATTTGATGAACCCAATGCTTGGCGGTAATACCACTGCCCTTTTGTCTCGTTTTCGCACTCTTTTTCACTGAATGTTTTTACATCGCCAGTAAAGTGGCCACAAAAAATGATTGTTGATGTCCATAAATTACGTAGCAAATTGGCAATTAGATTACCCACTAATACCCATAAAAAGAATGGCCCTGCTAACAGTGGAAAAATTAGGTAGTCTTTAATTAGTTGGCGTGCGCCTTTACTAAAAAACCGTGTTTTTAGTTCGCTGTGTGGCACTTTATAATCGCGGTTCTCTTTTTTCTTACCAAAAAACACACGCTCAGCGGCAAGCTCGTGATACGACACGCCCCACTGAAATAACACACTTAAATTTAGGTAAGTGATAAATTGCCAAAGGTTTTTTACTCGCCAGCGAAAATCGTTTGATAAGCGTAATAAACCATAACCAAAGTCGCGATCTTTACCGATAATATTGGTATAGGTGTGATGCTCAAAGTTATGTACGCGGTTCCAGCTTTTACCGTCGCAGGCGATATCCCACTCGTACGCTTTAGAGTTAATATGCTTGTCGTTCATCCAGTCGTACTGGCCGTGCATAACATTGTGGCCGATTTCCATATTGTCGAGTATTTTAGCCGTTGCAAGGGCTAGCACACCAACAAGCCAAAGCCACGGCGTAACGAAGCCAAGCACCAATAAAATACGCCCCGACCATTCTAAAATGCGCTGCATAACGATTACACGGCGAATGTAATTTGCGTCTTGCTCACCCACTTTCGCCATAGTTGTTGATTGAATTTCGTTTAGTTGCTCGGCTAATAAATCATAATTTGGTTCTGCTACTGTGTTCACGCTTTAAACTCCACATCTGACACAACTTGCGATACACATAATTGAATTAACTCTTCACCGTAATCTGATAATTTACCGGTGCGAATATCACGCACTACGCCTTTTTTCTTTACGCATTGGCATTGATGACAAATACCCATGCCACAGCCATAAGGCACATTAATCTTGTTTGCTTGAAACTGTGCTAAAAGCGGCTGTTGGTTGTCGGCTGTAAATTTAATGCCGCCATGGTCCACCTGAAAATGCGCTTTTTCATCACCATGTACATGCAAATTAACTAGGGAAAAATGCTCACTTAAAATTGATAACTGATGGGCTTCTGCATAATTTTGAATAGTTTTATAAAAATCATTTGGACCACACACCAGCCACTTTGAATTATGAAACTCCGATAACTTTTCAATAACATCGCCGTCACGACTTCGGCTAAGTAAGGTAAAGGTAAAATTTGCTAAGCGATTGCTTAAGCTCTCAAGCTCTGCAACCAGTAAATGCTCACTTGGTTTTGCGTAGTAAACCAAATGAATAGGATCTACTTGTTCGTGTAAATTTTGATGCAGCATCGCAATAAATGGCGTAATGCCTGATCCAGCAGCAAACAGAGTAACCGCACCGCTCTGCGGTAATAAAAACGTTCCCTTTGGTTTTGAAATATTAACCCACGAATTAACCTGTAAGCGCGATAAATAAGGGGTAAATGCGCCTGCATCTTGCTGCTTAACTACTAAACGAATTACCCCTTCGTGCATCGCCTGATTTGGACTTGAAGCAATAGTAAACACACGCGTTACTAATCGGCCATTAATCTCTAACGTTAGTTCAATGTGCTGCCCCGCTTTATGAGTTGGCCAACGGGACTCTGTTTTTAACTCAATCGCAAGTGTTCGATTAGCAATAGCCTGAACTGCAACCACTTTGGCTCGATAATAACCATCGCGCCAGCTTGGCTTAAATAATTGAATTACAGGCTCAATATATCCCGCCATCGATGTGTGATGGAAAAACTGTTTACTGAACCAATTAGAAAGTGGGTTTAACAAAACATTCATATTTTAGGCTTACACACGTACGCTCAATCAGCGCACAAGTGTACGCTGAACAGGTGTTTTTTTTCAAGCCCCCTAATCGGCAAAAATAGAGTTTTTACTTTAAATAAGGGAGGAAGCAATCATTCAACCAAGTTACTAATATATGCCTCCAATTATTTTAAATTCAATCAAAACAACAACTTAATATTTTTAACCCTTGATAAATTGGCTATTACAGCATCGCTTTTATTTATGATTATTTTTTAAAAAAGTTTGATGGGTTTGATTTGAAAAAATCTTTAACGAGGGTATTTAAGTAAATGATTGAGTTCGTTTTATGATATCTAAAAATCTGCTGCGCCAGTGATCTGTATAAACTCACCTAACTCCAGAATCTGAACTTAGATTAATTACAGTGAAACAGTTGGTTAGGCTAATTAAACCGAGAAAATGGCGGCTTTTTTTCTAAATTAGTTCAATTTTTTATCGATTATTTTTTCAGTATATTTGAGGCTTAGATTTGTTGAGAATGACGGTTTTGAGCGTTCAAAAGATTGTCATTGTCATCTATCGCTATTAACCAAGTTCTCAAAAACAGACGTTCAACTAACACGTTTCCCACAAAACGTGTTTATGGAATGCCGCAAAAGAGCGAATTGCAGCCTTTGAATAAACTATTCCATTTCCATATCAAATTTTTCGTTGTTAGAAGTAAAAATCATGCCTATTCGATTTCTTAATGATTATTTCCTCCTTAATAATATTAACAGGCAATTTGCCTGTTTTCTGCAACTTCTAAAATAGAAGTTTTCAAATAACTATCTGACTAGTAAAAACTAATTATTAGTGTTATAAATTGCTTTAGAATGTAAACAGGCGATGTTGCGGTAGAAAAAGAGGCAACTTGCCTCTTAATAAACTGTTATATGCAAATATGAAATATCTAACATCAGTCATACTTTTTTTAATTTGTTTTAGTTCAAATGCTGAAAATAAACTCGAAATAATTGGTCAAATCAATGATGAAACACTTGTTGATATAAAATCGGATTTCAATAGTGGTGTTGATGTGATGTTAGAAGGCTATCTTTTACGAACGCTCCCTAAAAATTTAGCCAACCGAATTTATCGAATTCAAAATGATGATGGTTATTTTAAAATATTTTTTACTCAGCATGACAATCAGTATGGCTACGATATTTTAAGTGCGAAGCATGTTTGTTCCTCACTACCATGTAAATTAACGTTTTTTAATCATGCTCAAGTAAAGTATTAACTTTGCATATAACAAGCGATTTAAAAAAGTGGACAAATAATGCGGGCGTTAGCTGCCAAGGAAAGTATGAAGTATTTTTTTATTCTATTTTTTTGCTCTTTCTATTCTCTAGCCTCAGTACCTAAAGAGAAAATTCACTGTCCAGAATATAATGAAACTCTTGCACTAGAGCTTGAACCAAATAAAAAGTATTTTAAGGATACTGTCAGAGCTAGAGTTGAATCTGTTGAAGCGACAGATGCCGAAATATTTAATTTCGTGGAGCAGTTCGGTGAAAATGAGAGAAGAATAAAGCTCACCAGTAATGAGTCATTAGCTAATGAAATTGGGGCTACAATAGTTTATTCGATGGAGTATTACCGAGATAAATATTTTGGACGAAAGAATCATTTAACAACTCATCATGTACCAGCAGCAGTAACATATAAAACACCTTATGGCTATTTGGCAGGGGATTCACAAGGTGAATTTGGTGGCGAACTTGTTTTTGTCGATAACTCTGGCTCAGTCCAATTGATTCAGGATATGAATGTAGAGGATATCTACGAATTTAAGTTTGGTTATGTTGTAACCGAAGGTTTAAGCCATATGTCCAGTGACAATGGAATGCTCTACCTTGTAACGTTCTTGAATAAAAAACCACATTTGACTAAATTGTTCGGTTTAATTGGAGCACCTAAAAGCAGTTTAAAACTTGCCAACGGCGACTTATTAATAAATTCTCGAGAAGGTAGCCAAATTTTAAAAAGTGATGGTTCTTTAGTAAGGGTGTCATGCAAAGGCAGCTAACAAATAGTTTAAAAGTGGACAAATTATCAAGGCATTAATGCTAGGACTCGATGGAAATCGAAATATTAAAAGTACGGAGAAAATAAATGGACTTTAACCAAACTAAACAAATTCTTGAAACTGTCGCATCCCATGGTAAATCTGGATGCGGTATCATAACTTTGGCAAATCAAACTAATATTAGCCAATCACAACTGAGAGAGTTTCTCGATTCTAATAATGACTTTTTCTGTCAACTAAACAATAAATCCACCTATACACTAAACGCATTTGGTAAATACAAGGGCTCTGTTGAAGCTATGTTGCAATCTGTTTCAGAGCGCAATGAAAAAACAAAGTTTAATCAATTGATTTTGGTAGCATGTGTTGCTTTTGTTTTTGGGTATATTTTAGGCGGCATATAACCAGTTGCTAAAGCGCATTTCGGCCAAAAATACTGCCGGACTAAGCTATGGCGACACTATTTAGCAAATCGGAATTGCATTTAATTAAACCAAACAAGGAAGTAAAACATGATTAAAAAGATAATCTCTATCTTAATAGCAATACTAGGTGCTTGGATGTACCTGCATGATGACCCCATTTTTGGCGTTATTCTTGTCTTTACCGCGCTTCTAATTTATCGACATGCTGACTTTGGAGTAAGTGTTTATTCCGAATTTGATTCGTCGACTGATTCTAGCTCTAGCTCGGGAAGCGACGGTGATTCGGGCGGAGATTAACTTCTGCCGCAACAAGCTGGATAAATGAGACAAACAATAGTTGGCTTATACGCAAGCTATACCAATTTAAGCCAACTATTTTATTTAATTAAAACACGACGCAGGATTGCTAAAGAATCAAGATAAAACGTCTAACAAATATTCCAGCTTTAAGTGATTTTAAAGAAAAAATTCCAGAATTAGGTGAGTAAGTAGAGTTAAAAACAATAAATCCATTATTAATCAACATACTTTTGAGTAATAAATTCTTAGCGCTACATGGTAAAACATTAGAAATACGCTAAGCTCTGCTAAGATAATAGGAAGGAGTTTAGCGTGATTACAGGATTAGTGTATCTCAGTGAAGCAACAACGTTTTTTGATGAATTAGATCTAAATTGTCTGTTAATCAATGCTGCAAATACCAATCAAAAACATTCAATTACCGGCTTTCTTTATTTTAAAAATAGCCAGTTTGTCCAATACATTGAAGGCCCAGCCAATACATTGGATGAATTATTTTTGAAAATAAAATCAGACAAACGCCATAGAGTTAAGATGGTTATTGACCAAATAGAACTTGATAGCAGATTATTCCCAGAATGGTCAATGGCGTATTTTGCTTCTCCTGATGATAGTGAGTCGTTTGGTGGTCAAATCTTTTTAAATATGACCCGCTTTATTAGCGATTACGACATGACCCAAGGCGCTAAGAAAAATGCACTAATAAATCTACTGGGAACGGTAAAACAGCTCAATCACGCATAACCTTTTAAAGTCAATATGTGAAGTTTCAGTATGCTTTCCTGCTATTGCTATCTTAATTCATGTTGTTTAATCGACAAATTTAAAAGTATAACCTTGCCCGTTTAAATGCCAAATTAGCATAAAGCACTACTCTAAATAGTTGATAAAAAGAGCAATGCTTCTAAACTATACATATGCCCTGCTCACCATTAACTTTGTATGATTTTCAAATACCTTATCACCTATATACTCTGTGCTTTGTTGATTTTTTTGAGTGGGTTATCGTTTAAAACATCCGCACGAACATCGAGCTCTGAGGCTGATCTTTTCTCCTTATCGATTCAAGAGTTAATAGAGATCGAAATTGATATCGCGTCCAACGATAAAAAAGGCATTTACGAACAACCAAGTGTCATAACATTGATCACTCGCAGTACCATTGAGAGTTCTGGCGCACGTTATTTAAAAGATTTGTTAAAACAAGTACCTGGTTTTTGGCTTGGCACCGATACCTTGGGCACATTCTCGGTAAGCTTTCGTGGTATTTGGGGCATGGAAGCTAAAATATTATTGATTATTGACGGCATTGAACAAAATGAAATGGCATTTGGCTCACTTGTTTTAGGTAATCGCTATCCAGTAAGTAATATCGCTCAGGTAGAGATCATTCGTGGCCCTGGATCAGTTAAATATGGTGGCCAAGCAGCTTTGGCAGTAATTCGCGTCACCACATTAAACCAAGCTACCGGTGACAATAAACTAAACCTGATGACAGACATTGGCAAAGCCGGTTTTCATAACGGCATTGTTGGTTTTACCCATTCGGGCGAAGTAACACTCAATGCTTCCCAGTTAGAATATGGTCTTTCAGGTAGTTTGGGTTATGGTGATTACAGTAATGACACTTGGCAAGCGCTAGACGGTTATCAATTTAATTTGCAAAACAATAGCAACTCGCAACCGACTAACCTCAGCATGAATCTGCGCTATAACGGCTGGGATTTAAATGCACAATATGAAAAGTTAAAACAGGAAGACCGCCTGCTGTTTGGTGACTCGGGGTTGTTTTTTGCGCCAAACCAGCGTTACACACAAACCAATGAATTGTCTTTTTTACATCAGGCGATTAGTTTAGGTAAAGAATGGCAGCTCAATAATAAGCTCGCGTTAAGCAGCAAATTAACTTATACCAATCAAAAGCCATGGAATAGCCAAGGGCAATATGGTCATGATCTTTCACGCAAAATAAACCGTTCGCGCGTCGATATACAAGGTTTATATGCGTTAGCTGACAACAGCAGCCTATTGATTGGCTCACATTATTATTATGAAAAAGCCGAAGTTAGCCAATCTTATATTTTCGACCCAACAGTGCGTTATTTTGGCAGCAATAACGCATCAAATAATGATTATTCGCTATACGCTCAATACGAATCAGACTGGGATTTTGTCAACGTGCTTGCAGGTATTCGTTACGAAAATCACGATTTAGCTGGGCCTGAGCTGGTGCCTAGGCTGTCACTGACCAAAACGTGGGATAAGCTCCATACAAAATTAATTTATAACGAGGCGTTTAAAATACCGCAGTTCGATACTGTTGCCAGCGCGCACAATGCGGGCACACCTATATTAGATCCTGAAACCAGTAAAAGTTGGGAAATGGAAACTGGTTATCAGTTAACCGAAACAGTATCACTCGTAGGTAATTTGTATTTATTACAAGTAGATAGTTTTATTGGCTTTAACCCGCAATCAGCCAGTAACACCACGCTCGGTGACTTTAGAACCATGGGTATGGAGCTGCAACTTAAATGGCAATTAGACAAGCTCCACGTCAACGCCAATTATTCATTTTTTACCGTTGAAAAAAGTAATATTGACTCCTTTAAAATCCCATCAAATAAAGATGCGGTTTTGGGTATTCCAAACCATATGTTTAAAGCTAATTTCCACTATCGTTTTAATGCCAACTCACGTTTTCATATACTGGGTAGAGTTATTTCGGGTCAGTATGCTTGCACTAATGATCCAAACTTTATCTGTGGCGAGCCTGAAAAGTTAGACGCTATTTATGATGTCGACGCCTTCTATCAATATAGAACCACTCATACGTTATGGAATTTTGGCATCAAAAACCTCTTTAATAGCAATGTGTATGCGGTACAACCCTTTAAAGGGGGCCAATCACCTATAAACTACGAAAGCACACGCGTAATGTTGGATTTTCAGTATTCGTTTTAACTAAAGCACATGATTTACTCATATACACACGTGACTTGTTCAGCCATTAAAAGGGCGTTGCATGTGTGTTTAAGTTTTTGCTATTTATCGCGCCCGTTTGGGAGTAGAGACGACCCAACCGCCCCCATTTTCATCGGGAACGGCGCCCCGCCAAATATTTATTAGGTGGGCGTTTATATTCTTGAGTTATTTTACGCTAATCGGTACATCACGTTTCGAAATTGTATGGGTTACGTTACTCGGCGCTCACACATCCGAAAAATCTCATTTTTATACTCTTCAACTGTGCACTTACATGGCTTTATGCTTGCATCTGCTTGGCGTTGCCAGTAAAACAATTCCAATAACGGTAAATTATGCTATATAGGTTGGTATTGGTGTTTTAGAACAAGCAGTTATTCAACTGCTTCTTATTTAAAAACACATTTACAATTACCGCTTGGGTATTTAAATGCACCCATACAATCAGTATTTTAGAGTTACTTTTTCACAAACCAAGCATGGAGCTATGTTATGAAATTCTTAATATTGTTTTTATACGCCATATCAACTAACGCAATTGCAGCTGAAATCTATGGGTATTACAGCAATATCAACTCAACACTCGAAGAGCCATCCGGTTATGAAGTGCTTTTCGTTAAGAATGGTAAACCTGGCCGAGACAATATTTCAGTACTGTTTCAACGTTTTGAAGGTTGGCCTAAGCCGCCTGAATTGCTTAAATGCTATAACTGCGCTTCGGGTGCCATTACCTTTGAATCAAAAGTAATGGGTAAATTTAAAGGTAAGGTTTTAAATGGCGCTTTAGTTGGTGAGTTTGTAGATATCGGTTACTCCCTGAACTTGCCAAAATCTCCAAGCATCTGGCAACGTTATTAACCTCGTTACCACACCGCTCTGGTATTGTTTTATTTTTTTAAAAGCACGCCGCAGTCTTACAAAAATTCTCGTTTTACGTGATTTAAATGAAAAAATTCCAGAGTTAGCTGATTTTGACAAATCAACGCGCGGCTTATACCCGTTTGAAAATCATCAAAAGTCTTAAATTGGAATTCTGGGATTGAGTGAGTTTGTACACACTTAGGATTTGTGCCGTGCGGATAGTTTAAGTTCACATTGTTACGTAGACTTTATTTGCACAAATCGAACAGCTCTTTTATGGTTATGATAATATTAAAAAATTTAGGCTGTTAAATAAGATGAATAACAACATAACCGACGAACAAGCACAACAGTTACTCGATGGCATAGTACAAATTTGTGAACAATTAGATTTAGAATCAACACAAATCTTAGATGGCCTTTCGCGGTCGTTGTTAAGTGCAGCCCAAGCATTTGGTACTAAGGATTTGAACGTGCAAATAGATAACGTTGGTAAAGTGACAGTAAAACTACAAGACTAATTAAGTATTTATCCGAGTGCTTTGCCTTTAGCCGATAATCGCCAAACATAAGCATACCGCGCGCATAATACTTAATTTGAACATATAGCATTCATTTTGTTTATGAGTAAGCGGCTATAAAATAATGCACAAAATTGTTGGCTACTTAACAAATAGCCAACAAATCAAATTAGGCACTACGTGCGCTTTTAAAAATCACCACTAAGTTCAACCAACAAGGATGTAATAATGAACAGTGAAATCAAACAATGCTTTGATAAATACCCAAATACCGCACAAAAAAAGCTCATCGAGTTACGAACTCTTATTCTGTCAGTGGCTGTAGATTTAAAGCTTGGTGATGTAGATGAGTGCCTAAAGTGGGGCGCACCGAGCTACAGTGTAAAAACAGGCAGCCCAATCAGAATCGATTGGAAACCAAAACACCCTGAAAATTACTTTCTTTTTTTCAATTGTCAAACCAAGTTAATCGACACCTTTCGAGAGCTGTATCAAGATACACTCGAGTTTCAAGGCAACAGAGCCATCGTTTTAAATATCAATCAGCCCTTACCAATAGCGATAATAACAAAGTGTTTAACGCTCGCCTTAACATATAAAAAACGTAAACATTTACCGCTTTTAGGCATGTAACGACACCCCTTCTTAGTAACTTATGTAATGATTTATACAGTTATTTACAATACATGTACCCAAATTTAAGTCATAATTACGCGAATACGTTAATCGTCATATTGCCTCATGAATAAGCTTAAAATTTTAAAATGGTGTATTGCAACAAGCTTAATTGTTGTTGCATTAATCTTTGTTAATACAGCACTTTTTAACTATTGGAACACAGGCCTTGCAGATGCGCGCGAATTTAGCTGGAACGAACGCTCTCAACACAACTTAATGTGGGCTTTTTCATGTATTTTATTTGCCATTGTTTTTATTAAAAACACGCAGTCAAAAGTCAAAGTATGGTTAGCAGTTGCAGCCCTCTCCATCTCAATCACCCCATTTATAAACGAGTTTTTTCATTCAGATACCTGCTTAGATTCGGGTGGAAGTTGGAATTACAGTAAATACGTCTGTGATTATTAATCATCATATTACTGTGCATTATTGTCAGCGCCCTGTTAAAAACGCACAATAGCCCAACATAAAGATACGTAACTCACACAACATAAAAGGAGTACTCTGTGAAGTTTTGGTTGTTACTGATAAACGTACTGATTGCATTGAATGTATCTGCAGCCTCTGTTACAAAAATAAATGGCTATGATGTTGAATACGAAATTGCCGGAAGCGGCAAACATACGCTCTTTTTAGAAGCTGGCGGTTCAGCTGGTATGTCTGATTGGGACCCAATTTTTCAAACACTTACTAGACATGCTCGTGTTATTCGCTACTCTCGTATTGGCAATGGCGGTTCGCAAAAAATCACCAAAAATTACAGTTCTGAACAATACGCAGAAGAAGCGCATTTACTGCTAAAAACACTCAATATTGAAACCCCAATTGTATACATTGCCCACTCTTACGGTGCTTATATTGCAAGGCGCTTCGCTGCAACTTATCCGCAAAAAATAGCCGCATTGATGCTCATTGAGCCAGCATCTGAGCACGATGTAGATATTATGCGGGAAATTAATTTGTCGCAGGCAGAAAAAGAAATTGCGCAAGTAAAACTCGACGACCAAAAAAATGGACTTTCTAACCAATATTTAGATTTTTGGTCAAAACGCCCATTGCCTGACTACCCACAGATCCCAAATATTCCTGTTACTGTGATTGCATCAGTTAAGAAATTTGAAAACCCTCCGTTATTATTTTTTACTGACGAAGGGCGCAAAATGTGGGGAGAGTTACATACCGATTGGGCCAATGATTTTCCGCAAGGAAAAGCTGTATTAACCGATAAAAGCTACCATTACCCACAAAACGATGAGCCCGAAATGGTTGTAAGCGAAATACGTGCTTTACTTACGCGCATTAAACCTTAATCGCTTTTAAAGCAGGAACAAATATGAGCAATAGTTGGGATGAATATGCCGATGGCTGGGACAGCAACCAAGATGTGATCCTTTATGCCGAAAACGCTTTCAAATCACTTACACAATATGCAGAACTAAATGGCCTACGCGTGCTCGATTTTGGTTGTGGTACAGGCTTGCTTACAGAGAAAATTGCGAAACAAGCCGCTGAGGTCATTGCCATTGATACATCAGCGAAAATGATTGATGTGTTAAACGCCAAATCGCTTACCAATGTAAAAACGCTTTGTTGTGAACTATCTGAACACGAAATTAAAAATAGCCCATTGTTAACAGAAGGTTTTGACTTAATTGTTGCATCATCAGTGTGCGCGTTTGTGCCAAATTACCAGCAGTTATTAACCTTGTTTAAATGCTTGTTAAAACAAAACGGAACGTTTGTACAATGGGATTGGCAGCACAACGAGCAGGATAACTTTGGTTTTACACCAGAGATGATCACCCAAGGCTATAAAAACGCAAACTTGCTTATTGAAAGCGTGACGAACGCATTTTCATTAACCAGCAACAATAGCACTATGCAGGTATTAATGGGCATCGCTAGAAACAACTAGAGCGTGTTGACCTTTACGCGCTGGTAGTCATACTTTGCATTTATAAATCAAGGACGACATATGTTTATTGTTTCACTCACCTACCAAGTGCCACTTAACGAGGTTGATAAATTTATACCTGAGCACATTGAATACCTAAATGTCCAATATGAAAAAGGACATTTCATTTTATCGGGCCGAAAAGAGCCCAGGCTGTGTGAAAACAGTTTTGCTTTTCTGCGTTGTAAGAAATCTTCGAAGAAGATTTCGAACGCGATATTTTTTCTTAGGAGCATTATTTTCTGTGCGCGAGCGAAGTTATTGATTCTATAACTCCCTGATTGCTTTATTTAAGCCTTGAACACCCATAATCGATATCATTCGCTTCATATTATAAGCCAGAACATGAAGATTCATTTCGGTACTCACATTTTTGAATTGACGAGTTAAGAAGTGTGTTGCTCCCATCCACATTTTTATCGTGCCAAATGGATGTTCAACTGTTTGCTTGCGAATAACGGGCGTGTCTGGTGCATCGTCAAGCCGAGCCAACATTGCTTCAACTTCCGTTTCATGAACCCGGCGTCTCATTTTTCTTGGTTCTTTTTTAGATGTAGTACATTTATCTCTAATTTTACATTCCCTGCAGTATTCGATAGTGGTCTAGATTTAGATGTTTATGTAAATGGTGCCGCCTGCACCAGTTGCCAGATTAGATCTCAATGCACTCGTTCTAAAAAAGAACCTCGTAAGGTTAAACGATGGATACACGAGGGGTTAACGGACAAAATGTTAGACGAATTAGATGCTAATCCCGAAGCTATGCTTCACAGAAAAAAACTGTTGAGCATCCATTTGGCACGATAAAACTCTGGATGGGTGCGACACACTTGTTAACGCGCAGATTTAAAAATGTAAGTACGGAAATAAGTCTTCATATTCTTGCTTACAACTTCAGAAGAATGATAAAAATTATGGGATTTCGAGAGTTAAGCAATGCTATTAAAGTAGCGTTGTGATAGTAACTTCGCTCGCCTGAACAAAGCTGCTATGCTGAGAAAAAATCGATCGAAACCATCTTCGATGGTTTCTAAGTAAAAGCACTGGCAACAAGTTCTACTCGACATGAGTTTTCACACAGTCTGGGCACTAACCTGCCATTGAGTCAGGTACCTAGACTCACTCCTTCACCCATTAATCAAACCTGAAACCACAATTTAAATGAATAATGCGAGACAGGGGCGAAGCGGTCGAGCAAGCCATGTTCAACAAGGACGTTGCTTCATGGCGTTTAAGTTCACATTTAAATTATGTTTGAAGAATAGTTTGATTTTGGGGCGTCGGGGGAATCCAAAGGGGGACCGGCGTTAGCCCCCCTTTTGGCTACTGTCGAAAGCAGCGACAAAAAAATTTCAAGTTATGCTTATCAATCAACTTAATTAGTGTCATTGATTTTATGTTATGACCTGAGTTAACAATTCACCCATAAATTTTTAGCTCCAACGGCCACCCCTGACCTCAGTTAAGACTACTGCGAAACGATATTACGGTTGCTTCTAATCTTTGGCAGATGTTAGAAGCAAAGACAAATACAGCCCAATTCATATCAATAATTAGATGGTTGAAAAAGTAACCTTTATTCAGTTTAAAACCTACTCTTTAAAGTTTACAGAGCTAAATTTAGCCCTCATCCAGATACAACTGCAAACACATCATCCGCGTAGGTACGGCTTTGCTCTGCCAATTCAAAAATACTCGAAATGGGGGTTGCAGGTCTTACCTCAGCTAAAATGGATTCCGCTGTTTGCCAATTATTTTCTTCAATCGCCATTGCGATTTTTAATGCACCACCTAACAACCCTTCATAGTTTAAAAGCGCTCCGCTTGAATTGCTGTCTAATGAAAATTCGCTAATAACAGTATTAAGATCCATATCTAATACAGCGCCTAAAATAGACATTAAGCCAATCAGATAACCCTCTTCGGCCATATCTGTGCCGCCTGGCGCTAGAAATAGCGACATAAATCTTGCTCGCATTAAGCCAAATTTGGTCAGTTCTGAGGGCTTATCAACACCCAAATCACTGAGCGCTAGCACACGGATAAATTGCCTTAGCGTATCCTCTCCTAAATACACTACTGCCTGCGAAATCGACTTCATTTCTTGTTTATCAAGGCCTGAGCGGGCATTAACGAGTTTTAACACACGCGCAGTGAGGCTTAAGTCTTTGGCAATTTTACTTTCGATTTCTTTGAAATTGAGGTTTGGCTGAGTTGTCGACTTTAATAAATCAAATACCACTAGCTTCGATGGTTCAACGTTGCCATGGGTTAGCATTTCGGGTTTAGCAAAAAAGAAGCCTTGAAACAAATCAACGCCCGCGCCTTTTAAGTATTCAAATTCGTCGTAGGTTTCTATTCTTTCAACAACAATTTTAAGTTTTGGGTATAAACGCTTGAGCTTTTTAACCAAGGTGGTGGTTTTTATAATCGGGTGCTCTAACTCTAATTTTACGTATGACATATACGGCAGCAGAGGCTCCCATCTCGGGTCTTTATCATAGTCATCAAGGGCAAATTTATAGTGCTGTTTTCTGAGCGACTTCACAATTTCCAGTAATTCTTCAATATTCTGCGAGCGCTCAACAATTTCAAGCACAAGATTGTCGGGTGTTATTAGTCGCGGAATTTCTTGCAGTAAGGTTGTGTCAGATAAATTTATAAAAGCACAGTGATTGGCAACCAACTTATCTTTTCCCACCAGAATAAGTGAGTTAAAAAACACCCGCCCCGTTGCTTGTTCATCCGTTACACCAACAGGAAAAGCATTATTGTCTGAATCTCTATACAGTAATTCATAAGCAAATATTTGCTTTGATGCATCGAGAATGGCTTGTCGCGCAATAAACTGGGTTACAGGTTTTGTCATAATTACAGCCAATGAATTAGAGCAAAGTCTAACAAAAATTATTTAAATTATATCTACTACGATTTTGAATAAAATATCAACACTTATATTTAGATTACGTCAGCCAGGCTATTTGGGCAAACAAAACATTGCTATTTAAAATTGAATGCTCACACATTATCTTTTCGAGCAAGGCACAGATCTATACAGATCTATATTGACGCGTTTTCGTGAACCCCGCTTTTTCTGAACCTCATGGTTCACGTATAACCCCGAAAAAAATGGGTTTAAACTAAATTTCATCATTAGCTGTTGCGACAAACCGCATCAAACCAGCTTAAATCTCATAACCCGTTATACTAAGTGTAATGGGTTATTATCGTAATGATTGTGCATATTTGGAAAAGCCACATAACGAGTAGCCCTTTAAAAATTCGCTCAATAGGGTGTATGCTGACTTGATGGCTGACAACTCACCCATTAAAAGTTAAGTAGATATTGTTGAGCAAGGTTTCGGGTAGTCAAATGAATTTA
The DNA here is from genome assembly GCF_001399975.1 of Pseudoalteromonas sp. P1-9. GTDB lineage: Bacteria > Pseudomonadota > Gammaproteobacteria > Enterobacterales > Alteromonadaceae > Pseudoalteromonas. The sequence continues at coordinate 75,706 of NZ_LKBD01000001.1, forward strand.
AATAAGATACTGATTTTATTGGTAGTAACATACTTTTTTATGCCAGTAAGCGCACAGGCTGAGCCTGAAATTACCATAATTAAACACGCCAAAGTGCTAGAGCATAAAGATCCGCAAAAAAGCTTCTTTATTTATATATTAGATCTCGTTTGTAAGGCCTCAGAAGATAAGTATGGACCATGTAAACTAGAGGCGTCAGATGTGCCAATGCAGCAAGAACGGCAATTAAAAAGCTTAAACTCAGGGTTACTAGACATTACTTAGACCGCATCTACACATAAAAGAGAGCAACAAGCACGTGCAATAAAATTTCCTTTAATGGCTGGCATGTTAGGTTATCGAGTAGCCGTTTATAACAAAACCGTTAAAAAGCAGTTTAGTAAAACAGCTTCAATTAATGACCTTAAAAAACTAATACTTGTACAAGGCTTCGATTGGCCAGATACTATTATTTTAAAACAACATCGGTTTAATGTTCACGAAACAAATTGGTATGAACACCTCTATACCGACACGGCAAAAGGGCTTTATGACTATATTTTGAGGGGCATTTTTGAGGTGAATTCTGAATTAAACAACTATCAATCTCCTAATTTAGCAATGGATAAAAACCACCTAATCGTTTATCCGCTAAACATATATTATTTTGTTGCCAAAGATAATACTGCGCTTGCCGAACGCATCGAATACGGCCTTAATAAGCTCAATAAAAACAACAACTACATAAGCTTACTAGTGAATTTCCCACCACACAAAAATAGCCTGCCCTTGTTAGATTTAACTGAGCGTAAAATTCATATTATTGATGACACTAAACGCATTTCAAAAGAGAGTATTAGTGCAATGTTAGAACAGGTTAAACGAGCGTCACACTAATGTATCCAATACGTTCGAGATATCACTCTTGCCATGTAACTAGCCCGATTTTAGTAATTTTTACATGTCAAAACTAAGCGACAAGATGCCGCGTGTTTACTTTAAGACAAAACCCTATAGAGTTAAGCACATAACTTTTTAATTAAACGCTTTAACGCGGGTGCTTTAACTGGTTTATACAGTAGCGGGTATCCCGCATCGCTTATCAGCTCGCGCACCGACTCGTCATGCTCGGCGGTATTTATAATACAAGGCAGATGGTTCAAGCCGCATTCGTGCAGTAATTCCACCCCAGTAACACCGTCATCAAGGTGATAATCGGCAATTATTAGCATTGGCAGTACTTTTTTCTCTTTAAGTGCGGTTAACTGAGTTTTATTGGTTGCAGTTTGTACATTACAGCCCCACGTTTGTAAACGCTTGGCTAAGGCTTGTAACACCGTTTCATCGTTATCAATAAGCCACACAGTTAAGCCAACAAAACTCGCTGCTTGCTCATTATTTACAGGTGGTGGAGTAAACTCTTGTCGATTTTTATTTTCTACAACAAGCGGCAAATAAATAGAAAACTGCGCGCCGCGACCTATATTTGACCGTAAAGTAAGGCCTAGATTGAGCGCATCAGAAATACGTTTTGTAATCGCTAAACCAAGGCCAAGCCCCTGCGCTTTATCATGTCCATCAAGCTGTTTAAATTCTTGGAATATAAGAGTTTGATCCTCAACCGCAATACCAGGGCCGGTGTCTGTAACCGATAACACGAGTTGTTTTCCCACTTTTTCAGCGCAAAGTAATACCTCACCCATTTGAGTATACCGCACCGCATTACTTAATAGATTTTGCACTACGCGGCGCAGTAAAGTGCGGTCGGAACTAACAGTCACATCATCAAATTGTGATTTAAAAACAAGGCCTTTTTCGTACGCAAGGGCAGAAAATTCAGCGCTAAGTGGCGTGAGCAGTTTAGCAATCGAGAATTCACTTTTTTCAATTTTTAAACTACCCGATTCAAGTTTGGTTAGCTCTAAAATGCTGCTCAGTAAATCTTCCGCCGAAGTAAGGGAATTTTTAATATTGCTTGCAAGCTCCGCATATTCTGAGCCTTGCGACTTTTCTTCCATTACTGAGCAAAATAAGCTGGCGGCATTAAAGGGCTGTAATAAGTCATGACTTGCCGCGGCAAAAAACCGGGTTTTACTCTCGGTTGCTTGCGCTAATTCTAAGTTGGCCTGCGTTAATGCATGGGTGCGCTCGTTAACCTTTTGCTCAAGGTTAGTATTGGCTTCTTTAAGCGCGTCTTGAGTCTTCATAAACTCAGTTACATCGCTAAAAGTAGTTACAAAGCCGCCACTTGGCAGTGGATTGCCTTGCATTTCAAATACTCGACCATTTTGGTGAGCACGCTGATACTTATAAGCACTGCCGGTTTTTAAAAACGCTAAACGTTTAGCTATTTCGCTTTCAATATTACTTGCTTTAAATAAACCGCGTTCGGCATTAAAACGTATAATATCGGCAATGGGACGGCCGATATACAGCGCGTTTTCAGGGTAATTAAACATGGTTTGATATACGCTATTCCACGCTACTAAATTTAAATCGCCATCTACCACACTAATGCCTTGGTTAACGTTTTCAATTGTCGATTGCAGTAAATCGCGATTAAATTTAAGTACTTGACTAGCTTCATCTACGATGGTTGCCACTTCGCTTAATTGCCCGTGTTTATTTTTCGCAGCCGTAAGTACCAAATTTGCTGACGAGCCGCCAATCACCGCAGCCATTTCTCTAGCAACCAAAGATTCTAACTCCATGCTAGCGGGTTTTTGCCAATCGGTTGAGATTAACGGAAAATACTGCTGAATAATTTGCTTACCGGTCGCGCCATCAACAAAGCGCAGTAATAAACGACTCAATTCATCAACGCTTAGCTGATGTTTAGCATTGTTGGCATGTTGTTGCTCTACCGAGAATACAAATTTTTCAGCTTGCAGCTGCTCCGCCACTTCCGCGCCGCGTTTTAATGAAATATAAACAAATACTAAGGTATTAAAGGTGAGTGATAACAATAAAGTTTGCGAAATGCTATCAAGACCAAGCCCTAAAAAATCAGCAGGCGCAAGAAAGTTTAATCCTAACGGGCCAGACACTAACCAAGCGCTTTGCCAATTTAAACTAGTAGCGACTGACGGTAAAAACAAGCCATAGCCCCATACAGCAAAGCCCGTTAAAATGGCGTACTTTGCTGCCTTACGCGATGCCCCCCGCCATACTAGCCCTAGCAATAACGCAGGCGCAAACTGTGCAACCAAAGTAAACGACATTAGCCCCACATTTGCCAAACTATTAGTACCACTGAGTAACTTATGGCAAAAATAACTGGCAATAAGCACCATCAGAATAACCGCTTTTCGCGCACGTAAAATTCCTGTGGGTGAAAGCCCTGCTGCGGCACTTTCCTCTTTATTTTTAGTTAACAGTAGTGGGTTAATTATGTCATTTGTTATCATTAATGAGAGCACAATGGCCGCTAAAATCACCATACTGATTGCAGCTGAAAAGCCACCTAAATACGCAACCATTGCCAGAGTTTGATTTTCAAATGCAAGCGGCAGCGCCAGCACAAAGGTATCTGACGCAACACTTTGTGGCTCGAGTAGCAAAAGCCCAGCATACCCAATTGGCAGGGTACAAATATTTAGCAAAAGCAAATATATCGGAAATATCCAGCGTGCTTTTTTAATGTCAGTTTTATCGTCGCGTTCAACAAAACTCACGTGGAATTGACGTGGTAAGCAGAGCATTGCCAATACGCCTAAAATCATATGGCTTATGTAAACATAATTAGCACTACCATGATCTGCTACTTGTTGTTCTAACCCTGCAGATTTTGCGCTCTGCAACAGCGCTTCTGGGCTCTCAAATAGTTCAAAACACACATACAAACCAATCGCTAAAAACGCGAATAACTTAACTAATGATTCAAACGCAATGGAATTCATCAGGCCTAAGTTATGCGCATTAGGGCGCAGTTTATTAGCACCAAATAACATCGCAAAAATCGCTAAAACTAATGTGATATAAAACGTTCCATCGTGCCAAATTGACTGCGTTTCAGCGCTGCCAGCAATTAATTGGGTACTTTGGCTTATGGCACTTAACTGCAGCGAAATATAAGGAATAATGGCAAAAACAGAAATAGTGGTAATTAAGCTCGCCAGTGAGCTAGATTGCCCGTAGCGTGTGGCAATAAAATCGGAAATCGAGGTAATTTTGTGCGTTTGGCATATATCACTAATTTTTAAGTACACTTGCCAGCCAAAAATAAATAAAAGCAAACTGCCCACATAAGTTGGCGCAAGCCACCAGCCATTATTTGCCGCTTGCGCTGTGGTGCCATAAAACGACCAAGAGGTGCAATAAACCGCTAATGTTAGCCCATAAACCATGGACTTAAATGACTGGAACTTATATTTTTCACTAACATAAGCAATCGCAAATAACAGCGCCAAATAAACAAATGCAATTGCACTAACCGACCAAATTGTAAGCATTATTTTCGTTTTTATTTATATGCATAACACTAGACTAAGTCATATTGCAGCAATTAGCTCGTATAACTTTAGTACTATCAGCGCATTCATTAATTGTTCTGCAAAAATCAAATCGTTTACATTTCAAACAACACACCCTTCATTGTAAAAACTAAAATACCGAACCCAGAAATAAGTGCGAGCATAATTTGATCAGAATCAATAAGCCTTTGATTTATCGATATTCCTTAATCAAGATGAAATAAAATAAATTTAAAATGAATTTTTAGTGAATTCAACAATGTACTTTTCTCAACAATAAACCATACTTAAAACTGGTTTATGGCTTGTTTTGTTTTTTACATTGGATAGGGAGGACCATAACAGCAAAACAGTAAGGTCGAAGGGTATATGTTAAAGCCGTTAATCTGACTCGCTCAGATTAATGTAATAAGCCTATAAGGTAATTACTATGCTCAATACCGTCAGTGTTAAAACTAGACTTACCATTCTAATAACCGTTCCCATTATTGCTTTTATTGGCCTTGCCATCATATCGCTGATGATGACTAAGTCACTGGTGATGGGAATTCAAAGTATCAACAACGACCGTGTCGTACCCCTAAAACAAATAAAAGTGGTGTCTGACAATTACGCCGTGAGCATTGTTGATAATCTGCATAAATACAACGCAAAATTACTTTCTAAAAGCCAATTACTCGCAGCTATTGAAAGCGCTGAAAACATTGCTAATCAAAACTGGCAGGCTTACTTAAATACCGAGCTTACCAGCGAAGAAAAACGACTGATTGGTGTGAGTGAATCCCTATTTAACAAAGTAAAACAAAAAGTAAATTGGTACCAAAATCAGATTGCAATGGAGCAACCTCTCGCCAGCTCTCCTGAAATGTTTGTAAAAGAGATGTACGATGTGTTTGACCCTTTTAGTACCAGTTTAAATGACCTGATCGACTTACAGCTAAACACATCACAGCAATTTACCGATGATGCAACAGAAAACTACGAATCTAAGCAACTGAGCTTTATTATTGCCTGTGTTTTACTGCTTATTGCCACTATAGTAATGGCGCTATTCATTTATAAGTCCATTATTACCCCGTTAAGAGCAATTGGTTCTACCATGGCGAATATTGCCAATAATACCGACCTAACCCTACGTGTTTCAGAAAACGGTAATGATGAATTTTCTCGTACGGCGGTAAGCATTAATACTATGCTCAACCATTTTAAGTCACTGATCGAAGAGCTTTTAAACGCGGTTAAAACCCTTAGCGATGAATCAGATCAAATGTCGCGTAGCAGTAGCCAAGTAGCTGCAACCACAGAGCAACAAGAACACCAAACCACCATGATTGCTACAGCCATTACCGAAATGAGCGCAGCTATTGGCGAGGTTGCATCCAATGCGGTAACCACATCACATAAAGCCAACGAATCTGACGATACCGCTAAACACGGATTAGCAAAAGTTCAAGAGAACATTGATTCAATTAATCAATTAAACGAAGTGATTCGTCACACCAAAGAAGACATTGATTTATTGAGTGAAAAAAGCAATGAAATCAACTCAGTGGTGCAAATTATTCAAAATGTAGCAGAGCAAACTAATTTGCTTGCACTTAATGCGGCAATTGAAGCAGCGCGCGCTGGTGAATCAGGCCGCGGTTTTGCTGTGGTTGCCGACGAAGTACGCCAGCTTGCTCACAATACGCAAAAAGCCACAGAGCAAATTAGCTCTATGATCATCGCCTTACAAGATGCATCTCAACGCGCAGTTTCAAGTATGGAAGATGCATCAGGTAAAGCGAGTCACAGTGTTGAAATTGCCGCAGCATCAGCCAGTTCAATTCAATCTATTGCCGAAGCAATTACCGAAATTGCCGATATGAATATCGTGGTTTCTACCTCAACTGAAGAACAAACTACGGTTGCAGCTGAAATTTCGCAAAATATTAACGAGTTTAGCGATAGCATTCGCAGCGTCACAATTAGTGCATCTGATATGGCGCAAACTGGCCGTACGCTGTCGGAGTTATCCGGTAAGCTTAATAACGATATTAGTATCTTTAAAGTTTAACGAATCGCTTTCAACACCCAATGAAAAAGGAGCGATATCGCTCCTTTTAAATATTTACATTAACGCGCTATAAGCTCATGTTAAACCCAACAAATACGTTGCGGCCAACCTCAGGTACACCTTCACCCACCATTATTTCGCTACCCATGGCACGGTTAACACCATTTAAATGGGGGCGATAAGCTTTATCTAGCAAGTTGTTAACACCAAAGTTAACCCTTAGTTGCGCTGTTACATCGTAATCCAATTGCCAATCAAGGGTGCCGTAACCTGCTGACTCTTTCTCGTTGTTTAATTCGCTCACTTTTGTTTGTTTGGCATACCCATTCAATGTTAGCTGCGAGTGCCAATCACCAATTTGATAATGAGCAGTAATACGCGAGTTTAACGGCGCAATACGATAGAGATCATCATCAATGTCTTCTCGCTCACCGGTGACGTAACTAACAACGCCTGTTAATTGCCATTGATTATTCAAACGCCAGACTAGATTTACATCTGCACCAAACAAGTGTGCATCAATATTATTAAACTGAAGTGGCACTTCACCGCCCATCATAGTTCCAACCATATTCGCAGCCATATTATTTGATGGCGTACCTTGAATATAATCATCTATTTGATGATAGAAAATCTGAGGTGAGATGCTAAAACCATTGGCTTGATAATGCCATGCAAGATTTAACTGATAAGCGGTTTCTGCATTCAAATCAATATTACCAATGTAGGTTTTACCATCAGCAAGACCTCCGGTAGCTTGCATTGGTAACCATAAATAACGCTGTTGATAAGATGGCGCGCGCTGTTTTAAGCCAAAACTAATTTCCGTAGAGTAACGCTCTGAGTGCTGTGCCCTGCCCGAGTAGCTAATATCGACTGTGGTGTCATTAACACTGCGGTCGGCATTATTAAACTGCTGTTGTAACATTTTAATATGCGGATTCATCATCGCCATTATGCTAGACACAGTACCTGCATCTGCTTGATTGTACTTAACACGTACACCAACACGCTGGCTAAAATCATTGGCTTCTGATTGCCACTCGGTAAAGATTGAATGGCGGTTATCTTCAACTTGATTAAAGTTTTCAACAAAAAACATCGCATTATTTGGGTTGGTAATGCGTGAGCCATGTTCACTAACATAGCCTTCTAAACCAAATTGCCACTGAGCCAATTTACCCGCAACAAAATAACTTAAATTCTCAACATCTGTTGTGTTGTAGCGATGTTTTTGCCTATTTGCATTACTTCGCTGTGAGTAATTATCCATACCATGCTCTGCGGTGTGGTAGGCAATATATGCATCTAATGCAAGGTCATTAATCTGTGTTTGGTAATCAAGTTTAATGCGATCACTTTCTACGTAATCAATGTCCATTGGCAATGCGATTGTGCCGGTAGGTTTAGTGTCGGTGCGCTGCCAAATTAAGCCAGCTGAAGACGCTTGTTGGCGATATGCCACATCAACGCCATACTGCAAGCGTTCGACTTGCGATGAGTGAACTTCTCGTCCATCACCATCTTTATAGTCATCCGCATTCTGCAATGCAACATAGCTATTTAAAGCAAATTCATCAAACCCTGCGCCTGCCACGGCTGACACATTGTAACCAGAATAATTAGATAAATAAGTACCGGTAAGCGCTAAATTACGCTCACCCGCGTCAATATCAGCGGCACGTTTTTGATGCACCTTAACCACACCACCAAACGAATCTAACGCGCTACTCACAGGTGCAATACCGCGATACACATCTACCGAATTAATTAAAAGTGGCGAAACATAACTAAGCGGTGCATCCATAGCATTAGGGCCCGCGCCAATTTGCTTTACACCGTCGATGGCAACAGCGACTTGATCACCGTAATATCCACGATATTGAGCTATCCCCGATATTTGACCATTTTTATTGGCATTTGCCCCAGGTACTGAAAGTAACCAATCTGATACATCAGGCAGTGATACACTGGCCTTGGCCTGCTCAGTCGATAGCGCAAATTGATTAATGTGAGACGAAACAGTGATCACCTCCATATCTGGCTTAGCAAATACTAAAGATGACGATAACGAGAGAATACAAAGCGTTATTGTGTTAAGTGTGCTTTTCATAAAAAACTTCCATATACAAACTAAGGAAATTTTCCTAAAAAAAGCACCACATCACAAAGTAAAAACCGCAAACTGCGACAATATGTCACAGTTTACTTGATGGTTGTAAATCCCCTTTACGTTTTTTCAAAAAACGCATAGGTGAAAATCCAGTTACTAACATGGTACCTAGTAACACCGTAATAATGCCTACTAACACATTTAAAGTGAGTACTTCGCCAAGGACAACATAACCCCAAATTGCAGCAAACCCCGGAATTAAAAATGTCACCGATAATGCTGACGCTGCGCCAATTTCGGCAACTAAATCAAAATAAAAAATAAGCGCGATGCCAGTACACACTATGCCAAGTAATACCACCGCCAATATTTCATCTGTTGATGGTATTTGATTCATTGGGAAAAACGGCAATAGCGGCACTAACAAAATGACCGTGGCCCACAAGCTACCATGAGATGTATCAAAACCCGGCACTTTGTGTTTTACATGCTTAGTGTAATTTGTCGCTATACCGTAACAAAACGCGGCAAACGTAGCGGCTAGTAACGCGACTAAACTTTCGGCATTGAAAGTATTCGGCGCTAATCCAACCATTAAAACAACGCCTAAAATACCCAAGCCAAGTCCACACCAACCTTGCCGAGAAATTCGCTCTCCATGCCAAAATCGCCCGATTAAACTGCCCCAAATTGGCGCTGTGGCATTTAAAATAGCTAACATCGCAACTGTTAGCGTTTGGGCCGCGTAGGCAAATAACATCCATGGAATTGCCGAATTAAAAAGCCCGACAAAAAAGTAATGCCCAACAAGGCCTTTTACCATCACTTTACGCCGCATCAATAGCGCAATAATTGATAAGCTAAGTGCAGCAAATAATACCCGCGCCTCAATTAAAAAAACCGGTGCAAAGCTGTCAACGGCGATGCGAATAAGCAAGAACGATGCGCCCCAAATTGCAGCGAGCAAAAGCAAAAGAAAAAACTGTTTATTGGTCATACTTATACCCAAATAGCGATACATTTAGGGTGAGAAAAGCAATACTACGCTGCTTATTAAAAGCAGTCCGGTTTTGAAATAGGCAAATAAACGGAGCAGATAGCACTCCATTAAGAAAGGAAAAACAAAGCAACATACATAATGCTAACGTTAAATAACAGGGGCCTGTAGCATATACTAAATCTTTGTTGCGTGTTGCACTTTTAAGCTTGTTTTTGCAGCTGTAAAGTTGACCGTTAGACGTTACGGCTTTGTGCCATATTTAGCGTAAATAGTGTCTATTTCACCGCGTTGTTTCATATCAATCAAAATTTTGTTTAGCTCTGAGCGCAACACACTTAAATGTGGCTGAAAACGCATGGCAACCGGCAAATCACTCACTAATAATACCGGTTTAAACGAGGTTTTTTTGTTTTTATTTATGTAAAACAGCGCACTTGCTTCGCCTAAAATGGCGTAATCAATATTGCCATGTTCAATTTGCGCCAATAACTCAACCTCAGAACGGGAATCTACTTTCACTATTTTCCCAGGTGCAAAGTGTTGTTCAAACTCACCATAGCGATAGCCACGTACTACGCCGAGTACTTTATGATATAAATCTAACGGTGTTCTTTCTTGACGATATTGCGACGCGACGACAATTTCTCGCGAGCTGGCGTAAAATTCACTGTAGATACCCGGTACTTTGGTGTGGCTACGCCATATTGGATTAACGCCCGGTTCAATATCAACTTGGCCTTGATCAAACAATCGTAAACCACGAGCAACAGAAAAAGTAACGAACGTAAACTGATGCCCAGATAATTCCGAAATACGCGCAAAGATATCAGGAAAAATACCTTTCATAATATCATCTTCAAAATAACTGTAGGGCGGATTAGCACCGTGATAACTCAGTACCGTATAGCTCTCTGCGTAACTTGTATTAACATACAGAAACCCAATAAAAACCAATAACCGCAACATAGCTAACTTCCTCACTGATAACGCCTTAAGTATAGAAGCTCAATGTAATTACGCAGCTAAAAGTGGCATAACTGCTTATGAGGAAAACCCCATCACAAAACTATTTTTATGCCAAAACAAGTCATATGCGTTTAGTTCACTACAACAAAGAGTTATTAGCCCGATTAAAATTTTTGCGTTAAATTGAGTTCGGAACAATAAAAAGAAGAATTTCTGATGACAAACAAAGTATTTATTGCAACTAGTCTCGATGGTTATATTGCTGATAAAGATAATAAAATTGATTGGCTACATCAGTTACCTAACCCTAACGGCGACGACTTTGGTTTTGATGCGTTTATCGCAGGCATCGATGCACTGTTAATGGGCCGAAATACCTTTGAAATGGTATTGTCGTTTGGCGTGGAATGGCCATACAACAAACCCGTTTTTGTTCTTTCTAATTCCCTAACACATGTTCCTAATGGCTACGAGGGCAAGGTTTTTCTGGTAAATGGTGAACTACAAAAAATTGTGAAAAACTTAACAGAACTTGGCTATCACAACCTTTATATTGACGGCGGTAAAACCATTCAAAGCTTTTTAAAGGAAGACTTAGTCGATGAAATGATCCTGACACGAATTCCTGTACTGTTAGGTGGTGGCTACCCATTGTTTGGCGATTTACCTGAGCCATTGGGCTTTAAACTCTTGGCAAGCAAAAAGTATATCGATAAAGTGGTGCAAAACCATTACATTAGAGACAGATAATGCAGTACCCGAATGCACTAGTTGCAGGCAGTAAAATCGCTGTTTGTGCATTTTCATCAGGCGTCGATGAAGCCTTTCACCCCCGCTTATCTTTAGCACTAGCGCATTTTAAACAATTGGGTTTTGAACTAGTTCTTGACCCAAACCTAAAACATAACCACCAGCATGTAAGCGCCAGCAAAGAAATTCGCGCTCAGCAACTCATGCAATACCTGCTAGACGATAGTATCGATGCGATTATGCCGCCTTGGGGCGGAGAACTTGCAATGGAACTATTGCCCCTGCTTGATTTTGCGCAATTACAAAGTGCGAAACCTAAGTGGCTAATTGGCTTTTCGGATGTAAGTACACTGCAAGTTACACTGTCAACGCGGTTAAATTGGGCAAGTATGCACACAGCTAATCTAATGCAATTGGTTCCTAATCAATCTGATAGCACGACATCTGCTTTTTATAACGCAATAACGCTGAAAAAGGGCGATAGCTTTACACAAACCGCATCAAGTCATTTTGAAGCAGACTACGCTGATGTGATTAACAGCCCAGATGCAGCTTATAATTTAACGCAAAAAACGTGTTGGAAAACACTTAATTGGCCAAGTGAGGGTGTTTCTGGGCGTTTAATTGGCGGCTGTTTAGATACGCTTATTTTTACCTTAGATAGTCCGTATTGTGATCTGCAGGATTTTTGCCAACACTATGAAAAAGAAGGTGTTATTTTATACATCGAAAATGCTGAACTCAGCCCTACCGCCTGGCTACGCGCATTGTTAATGCTAAAATACAAAGGCCATTTTGAGCGCATTAACGCACTTTTTGTTGGCAGACATGCAGCTTCTGCTGCGAACAAGCAAATTGATTTTGCTATGGCACTCACGCAAGCCGAACTTAATATTCCTATCATTTACGATATGGACATAGGCCACCAGCCGCCGAACCTTACTTTGATCAACGGTGCGCTGTGCGAAGTATCACCTGAGCTTAACCTCAAGCAAACGCTCATTTAACGCAAAAACATTGTGCTTATGCAAAAAGCTTTTTAGCATAAGCACACAATCGAATTAAGCGAGTCGCTCTGCTAGCGAATTAGACATTGCAATTTGGTGCATTGAACATTTTTAGTATGAACCCCCCTTACTAAAGTTTGCTTTTTACCTACTTGCCTGTTTTATATCAATTCTATTAAGTATGTGATCAGATATCAGGCGGAATACACGCATTAAGCACGCTATTTAGCCCGTAAAATGATTAACTATTTAAAGAGTGAGCATTCACGCTTAGCGTGCTTTTTTTTCTGAACACGATTGCAATTAAGACTCGCCAATAACACTAGGAACACACAATGAAAAAACTAAACCTTTCGCTGGTTGCGATGGCAACAGTATTTGCTTTGTCAGGCTGTGGTGAAAAATCAGCACCAACAGTTTCAAACGCACCAACAGCCGAAAAAACAGTTGCGACAGACACTAAAAACGACAACGCAATTTTGGCCGCATTTAGCGGTCCATATAACGGTGTACCAGCATTTGATAAAGTAACACTGAGCGAGCTTAAGCCTGCATTTGATGCCGCAATGGCACAAAAACTGGCAGAAGTTGATGCCATTGCCAACAACCCTGAGCCAGCGACGTTTGACAATACCATTGTTGAACTTGAGAAATCAGGCAGCCTTTTAAAACGCGTTTACACTTACTACGGTATTTGGCGCTCAAACGTTTCTAGCGCAGAATTTCGTGCCATTCAAAAAGAAATGGCGCCTAAGCTATCTGCCTTCAACTCAAAAATTACGCAAAATGAAAAGCTTTTTGCGCGCATTAAAGCGGTATACGAAAGCGATGCGTTAAAGTCACTGACACCAGAAGAGCAACGAGTAACTTGGCTTACTTACAATAGCTTTGCACGTAATGGTGCAACACTTGATAAACCGTCTAAAGCACGCTTTGCAGAAATTAACCAAGAGCTTGCTGGTCTTCACACTAAATTTGCCAACAATGTGTTAGCAGATGAAGAAAACTACGTGGTGTTTTTAACTAAAGAGCAACTTTCAGGCTTACCTGATTCGTTAATTTCAGCGGCAAAAGCGGCGGCGAAAGATCGTGGTAAACCAGAAATGTTCGCAATTACTAATTCGCGTTCATCAATGGATCCGTTTTTAACCTACTCAGATGAACGTGCACTACGTGAACAAGTATGGAAAAACTACTACAACCGCGGCGGTAATGGTGATGAGTTTGATAACAATCAAACCATTAAAGACATTTTAACTCTACGTCACGAGCGCATGCAGTTATTGGGCTACGACAACTACGCACAGTGGCGTTTAGAAGACCGTATGGCAAAAACACCAGCGAATGCAAAAGCCCTAATGGATAAAGTATGGCCTGCGGCAATTGCACGCGTGGGTGAAGAAGTTGCTGACATGCAAGTAATCGCTGATAGCGAAGGTGCAAACATTAAAATTGCGCCATGGGATTATCGCTACTACGCAGAAAAAGTACGTAAAGCAAAGTACGATCTTGATTCAAACGAAGTAAAACAATACTTGCAACTAGATAAACTGCGCGAAGCGATGTTCTATGTAGCAGGTCGTTTATTTAACTTCAACTTTAAAGAAGTGGCGGCCGGTTCAGTCCCTGTGTTCCATGAAGACGTGCGCGTGTGGGATGTAACTGATAAAACCACTGGCGAACATATTGGTTTATGGTATTTAGACCCATTTGGTCGTAAAGGTAAGCGCTCAGGCGCGTGGGCAACCACCTATCGCAGCCACACAACATTCGATGGTAAGAAAACGGTTCTGTCGTCAAACAATTCTAACTTTGTTAAAGGCTCTGAAGGCGAACCGACGCTTATTTCATGGTCCGATGCTGAGACTTATTTCCATGAGTTTGGTCATGCACTTCACTTCTTATCAGCAACGGTTGCTTACCCTAAATCGCATTCAGGTGTACGCGACTATACTGAATTCCAATCGCAACTACTTGAGCGCTGGTTAACAACCGATGAAGTGATCAATAACTACCTTGTTCACTACAAAACTGGTGAGCCAATGCCAAAAGAGTTAGTTGCTAAAATTAAGAAATCAGCAACCTTTAACCAAGGCTTTAAAACTACTGAGTACTTAGCGTCGGCAATTATGGATATGCTATACCATACAACCGATCCAGCTAAAATTGACCCAGCTAAATTTGAAAAAGAGCAATTAGAAGCCATTGGTATGCCAAGTGAGCTTGTGATGCGCCACCGCAGCACACACTTTGGCCATATTTTCTCTGGTGAAGGTTACTCAGCGGGTTATTACGGCTACTTATGGGCGGAAGTACTAACGTCAGACGCATCTGAAGCATTTGCTGAAGCACCTGGTGGCTTTTACGATAAAGAATTAGCTGACAAGCTTGTTAAGCACTTATTCTCTATTCGTAACGCAATGGACCCAGCTGAAGCATATCGTTTATTTAGAGGACGTGACGCAGAAGTTGAAGCACTAATGCGTGACCGTGGTTTCCCGGTTAAGTAACCCGACCTTGAGTTAGTATCTATGGATACAAAAATGCCGCGAATATCGCGGCATTTTTTTACATCGAACCTTATTAACTTAAACCCTAATTAACCTGAACTCAAGTTAGTTAATGAATGATCCAACTATAGATTAACGGTGCTGACTAAATTGCTTCGCCATCGTGGTTAATCGTTCTGCTTCGTTTAACAGTTTCTCTGTTGACTCAAATGCATGCTCTGACGCGTCAAGTGTTTCTTTACTCGCATTATCAATGTTAATCACATTCTTTGTAATTTCATCGGATACCGCAGACTGCTCTTCTGCTGCGGTTGCGATTTGCGCACTCATATCCGTAATAGTATTTACCGCATCTAAAATACGACTAAGTGACGCTTTTGCAAGTTGCGCCTGATCGGCACTTTGCTCTGCTCTGGTTTGCCCTTGCTGCATTGCTGAAACCGCTTCACCTGCAGATTGTTGTAACGTTGCAACCATTTGCTGAATTTCTTCTGTCGATGACTGAGTGCGTGCGGCGAGTGTACGTACTTCATCGGCAACAACGGCAAAGCCACGACCTTGTTCACCTGCCCTTGCAGCTTCAATTGCGGCATTAAGTGCAAGTAAGTTGGTTTGTTCCGCAATACCACGAATCACATCAACCACAGTGCCAATTTGCTGGCTATCTGACGCAAGTTTATTAATAACCGTAACAGCAGATTCAACTTCGCGTACAAGTTCGTTAATGTCTGCGGTCGTTCTATCAACCACTTGCTGCCCTTCAACTACTTCGTTATCGGCAACTTGCGTTGCATCAGCGGTAAGAGAGGCGTTTTGCGCCACTTCTTTTACCGTTGCAGACATTTGATTGATTGCAGCTGCGACCTGTTCGACTTCACGGTTTTGCTGCTGCATTAATTGATTCGTTTTCTCGGCCGTGTCCATGGTACTGTGCGCAACAGTATCAAGCCCAGACGTTGCGTCGTTAATACGCCATACAATGGTTTCTTGCTGGGTTTGCAACATTTTAATCGTGAGCTGCAATTGGCCTAATTCGTCACTGCGACCGGTGTACACTTGTTTGGCAATATCATTATCAAAAATCTCACGCGCTTTTCGTGCAGCATCCTGATAAGGTTTGGCAACACCCCATGCAAATAAACCAAACAGCACAAATGCCAGCATTAATGGCCATAGTTGTGCAACTGACGAAACAGAGAAAGAAGCAATCAAGGCAGGAATAACGGTTGCAAATACGCCCGCAAGCGTTAACTTACCCATTAAGTTAAATGACAATGCAGATGTAATTTTTTGACCCAAACTCGCGCCATTATTAACCGAACTATACAGCGCTTTCGCGCGTTTAAGGTAATCTTCTTCAGGCTTTAGACGCACCGATTGATAACCGACAATTTTTTGCCCTTCCATCACAGCGGTAATATAGGCATCAACCCAATAGTTATCACCATTTTTACAGCGGTTATCAACAATGCCCATCCAAGGCTTACCTTGCTTGATAGTGCCCCATAAATCCTTAAAAGCCAGTGACGGCATTGCCGGATGACGGACAATATTATGCCCGTGACCAATCAGCTCGTCGCCTTGATAGCCACTGATATCGATAAAGTCTTGGTTTGCGTAAGTAATGCGACCTTTTAGGTCCGTGGTTGAAACAATCCGTTGTGACGACTTTAGTTTTACCTCACTGCCTGTGAGGGTTTGGTTTTTCTGCATAAGACGACGCCAATTATTTTTTATTAATTATTTAGTTATACAAAGTGTAGTACAGAAAACAAGCACTGTACTGAATCACTAATTAAGCTCTTAGGGGCTCGATAGTATACACTTATCTAATTAATTGGTACGTCAGACAAAAGCACTAAAAAAGCCCGCATTATTGCGGGCTTTTCAATAAAAATGAAATAGTTACTTCACTTTTCTACGACGAATAAATGCCAGTGGCGCAGCAAGCAGTGCAAGCCAACCAAATGAACCTGACGATTTTTTCGTTTTAGGTGGCGTTACTGGTTCAGGAAGTGGATTTTCATTCACATCTGTCACCATAATTTTCACCATCGCAGGCTCAGAAATATTGCCAGCAGTATCAGTAACAACCACTTCCATTTCGATTTCAGTTAGACCAGCTTCATAATCAAGCACTGATTTATCAGCAACAACAATTTCACCTGACTGTTCTAACATAACCGCATTTGACGTTTGGCTAACGACAATAAACTCTGACGCTAGGTTTGCAAGCTCAGCACCATAAGACACTTCTAGCATTCCAACCACTGTACCATTTTCCGAATTTTCAGCGATTGAGAACTCAGCGTCAGCAAGCATTGGTGCAACTGCGCGGTCAGCGCTTGGTGTTGCGTTAATCGCTTTCGAACCTGATTCAGATAAAATCGTAAAGTTTTTACCTGCGTGCGCAAGGTAAGCGGATTCACCCGGAGCTAACGACTCAACAATATTTTCTTCCGCAGTCATTAATGCTGCAACACCTGTTGATTTCTCAAATGTGAACGTTCCCATTGCATCATCAAGTGATTCATAAGCAATTGGTGTCCAAGTTCCTTCTTCAAGACGGAATCGTACGTTAGCTGTTAGTCCCATGTCCTCAGTCGTTAGGCCAAATGCACCTAAACACGACTGAATAGTCATAAAGTTGTTACCAGTTGTGTGATACATGTTGCCTAACCAACCACTTCCTACACCATATGGGTGGGTAAATGATATTTGTGTAGGCTCTACATCATAGAACCACTCAAGCTTACCATTTTGCGCAGTAACGTCATATGTACCGTCTTGGTCTAAATCGAAGTCAACCATAAAGCCACCAATATAGCTATGGCTCACACCTTCATTCATTACAATTGTTGAGAAAACAGAGTAGCCTGATTCACAGAATTCAGTCGGCACTTCAATCATTTCAACCGAACCACTTACCAGATCTAAACGCTTGCCTTCGGCAGCATCTGAAACTGTTGTTGGCGCAAAGAATGGTTCAAAGTCGACTGCACCTACGTTAGTCACTTTATGCGCCGTGCCACCTTCCATTTGAACAGGCTCAAATGACAATTCTGCCGCAGCTTTTGGTAACGTGTGATAAACTAAATGAAGTGCTTTTTCACCGCCCTCAGAGAAAATAAGCGCGCCGTCTAATTCAAGATTAGTTAAATCTGTCGTAGCGTCTTGTGTACCAATATTATTTTGGTTTAATGTCCACTCCGGCAGTTTTGCAGGGTCAACTTTAAACGTAACATCAAACGATACCGTTTGACCGCCCGGCACTGTAATTGAATCTGGATGCATTACCACCAGCGCGCCGCGTTCAATATCGTTACTGAAGCGCTGCTCTAGGCTGAGGTCGTAGGTTTTACTTTCACTTGTAAAGTTTTTAACTTGTACCGTTTTAACGTAGTCAGTTGCCTGAGAAGGGTTAATCAAACCAAGTGATAATGCTGCTTGTTTTGTATCTTTTGCCCATGCTGCCACAGGTAGGTTTGCCGCCTTTTCAACATCAACAAGCCCCGCACCAATGTAACTAATCGGCGCCAATTCAGTTTCTGGGTTTAATGAACGCGGCTCCATAGTAACATCAAGGTTTGCCGTATTCATAATAGTAGCTTTAAGTTCTATCGCATTGCGATTTGGATGCGCTTGTTTTAATAAGCTCATTGCACCAGCTGTCATTGGTCCTGAGAATGATGTACCAGTCGCACCAGAAAGGCCTGTGCCTGTGCCCGGGTGTGCAGTCATAATATTCACACCAGGCGCCGTAATTTCAGGTTTTAATAAACCGTCCATTGATGGACCACGTGATGTAAATGATGCGATTGCACCCGATGTAACGATAGCTTCAACATTAATCGAGAATATACCAGACTCTTTTAATGCCATACCGGCTTGATATGTAATACCAACAGATGGAATAGTAACCTCTGTACTGCTACCGCCCATAGGCGCCGGCGTTCCGTCATCGTTATTATTTGCAATAAATACAAACTCGGCACCTTTTTCTTGCGCCATCAATACTTTTGTAACAAACGCGCAACCACCACGGTCAATCACAACCGCTTTGCCTGTAAAATCGGTACCATCAGCAAATGCTTCGCATGCAGTTTGGTTTGCATCTGGGTAGACAACTTCAAGATCAGTATTTGACAGCATGTAAGGTTCAGATGGACCGAATGACGCAAGCTGAATAATAGCCTCTTCACCGTTAATCGTGCCACTTGGAATTAATGTTTCATCTGTTGGGTGAGTCATTGCACCAACTGATAACGCATTTTCAGAAGTACTTGGTCCACCAACAATAAATGGATAAGCGCCGTCATTACCAGCAGAAATAACAACATTAGTACCGAGCTTCACCGCTTGGTTAATAGCAAGGCCAACACCATCAGTTGCGATATCACCAAAATCACCACCCAGCGACATATTAATTACATCAACACGGTCTGAAATATCACCATCACCATTCGGATCCATCGCCGCTTCTAATGCCATGAACTGAGCAACACCAGGACACCCACCAGCACACACAGAGTACACATAAAGTTCTACATTTGGTGCTATTCCCGATACTGAATGTGACACATGCGTACCATGGCTTGTACCGGCATCAATTGGATCTGGGTCCATATTATAAAAATCATAGCCGCCCATAACCTGGCCTTGCGGCCAAGCTACAGAATCTGTTGGGTCTTCAGCTGCTGCAACATATGCGGCTTCAGTACCTTCACCGCCAAATGCAGCGTGAGTGTAGTCAATACCCGTGTCTAAAACGGCAACTTTCACTCCGCTACCGTTAGCAACACCTGATGCTACTAACTCGGCTGCTTTAATATATTCAGCGCTATCCGCTATATGTAACTCAGAGTCATAAATTGGGAAAATACCCGCTACTTCATTATGTGCTACCAGCTGTTCAATTTCGCGCTTGTCACCTTTAACAAGTAAACCATTAACAAGCTTAGAAGTTTTTGCAACAATGCTAATATTTAAATCCATCGTTTGGATTGCTGATTCGACTAAAGCCTGAGAAGTCATAATCGACGCTGTTTGGCTCGCAATATTTGAGCTAACACCTTGGCTTTGCGCTATTGATGGCGTGTTAAGTTTTACTAACCAAGCACTTGCTTGCTTTACTTCTTTTTCGTCATTTTTGATACTTGCTTGCGCTTGAACTGGTTTTGCACCACTGTAGTTATACTGCTTAAATGTTGCAGCACTTGCTGCTGTTGATGTAATTGCTGCCGCAACTGATAACGCAATTAGCGTTCTTTTGTTACCAAATCTTGTCATTTTTGACTTCCCTCTTAGGTGAACTTTTTATCTGGACAAACTTATTTTTGTAAGTTGAATAACATTAACAACAGAAACACCAAACAACAACATCTCATTTACAATAATTTAAGATAAAATTAGCTTCACGATTTAATATTGCACATGAATCAATAAATAACGGGTTTTTAAGACTTAACAATACACAAATAGAAAGCACAGTAATCTCTTAAATAATTATTTTGAACCTCAAACAAAAAAGCCCGCTAGAAGCGGGCTTTAACAAGTTAAGTAATCAGATTAACGCGCTGTATGGCGTGCTTCTAATACTTCAATACGTGCTTCTTTAATCAGACCTGATGCTTTTAATAGCTCTTGCGCTTTTAAAACATCTTGGTTTTCTGCAACAGAAACAACAGCTAAATCAGTACCAGAAAAACTTGACTCAAGGTTTAAACCAGTTGCAGCTGCAACATCATTAGCCGAAACACCTTTCTTAAGTAGAATAGAGATGTTACCTGATAAAGGAGCTAAATTACCTGTAAAAATGTTACGCACAAGACTGCCAGGCTTTACTAAGTCATTTGGAACTTCAAGAGCAACTACTGCATTCTCACCCTTTGAAGCAATCACGCTATCAGCAGCCGCAATTGATGAAGGCACTAGTGCTAAACCTTTCTCAATTTTATACATGCCAAAATCAGCTTTAGATAATTGTTGTACTTGTTTTTGTGTATCAACTTTATCGGCAACGCCAGCGTCAAACTTTGATACCGCAGTAGCTTGAGTTGATAACGTCATCGCAACTACTGTCATTGATAATAATTTAAGTTTCATTGCATAAACTCCTTAGTTTGCCGCATGACCAAATACACGAACCGCAGCACCAGTCATCGTAGATGGGGTTGTGTTATTAACATAGCCGATAAAACCAAACGAACCACCATCAGCAGTTGCGAAGCTATCGCCAGATGTATCAACTAAACGAATCGTCCACTCACCCTTCGCTGATTCACCATAGAACGCATTTGCTAGGAAAGTACCATTTTTCAAGATGTAACCAGGCTGCCAGCCTCCGTAAAAATCAAATGCAGGGTAAACAAGCGCTTGTTTCGACGATAGTAATACACTACGTGTACCGCTTGGAGATGTAACTTCGATTGCTAAATCGGTACCAGCTGTAGTTTGTACTGGGCCATTAGCTGTATCAAAACCGAAGCCCATTTCTTTGCTAACAATATCAAAATTAAATTGAATTGCTTCAACTGTAACATCTTCTTCAATAGTTACTGTGTACGATACACCTTCGGCATTGTTGTCTGGAATTTCTACCATTAAGTCTTCTTGACCAACAACAGAGCCAGCTCCAACCCAATCACTGATAACTTCTTCACCTAGGTTAGTATCATATGCTTTTGCCATAGCAACAGCAGCGCCAGCGTCTACACGACCAAAACCGTAAAGGTTATTAAACTTATAACCCGCAGCATTTTCAATCCAACCATCGTGTGCAACAAATTCACCTGCCTCTTCATCTTTACCTACAGATAGTGTGATTGCCTCATCGCTAGCATCATTTTTAGTCGACGTATTAGCTAAAATATGACGTACATCACGCCAAGTTAAGTCTTTGTTTGCAGATAAAATAAGTGAAACCACACCTGCCGCATTAGGCGCTGCAGATGATGTACCATTCATTGTAGAGCGGTAATTACAGCTTGCGTTTTCTGGGTGACCTGGGTAATCGAATACATATTGGCTTGCAGCAAATGCTTCACCGTAAGCAGCACTCCAATCAGCAATATTACGGCCTTCATAACCAGATACACCACTCAAGCATGTCATAGGATCTGTTGTAACCATTGCTGGTGCCCAACGGCCAAACTCACCAGATGGAGCAGCGACTAAAACGTTTGCGCCTGCTGAAGAGTAACTTGTGTGTTTACCATTAGAATTAACTGCTCCCACTGAGAAATAGTAAGGATGCGCTTGGCTAGGCTCGCTGTTACCATTATAACAGGTAAGGCCTAAATCATTTGCGCCATTATCTGCACAGAAAGAGCCTTCTGGACCACCATCTTCAAAACTATTACCGCTAGACTTAATATTAGTCGCACCTTTACCACCACGAAGGTATAAATTTGGATACGACTCGATTTGCTCATCTAATTCTGAATAACCAATATACACTGGGAAAGTGATGCCATAGCTGCGGTTGAACGCTGAAATTTCTTCATTAGCTGTGATACCAGAACCTGGGAAACCGTGCACTAAGAAGTCTGTTTGAGCAACTTTATCACCAGAACCTAAATAGTTCATACCGATTAGACCAGTGTTTGGAGCCACACCACGGCCGCCTAAGCCATTCCAGCCTTTAGCCGCAATTAAACCCGCTACACTTGTACCATGGTCACCATTTATCGCTTCGCTCGTAGGGTCAGTTTTATCTAATGCACCCTGAACTAAATTTAATGAACGATTAGGCAGTACATTTGGTGCTAAATCCTCATGGCGAATTTCGAGACCTGAATCTACCACAACAGCAGTTACACCAGCACCTGTAACACCTTGTTTATAGGCTTCTACTGCTTTGATATCTTCACCAGCAACTAAATAACGAGCCTCTGCATCAGCAAATTCAGCGTCCCAATATGCTATTGCTTCTTCTTCAGTCATAATGCCTAGATCATTTACGTATAAATCGATTAGACCTTGCTTCATTTCATCACTTAGAGCGAATGCTTTTTGACCGGTATTACGTAAATGCCATTGATGCTTAGCAAGTGGGTCGCCTTTAACACCTGAGACTACTAGTTTAGCAGACGCTGATTTGCCATTGGCTGTTACTGTGTAACCAATTTCTGCATCTTCGCCAGAAATGTTAACATACTTAAAGTTAAGGCCATCAAGCTCAAGTACACCATGAGAAAAGGTATAAACACCACCTTCAGCACTTACAGATTCACCGTTTTCGCTAAACGAAACAGAAAGTTCATCGTAGTTTCCATCACGGGCGTTTAACTGCCCCTCCGAAACCATCCACTGCATTGCATTAAGAACCATTACATCATTCGCAGTAGGAGCTACATCAGGTGTTACAGTTGTTTTTTTGTTATCGTCACTACCACAACCAGCTAACGAAATTAGAATAGCTGCGCTAAGTGCTGATAACTTCAGTTTATTATTTTTCATAATCAACCCTTGTTAATAAATTAGCCACAAGTTAACAAGGTAAAACAAACCTTACAACACATCATTTACAAACATTTGCATTTTAAATAATTATTTACATATTTTCGTCTATGACTTTATCTAATGGAATTTATCTTTACAATTGACAAATATGTATTTCAAAATTGAAATTATGAAACAAAATTCTATCTGCTACATCGGCATCATGTCTGGCACTAGCTTGGATGGTATCGACATTGCATTAGTAAACATAGTAAACGGGCAAACTAGGTTAGTAGCAAGCTTGGAAACCCCCTTTACAGAGTCACTGCATCAGTTGTTATCTTCAATTATTACTAATAAGACATGCAATATTGCTGATATAGGTAATGCGTCTTATCAACTAGCTTGTGAATACGCAGCGGCAGTTAATCAATTACTACAAACGCAGCAAGTTGATGCTAACGAAATAAAAGCCATCGGCGCACATGGGCAAACTGTCTTCCACGACCCTAACAGTGAAACACCGCATTCAACCCAGTTATTAAATGCATCTGTGCTCGCCGCTAAAACAGGCATTACTTGTGTACATAACTTCCGCGAAATGGATGTTTCCCTTGGTGGTCAAGGCGCCCCGCTAGTGCCTCTTTTTCATCAAAGTTTGTTAGCTCAAATAAATTCTAATAAGCATAAAGACTCTCAGGTTTTTGCCAATATTGGCGGCATTGCTAACCTAACAATTTGTCACCAAGACACTTTACTTGGTTTTGACTCAGGCCCAGGCAATACACTTATTGACGGTTTTACACAGCAAGCATTTGACCAACCATACGATCGCAATGGCGACTTCGCAAAGCAAGGTAAAATCAATCAAGAGTTACTTAAACAACTATTAGATGATGACTACTTTGCACTGCCCACGCCAAAAAGTACTGGACGGGAGTATTTCAATCTGACTTGGCTTAGGCAGAAGTGTGCTGAAAATACGTTCAATAACCACGATATGTTAGCAACACTAACTGAGCTTACAGCGCTAACCATTGCAAGCCCTATTCAGTCAAAAGTAGGTACGTTGGTATTGTGTGGCGGTGGTGCTAAAAACGCTTACTTGGTTGCGCGCCTGCAACATCATTTACCAGATTGGCATGTTACTACTAGCGATAATGTTGGCGTCAGTGCCGATTTTATGGAAGCAATGGCGTTTGCTTGGATGGCTTATCGCACGTTAAATCATCTGCCAGCTAATGCGCCCTCTGTAACGGGTGCTAACAAAGCTGCAGTATTAGGGCAGATCACCTTTGCACCTTAGTTTTATAATGGTGCAGACTTGCACCATTATAACTCGAATAAATATAGCGATATTGCTAATCATTTGATTTAAATAACAAACTGATGCTGGCACAGATTTTCCATTACTAATGAAACATGTAAAGGAGAAGCCACTATGAAGTCAATTAAAGATACTTATCTATTTTTATATCAAATTACCCATTTAAACCTAGGTCAATGGAGCGTTGAGCAGCCACATGGCGCGAATGATGCAAAATACTAGGCTTTAACGCTGCTAGTTACTTTGCATTTTTTTGCTCTTTACTAGCAGCGTATATCCAACATGCTTGACCATCCTTTGTTTTAGCTTTTATGCGCCTATATTCCGCTACTTCATAACTATCCGCTTGCATTAACTCTTCACTTGAAAGCCAATAGCAATGGCCTGTGACTTCATCAATTTTGTTACCTGTGCGTACTAAAATTGGATGATATTGCTTACCACTTTTGGCGATAACACCCTTATCCTCGATCTTTACTTCAGATAAAACATATCCTTGGAGTACAGCACGCTCGCCTTCTAATACCCGTCCAAAATTAGCCCTCTGCACGTTTTCTTGCTGCAAAGTGCCATAGCTAAACAAACGCTCCATTTTAAATCCTTTTCGTTTGATTCAACCATTTAAGCCTTATCCGCTTTGTGGTATAAATTCGTTTAAAAAACACAGTACTAAACATGTCAGAAATCGGTTTTGGCTGCAATCAATATCAGCTTGCTTTTTATGTTGAAAACGCGCCACAATTTTCCTCATACGCGATCCCAAACTCATTAGTTGAATTACCCTCTGGCGCGATTAATGAAATTTCCATGGCATGCGGTAATGGCTGGCGAAAACAGTTTAATGTTTACGCTAAATTCATTTACAGCCTTACCTCCTGTGTGTTTTCGGGTAAAACCGCAGCGCCAACTTGGCAGCAATATCGAGACACCCAATTACTACAGCAAGGCTCTGCTACTGCATTGTTATTCAGCCCGCCAAACTACAAACGCGCAAATACGCTACATATAATTGCTGGACGAGGTTACGCAAAACAACTTGCTTCACAAGATCTACTTGGTGGCAATTTAACCTGGCTTAACGACGAATTTGCGTACAATATCGAAAACAAATTACTGGTTTCACCATTT
The DNA here is from genome assembly GCF_001399975.1 of Pseudoalteromonas sp. P1-9. GTDB lineage: Bacteria > Pseudomonadota > Gammaproteobacteria > Enterobacterales > Alteromonadaceae > Pseudoalteromonas. Next base: position 101,456 of record NZ_LKBD01000001.1, read on the forward strand.
TTAGACTATCGCCAACTTTCTAATCGTAAAATCGACTTTTTAGCACAAATGTGTGAGCAGCTAGTTCAACATAACAGTATTCAGCTAGAACGATTTCAACTACCGCAAATGTAATGAATATCATTTATAAACAACGCATGTACTGCTAGTCTTTGTTTATACGGGTGCAGAGGTTAGTTTTGCATGCAACAAGTCGCTGCTAACGCGAACTATTAGTTAAGAAACGGAGCTAATTGCACCGAATAAACTTCCCGCTCACGCATTTTTTCTCTAAACCAAAAATTCACCAATTTATTGTTAGAAAAAGACAAGGATTTCAAGCATACGACCATTTTTTGACTACACTTACTACAAGCTAAGCGTATTGAGATAATGGAATAGCTATTTTGGTAAGGAAGTTAAGCAAAGGTTTTGCATTTAACACACAAGCGGTGCTGCAGCACGTCCCGATTGGTTTGTTTGTCGCCAAGCCAACTGGCGAATGCATGTTTGCAAATAATGCGCTTTATCGAGTGTTAAACTTAACCAATACTGATATCGTCGGCAGCAGCTACATTAACGCAATGCACCCAGATGATCGACAAAAAGCCATTAAACACTGGTATGCCTGCACTGCCAAAGGTGCTAATTTTCAATTCACATTCCGATCAGCTGCAAAAACAAAAAATAAGCTGTTATCGATTCACGCTGAACCGCTCATTGAGAACAAAGTAATCACTGCCTATATCGGTGTAGTTGAAGACGTAACAACTATCAATGAAACAGAACGTAAGCTTTATTTAAGCCAACAACGTTACGAACTAGCTGCAAAAGGTGCCAGCGCTGGGGTATGGGACTGGGATATTTCAAATAACGAGGTATTTTACTCTACTAAATTTACCGAGCTACTTGGCTTTGACAATCTAGCGTTTGGTTGTGATTTTGCTTCCTTTACTGAACAAATCCACCCTGATGATATTAAACAGTTTAAAGCAAGCCTTGAGGTGCACCTAGCCGACCCATTTGAAGCATTTGATATTGAAGTGCGTATGTATAGCGCCAAACAACAAGAGTTATGGTTCCATATTGTTGGTGAAGCAATGCGCGATGAAAAAGGCAATCCGTATCGCATGGTTGGTTCAATGTCTGACATCACTGAGAAAAAGCAATCTCAGCAAGTTATTTGGCACCAAGCTAACTTTGACGCACTCACCCAGTTACCCAATCGTAATATGTTTACCGATAGGCTTAATCAAGAAATCGCCAAAAGTAAGCGCTCAGGCGATAAATTTGCACTGTTATTTATTGATTTAGACCACTTTAAAGAAGTTAACGATACCATGGGTCACAATGCGGGCGACCTATTGTTAGTTGAGGTATCTGAGCGCCTAAGAATAATTTTACGCGAAACCGACACGGTAGCGCGAATTGGTGGTGATGAGTTTACTGCGCTGCTGTGTAATATTCACAACCTAGCAGATGTCGAAAACATTGCCTCAAAGTTGATTCAAGCGATTGAGATGCCGTTCTACATTAATAATGAATCAATATTTATCTCGGCCAGTATTGGTATTACTTTGTTTCCTGACCACAGCGAAAAAATGGAAGAGTTGCTGCGTTTTGCCGATCAAGCAATGTACTTATCGAAAGAAGAGGGGCGCAAACAATACCGTCATTTCAACAAAACCTTACAAGAAAAAACTGAAAAAGCGCACCTACTCACACAGGAATTACGTCTTGCTGTGATTAACCAGCAATTTGAAGTTCTTTATCAGCCAATTTTATCAATCTCTGATTTAAAAATTCATAAAGCAGAAGCGCTACTGCGCTGGCATCATCCCGAACTTGGTATGGTGAGCCCCGCTGACTTTATTCCACTCGCTGAAACATCAGGAATGATTATTGATATTGGCAACTGGGTGTTTCAACAGGCGGCCGAGCAAGTAAAAAAATGGCAATCAAGCTATGATCAACACTTTCAAATTAGTGTTAACCGCTCCCCTGCGCAATTTCAGTCAAGCGTCAGTAAGCACGATGTCATTTGGCTCAATACTTTACTACAACTAAGTCTTAAGCACGGTATTTGTATCGAAATTACCGAAGGTTTATTACTTGATGACAATGAAGAAATAAAAGAAACACTTAAAAAGTTTCGCTCAGCAGGCGTAGCAATATCTCTTGATGACTTTGGCACCGGGTACGCCGCGCTATCTTACCTTACCAAGTTTGAACTCGACTACTTAAAAATCGATCGCGCCTTTGTCATGAATCTTGAAAGTTCGGCACAGAACCAAGCGCTGTGTGAAGCTATTATTGTAATGGCGCATAAATTAGGTTTAAAAGTAATCGCGGAAGGTGTTGAAACACAAGAACAATTATTCATATTAGAGGCAGCTGGGTGCGACTATGCTCAAGGTTATTTTGTCTCTAAGCCAATTAACCATCAATTGTTTGAACGAGAACTTGCCAACCAAGATCCATTTTCAGTGCAGCAAAAGCTAAAGCAAACTTCATTTAAAAAAACGTCTGCTATTTAGCCCAAATAGCAGACGTTAACTATACTATCGCATGAATTAATAACGCTATTTTTTAAAAATACAAAATCACGAATCTGTTTTAAACAGTTTTTTCCTCACCAGTAAACGATAATCTGACGGTGTTTGTTTTAACTCGCGCTTAAATACTTTGGTGAGATAACCTTGATCAACATAACCTACAGCTACCGCTACATCTTGCACGGTTAGGTTGGTCGAAGCCAATAACTCTTGGGCCATTTCAAGGCGCATTTTTTGTAAATAATGGTTGGCTGTGGTGCCCGTTGCCGCTTTAAAACGCCGTGATAAGGTGCGCTGGCTAATACCAAATTGCTCAGCAACATGCTGCATTGATAATTCGCTCGACGCGTTGTTTTTAAGCCAAAATTGAATTTGCGCAATGAGTTCATCGGCATGTCTATCAACTGCCCCCTCTAAATAACGCTGCTCTTCGTATGGTTTTCTAATTTCATGAGAAAAGTTACGTTCCACATTTTGCGCGGCATCTCGCCCAAATAATTGCGCAATCAAGTAAACCATAATATCAGCCAGCGAGTTTAAACTGGCCGCACAAAAAATACGCTCCGATTGCGTAATAAAAAATTCCGGTTTTAGATCGACCTTAGGATAGTCTTTGCGAAATTGTTTAGCGTAATGCCAATGCGTTGTTGCTGCGTGATGGTCAAGCAAGCCTGCTTCCGCAAGTAAACAGTTGCCAGTACCAACACCGACAATTGTTGCACCCTGTTGCCACTGAGCTTTCAAATAGCCAATCGCCGCTTGGTTTTGCTTAATAACAGGGCGAGGATTTCGCCAGATCCCCGGCACAATAATAAAATCGGCATTGTCATCACAGCCAACAGTTAATTCGGGTAAAAAAGCACACCCCGCGCGGCATTGGATCAGCTCTTGTTTATCGGCTACAAACTTAATATCAAGCTTACGATTTTTGCGGTCATGAAATGATGCTTCGCCCGCTTTAAGCATTTCTACTGGCAGCGTAACGCTGGTCGCCAATATTTGTGGATACAATAAGAGTCGTACTTTTGTTGTCATAATAACTGCTCAAACCAGTTTGAAATGGCCAAATACACCAAAACTATGTCCAATTAAACACAAACTAAAACTTAAAATCAAAATAAACTGTGTCTAAATAACGCAAACTGTATATATCTAGGGTTTTTATGACTGCATTACCTATTGTTGTTGGAATGGGTGGTATTAATGCCGCAGGACGCACATCTGCTCACCAAGGGTTCCGTCGCATTGTAATAGATAAATTAACACAAGAAGCGCGACAAGAAACATTTCTTGGCCTTGCAACGTTAATGAATCTAGTACGCCAAGAAAACGGTGAACTTGTTGACCATGAAAACCAAGCTATTTGCGCAAGCGAAATCGAAGCTAAATTTGGTGAGCAAATTATTGCTGGTACCTTAATTCGTAAAATTGAAAACAATCATTTTGATGTTGATGCCACTCATGGGCATCAAAAAATGACGGTAATGCCAAGTGAAGGCGACAGCATTGTATTTGAAACAAGTGCGCGTCACTTACCGTCACCCCAGCCGCGCGATTGGCAAATAGAAAACTTGGAAGGCGGTAAAGTTAAAGTAACGATTAACGGTGAATTATCACTTAAGCACGATACCTACCGCGATAATCCAATTAAAGCAGCTGGCCAATTTCCAACGGGATTTGATCCAAGTACGCTTTATAACAGCCGCTATCAGCCTCGTGGCTTACAAGCCACTATTTTTGCCGCAACGGATGCAATCAAATCAACCGGTTTAGCGTGGCAAGATGTACTTGCCGTTGTCGACCCTGACCAAATCGGTACTTATTCCGCATCGGTTGCAGGCCAAATGCAAGATGAAGCATTCGGCGGCATGATGAAAAACCGCTTAAGAGGCGATCGTGTTAGCACCAAAAACTTAGCACTTGGTTTAAATACCATGTCGACGGACTTTATTAACGCTTATGTAACCGGCAATGTAGGTACAACCTTCACTACATCAGGCGCATGCGCTACCTTCTTATATAACTTACGTGCAGCAGTGCACGATATCAAAGCGGGCCGCACCCGTGTTGCAATTGTTGGCAGTGTTGATTGTGCAGTTACGCCTGAAATTGTTGAAGGCTTTGGCAATATGAGCGCACTGGCAAATATTGAAGGCTTGAAAAAGCTTGATAATAGCGATACCCCAAATTTACGCCGCACTAGCCGTCCATTTGGTGAAAACTGCGGTTTTACCATAGGTGAAGGCGCACAATTTGCCGTATTAATGGATGACGCATTAGCATTAGAACTTGGCGCTGATGTTATGGGCTCAGTACCTGATGTATTTGTAAACGCTGATGGCATCAAAAAATCAATTACTGCGCCAGGCCCAGGTAATTATATTACGATGGCAAAATCAGTAGCACTTGCAACAAGTATTCTCGGTGAAGAAGCAGCACAAAAGCGTAGCTATATTCTTGCCCATGGTTCAAGTACACCACAAAACCGTGTAACAGAGTCAATCATTTATGACCGCGTTGCAAAAGCGTTTAATATTGATAATTGGAAACTTGCGGCGCCTAAAGCCTTTGTTGGTCATACAATTGGCCCAGCAAGTGGCGATCAAATGGCCATGGCACTTGGTATTTTTAGCCATAACATTATGCCGGGTATCACCACAATCGATAAAGTCGCTGACGACGTTTACGCCGAGCGCCTTGATATTCGCACTGAGCACTATGAGTGTGAAGCACAAGATATTGCCTTTATTAACTCAAAAGGCTTTGGCGGTAACAACGCTACGGCGCCAATGTTCTCAGCAAATATTACGCTAGAGATGCTCACTAAACGTCATGGCGAAAGTGCAATGGCATCGTATCGCGATAAACTCACACAAACTAAACAAAACCAAGCTGATTACAGCGCGGCTGCAAATTTAGGTGATTACCAATTAATTTATCGTTTTGGTGATGGCTTAATTGATGAAAACGATATCGAATTAACGCAAGAAACCCTTTCTTTGCCTGGTTTTACGCACTCTGTAAAACTAACTGCAAGCAACCCTTTCGATGATATGGTGTAAGCAAATTCACTTCCTTTAAATAGGATACACTGTCATCTACTAAAGGCGCGTTAAGCGCCTTTTTACTTTTTTGCCGTCTTTATAAATACTTACTTAACTAGCTCATCATGGTTACACGCTACATAACATGCTAACTACATTTTAATTTATCGATATAGCATAGCGCTCAATTATAAATTCAGCTTTGTTAGCATTTCATTTATCAATAACAGAATTTATCTAATTCTTCTAACTAGGCTACAAAGCACATCTAAAAACAGGTAAAGTAACCACCATTGAAAGAGTTGAAAATCTGCTCTTTCAGACCATAATTACAATAATACGTTATACCTTACCGAAAATGATTTTTAGACTACTTCTAATAATGCTGTTTTTCGCGTTTTCAGCGGCTGCTAAACCTATTTATCAGTACGTTAAAAGTGATGGTTCTATTGCTTTTACCGACCGAAAACCAATTAAACACAGCTACAGTATTTATCGAACGGGCTGTTATGCCTGCCAACTGCGCTCGTCTTTAAATTGGCATAAAATTCCTATCTATCCAGACAAGTATCATTTAGAAATAGCGACAGCAAGTAAGCAACATAATGTTGACCCAGCACTTGTTCGCGCAATGATCCACGCTGAATCGGCATTTAAAGCCAATGCGCGTTCAAAAAAAGGTGCAATAGGATTAATGCAACTGATGCCGGCAACCGCTAAATACATGGGCATAAAACGCCCAACTAAGCCGAGCCAAAACATCTTAGGTGGTGTTAAGTATTTATCTTATTTATTAGAAAAGTTTAATGGCAATATCAGATTAGCAACGGCTGCATATAATGCAGGCCCTAATGCCGTTAAAAAGTACCGAGGCATACCACCATTTGCTGAAACGAAAGCGTATGTCGAACGCGTTGGCATACTGCACAACCGTTATCGTGTGGCAATAAATAAAAAGAAAAGAAAGATTTCACCTAGCTAAGGTAAATAAGGAAGCTGTGGTGGTTAACTCACCCACCACAGTAGAATCAATGCAAAAATAACAACACTTAAACGGAGCAATGGCCCTTTAAGCGTTTCAAAGGTTTTTCCCTTTAGCTTGTTAATAGCTGCTTGTTCAGTACATGCCGCTACTTTATCAATATAGCTATAACCCGATTTTTCATAGCTTTTGCAAATTGCTTTGTCAGCAGGAATGGCTTTTAGCTCATCCCCTTTTTTTAGGATATAAAAATCCATAACGCACCGTTATTTTTATTTCTCTAACCAATACTAACTTCGGTATTTTTGCCCAAGGCAAAAAAGTGGCGGCCATTAAATACTAAGTAGAAAAAAAGTGCAATACGCAATTAGCAATAGTGAATAAAAATTTACCAAGCAAGCGAATCATCTTTTCATTCGTTATGTAATTGCAATAACAATTCATTTTTCAAAGTGCGATCAATCTCGATCGTCAACTTTAAATCACACGCTACGCTAAGGAAATTTCCTAAGGGTTGCGCAGCTGTAAGATTAAATAAAAGCCACATGAGCGTTTAAAAAGCACTCAACTGTTAAATTGGATTACAAAATTTCACACTTTATTAGCAATTTCACTTATTTGCTGCGGCTAATTGCTGCTATTATCGTCACCGCTGTATCGTAATGAGTTGGCTATGTGCAATTTAAACCGCTTTACATATCACTGTTTTTTACCAGTTTTAATGCTTGGCATAACAACTGGTGCGAATGCTGTTGAAATTAAAGTAGGCCAAAGCCATTCAGATTTACCGCTAGATCAATCTGGCACACTGACCAGTGTAACACCCAGTGGCACGAGCTTTTCATTAGCACACGACTTTAGTGAGAGCGTGCGAGTCAGTTTAGATTATATAAACTGGGAAGATACCCACTTTTCACGAAAAGCGAATTCATTAAAGATTGATTCACAATCTTACGCCGCAACGCTAACCTATTTCATTGAAAACTTTGCGATATCAGGAAATTACACTTATTGGCAAAGTGACTATCGAGAATCATTTTTAGATCTTCCCTCATCACAACATAAAACATATGCCCCCAGTTACGGACTGTCCGTAGGCTATGGTATGTTTTTTGACGACTGGGTTATCGAACCGTCGTTACTTGTGCAATACAACGAATGGCGTTATCGCGATGTTATGGTTGAACAAAATGAAATGGCGCTAACGTTACTGGATGCACTAGAAGATGAAACTGTAGTGTTAAGCGGCTTACTTTCGGCGTCAAAGATCATTGAAATTAAACCCGATACCTATTTACTTGCAGGTGGCGTTATACGCTGGAATGAACTGTTTCAAGGCGATGGTACTAAACAAACCAATAAGTTTGTCAGTTTTGCAGGCAGAAAGTCGTATCCTCACAATACTGATGATGATTACGCCGAGCTAAGTGTATTTGTTACTTACGATATCACGCCCGAGTGGATGGTTGAGCTTGATAGCAGCGTGGCATTTCTACCACATGATAATGTGTCGAGCGTAAGCTGGCGTATTGGGTATCGTTTCTAAACGGACTTATTTTTAAATTCAGCCAGCCAGTTTGGAAAAGTATCTATAGGTTGTGGCTTTGCATAAAAGTAGCCTTGGCAATAATAACAGCCAAACTCAGCTAATTTATTAACCTGCCCTTGTGTCTCTACACCCTCTGCAAGTACATTTAACCCAATGCTTTTTGCGATGTTAACTACCGCTTGTACTATAGTTTGGTCACTTACATCAGTTTCAATATTATCAATAAAGCATTTATCAATTTTAATGGTATTAACGGGCATCATTTTTATGCGATGGAGTGATGAATAACCCGTGCCAAAATCATCAATGGCGATTGGAAATCCTATTAAATTGAGTTCTTTCAATATCGCTAAATGATCTGCATCTTGATTGCTAAATAATGACTCAGTGACCTCAATTTCTACTTTATTTGCTGCAACGAGTGTTTTGCTAAGTAAGTTTCTTAAACCTATAAGATAATTAGGGTTTAAAAACTGCGCTAACGATACATTAACTGCAACTGTACCATCAAAAATATTGCCCAACAGCCACTGTCTGAAATGTGTTAATGCTTGCTCCATTACCCAATCACCAATCTCACATATAAGCCCACTCTCTTCTGCAATGGGTATAAATGTGTCAGGTGAAATACTCCCTAATTCAGGGTGTTGCCAACGTAACAAACACTCAATCGCGAATACCTCATTGGTGGCACTATTCACTTGAGGCTGAAAGTAAACGGTAAGTTGGTCGCGCTTTATCGCGGTTTTTAATCCTTCCTCTAATTTATTTCGAGTAGAAAGTGCTTGTTTTATTTGATTATTAAACAATTGAATATAATCATATTGCTGCTTTTTGGCATGGTACATCGCCATTTCCGCATACGCGAGGATATCATTATGTTCTTTGCTATGTTCAGGAAATATTGCCGCACCAATATTGACGGATAACTTAATGTTTTGTGTACCGAAATAAAAAGGTTCGTCAAAATAAGCTGCGATATTTTGGCAAATTTTGTCGATATTTTGTGGCACATTTTGTTCGCTCATCAAAATCACAAATTGATTGCCGCTGAAACGCGCCAACGTGTCTGAAAGACGGATTCGTTTTGTTAATCGCTTAGCTATTTCTTTAAGTATATGGTCGCCTGCTGCATGCCCTAGCGCATCATTCACCGTTTTAAAACGACTTACATCAAGCATAATTATGACATAAGGCACATTTTGTTTTTCGTATAACATTTGTGCAATACTTAAACGTTGGTTAAATAATTTTAGGTTTGCTATGCCAGTAAGTTGATCATGAAATTCAAGAAATTCTTGTTGATTAGTGAGCCTTTTCGATTCAGATAAATCATTAAAATTTGCAATGTAATGAGATGTTTTTTTACCACTCTTTAATGAATTAATGGTGAGCCATTCAGGATAGATTTCACCTGTTTTTTTCTTGTTCCATACCTCACCAGCCCATGCGCCTTTTTTTTCAAGAGATGCCCACATTTGATCATAAAAGGAAGCTGATTGCATACCTGAACTTAACACTGCGGGTGTTTTACCGATTACTTCATCACTCTGATAACCGGTAATATTGGTAAAAGATTGGTTTACATATTCAATGTTCCCGGAGCTATCGGTAACTAAAATGCCATCGCTCGCTTGGTTAATGATATTATTTGTTAACAGCAGTTTTGCTTCATATTCTTTTCGAACACGAATATCTCGGATAAGACCAAAAAACAACCCCTTATTATTCGGCACCGCACTTGCCATTACTTCAACATCAACGACTGCGCCGCTTTTAGTTACGTGCTTACTCTCAAATCTAACACTGCCAAACTCAGTGATTTTAGCGATTCTATCATTGGTATCTTGATTTGATTCAAAGAGTTCGAAGTCTTCAATGAGATGGCCAACAACTTCTTCTTTACTGTACCCTGTAAGTGATAAATATTGTTCGTTAACATCTAGGATAACACCATGCTTGTTGACCAGCCAAAAGCCGTCAAGCATCCGGTCCACCAGTAAGTTTAAACTTATATCGCCCTGTCCATAATCCTTCACAGTGCCATTAACTCCATAAACTTAATATAGCTGTTGTTACTTTGTGCCACTAGCATTAAAAAGCTTTCTTTTAATTTACTCTTTTAAGTAAAAGATCGCCCTGTTAGCGCAAAGCCTAGTTATTGTCTCAATAAATAATATGAAGATTTAAAAAAAACATGTAGAAATAATAGACTATGAGCAAAAAATTTAAAGCTGAAACAGCAATATAAATAAAGGAAATACCAAAAATAAAAAATATATATGTGTTTTATAACCAACAAGCTTACTGACTTGCAATAATTGTTAATCTTGCGTTGCTACTAGCTGTTTTAATCCTTACTTGTTAGAATCATGCAACTAAATTTCCTGCGAGAATAGAGAGTGAATTAAGATGGGAAGAGCGTTTGAAGTTCGCAAGAACGCGATGGCTAAAACAGCAGCCGCAAAAACAAAAGTAAACTCTAAATACGGTAAAGAGATCTATGTAGCGGCTAAAAACGGCGGCGCAGAGCTAGATACTAACTTGTCGTTAAAACGCCTTATCGAAAAAGCAAAGAAAGACCAAGTACCTGCACACGTAATCGACAAAGCGATTGAAAAAGCAAAAGGCGGCGCTGGCGAAGATTACCAACCAGCACGCTACGAAGGCTTTGGTCCAGGTAACTGCATGGTTATTATCGATTGTTTAACGGATAACCCAAACCGTACCATTAAAGATGTACGTTTAGCATTTACTAAAACTAACTCAAAAATTGGTAGCCCAGGTACAGCTGCACACAGCTTTGATCACCAAGCTGTATTTGCATTTGCAGGCGACAACGACGAAGAAGTGCTAGAAGCACTAATGATGGCAGACGTTGACGTAACTGATGTTGAAGTTGAAGATGGCATCGTTTCAGTATTTGCACCACACACTGAGTTCTATAACGTTAAAACTGCTCTGGCAGAAGCATTTCCAGATGTGAAACTAGATGTTGAAGAAATCACTTTCGTACCACAAACAAGTGTGGATATTGAAGGCGATGATATTCCGCTTTTCCAAAAGTTTATGGATATGCTTAACGATAGCGATGATGTTCAAAACATCTACCACAACGCAATCGTGCAAGACTAATCAAAATTATATAAAAAGGCCTGATTTTTCAGGCCTTTTTTGTACTAAACTTGATAAATCAGCACATTTAATTCGCCGCCTTAAACTCTAAACGACGGCGGTGTAACACAGGCTCTGTATAACCGTTCGGTTGTTTTGTACCTGATAATACTAGCTCTAGTGCCGCTTGAAACGCCACGCTCTGCGCGTAATTATCTGACATATTACGGTAATTAGCGTCGCCTTCATTTTGTTTATCAACCACTTTGGCCATTGCTTCTAGGGTGTCAATTACTTGTTTCTCGCTGCAAACACCATGGCATAACCAGTTAGTCATATGCTGTGATGAAATACGCAATGTGGCTCTGTCTTCCATCAAGCCCACATTATTAATGTCAGGCACTTTAGAGCAACCTACTCCCTGCTCAACCCAACGTACCATATAGCCTAAAATGCCTTGTGCATTGTTGTTCAGCTCATTTTGAATCGCATCAGAGGTCATTGATTTTGGCTCTGGATGCAGTGGCGGGCACAAAATATCATCCACATTAGCGGCAACGCGCTGTTTAATTTCTTGTTGTAAGCTAAATACATCCTGTTGATGATAATGCATCGCATGTAAGGTTGCGGCCGTTGGCGATGGCACCCACGCCGTATTTGCGCCACTTTGCACATGCGCAGTTTTTTGTACGAGCATTTGCGCCATTTCATCTGGCATTGGCCACATACCTTTACCAATTTGTGCTTTACCGCTTAAGCCACATGCTAAGCCTACATCCACATTGTTGTTTTCATACGCACCAATCCACTTTTGCGCTTTAATTGCATCTTTTGGCAACATTGGTCCCGCGAGCATACTAGTATGAATTTCATCGCCTGTTCTGTCTAAGAAACCAGTGTTGATAAAGATAACGCGCTCTTTCGCCTCAGCGATACACGCAGCGAGGTTAACCGAAGTACGACGCTCTTCATCCATAATACCCATTTTTAAGGTATTCTCTGGCAAGTTAAGTAAGTTTTCTACCTTACAAAATAACGTATTCGCATAAGCCACTTCTTCAGGACCATGCATTTTCGGTTTTACAATATTGATGCTATTAGCTCGGCTATTTTTGCGGGTGCTTTTGCCTTTTAAATCATGCAATGCTATCAATGATGTAATAACCGCATCCATAATGCCTTCAAATACTTCATCGCCATTTTTATCGAGAATCGCAGGATTTGTCATTAAGTGACCAACATTGCGTACTAGCATTAAGCTACGACCTTTTAGCTGTTGCTCATCGCCACTTAAATCTGTGTAGGTTAAATCTGGGTTAAGCGCACGCGTAAGTGTTTTACCACCTTTTTCAAACTCAACCGATAAATCGCCTTTGTTTAAACCAAGCCAATTGCTGTATACACCTACTTTATCTTCTGCATCAACCGCCGCAACAGAGTCTTCGCAATCCATAATAGTGGTTAATGCCGACTCAAGCACAATATCTTTTATATGCGCGCTATCTTGTTTGCCAATTTGATGGTTTTCATCAAACTGAATCATAATGTGCAGCCCATTATTTTTAAGAATCAATTCTGTAGGTTGCTGCTTAGTACCGTTATAGCCCACCAACTGCTCTGGTGATTGCAATGCGCTTTGGCTTACATTGTTTAACGTGACAATCAGCTTGCCATCAACAATCGCGTAATCACTGGCATCTTTGTGCGAACCATATGTTAGTGGCAATGCTTGGTCTAAAAACTCACGGCCAAAATCAATTACCGCATTACCACGTACGGGGTTGTACTCGCGTCCGGCTTCACGGCCATTGTCGTACGAGATAGCATCGGTGCCATATAACGCATCATACAATGACCCCCAGCGGGCATTCGCTGCATTTAGCGCAAAGCGCGCGTTGCTTACCGGCACAACTAGCTGCGGGCCTGCCATTGTGGCAATTTCAGGCTCAACGCTTTCAGTTACCACTGTGACATCGCTTGGTGCTGGTTTTAAATAGCCAATTTGCTGTAGAAATTGTTTGTAATGGTCAAATTCAAAGTTTGAATGCGCTTGATGATATTGATCGATTTGCACTTGCAGATCATCACGTTTCACTAACAGTGCGCGGTTAATCGGTGTCATTTCAGACACGATTTTTGAGAAGCCTTGCCAAAAGTGCTCCACGTCAATGCCCGTACCTGGAATAACTTGATGGTTAATAAATGCGTATAAGCTGGGATCAACAGCTAACCCTGCATGGTGAATACGTGTTGTCATAAATTTTCTCACCTTGAAGTGGCACACAATTGTATGCGTTTAAATAATTTGGTTATTTGATTCTATCTAAGTTACACAAGAAAGCTTGCTTTTGGCATTCATTAAAAAAATACTCATGATAAAAACTATAAATTTTATAAATCATCCTGTTTCAGCCTAACTTAAATGTAAAGGCGCTACCCGTTCAATGTTGTTGCTCAAAAAGGTAATAACACCAGCGCCATCTAATCAACAAGATGAAGGACTTAACACGATGGCTAAACAATTAACTTACCAACAAGAAATCGACCGCATTGCAACGTTAAAAGAAGTAGGCGAGAAGAAATGGCAAAATATTAACCCTGAGTCAGCAGCGCGTATGCGTTTGCAAAACCGCTTCCAAAACGGCTTAGAAATTGCGCGTTACACTGCTGATATTATGCGTAAAGATATGGAAGCATACGACCAAGACCCATCTCAATATACGCAATCACTTGGCTGTTGGCATGGTTTTATCGGTCAGCAAAAAATGATTTCAATTAAAAAGCATTTCCAAAATAATACTGACCGTCGTTACCTTTACCTTTCAGGTTGGATGGTGGCAGCACTACGCTCTGAATTTGGTCCTCTTCCAGACCAATCAATGCATGAAAAAACATCGGTTGCTGCATTAATCGAAGAACTTTACACCTTCCTACGTCAGGCTGACGCCCGCGAACTAGGCGGTTATTTCCGTGAACTTGATGCAGCGCGTAAAGCAGGAAACAGTGCAGAAGAAGAGACAATCCTAGCTAAAATTAACGACCATAAAACACACGTTGTACCAATTATTGCTGATATCGATGCCGGTTTTGGTAACGAGGAAGCAACTTACCTACTTGCTAAGAAAATGATTGAAGCAGGTGCTTGTTGTATCCAGATTGAAAACCAAGTATCGGATGAAAAACAATGTGGTCACCAAGATGGTAAAGTGACTGTGCCACACGAAGATTTCTTAGCAAAAATCAATGCTGTTCGTTATGCATTCCTTGAACTTGGTGTAGATAACGGCGTTATCGTAGCGCGTACCGATTCACTTGGTGCTGGTCTAACTAAACAAATCGCAGTAAGCAATGAGCCTGGTGATTTAGGCGACCAATACAACGCGTTCTTAGACGTAGAAGAAATTGAATCTACGGATATCAAAAACGGTGATGTTATTTTAAACCGCAACGGTAAGCTTGTTCGTCCTAAGCGTTTACCAAGTAACTTGTTCCAATTCCGCCCTGGTACGGGGGAAGAGCGTTGTGTGCTTGACTGTATTACTTCATTACAAAATGGTGCTGACTTACTTTGGATTGAAACGGAAAAGCCGCATGTAGGCCAAATTGGCGCGATGGTAAATGAAATTCGTAAAGTTGTGCCAAACGCAAAACTTGTTTACAACAACTCTCCATCATTTAACTGGACTCTGAACTTCCGTCAGCAAGTTTTCGATATCATGGTTGAAGAAGGTAAAGACGTATCTCAATACAACCGTGATCAGCTAATGAGCGTGGAATACGATAACACTGAACTTGCAGCACTAGCTGATGAAAAGATCCGTACTTTCCAAGCTGATGCAGCCCGTGAAGCTGGCATTTTCCACCACTTAATTACACTGCCTACTTACCACACTGCAGCGTTATCTACCGATAACCTTGCAAAAGAGTACTTTGGTGAGCAAGGTATGCTGGGTTATGTTAAGAACGTACAACGTCAAGAAATTCGCCAAGGCATTGCGTGTGTTAAGCACCAAAACATGGCAGGTTCTGACATGGGTGACGACCACAAAGAGTACTTCTCTGGAGATGCGGCCCTAAAAGCTGCAGGTGAAGACAACACCATGAACCAGTTCTCTTAATACTGTTTAGCCAGTAAATCAGCTAGGTACTTGCCTAGCTTTTTTACCATTATTATACCAATTCGGTTAAGTATTTGAGCAGGTTTAGCACTGGATAAATAAAATGCTACAAAGGCGCAGCTTTCTTATAGTGTGATGCTACTTCGATAAGCCCCAGCGCATGTAACATGATAGTTAGCCGGTTAGACTGATTAGTTATTTAAGCGAATTGATATTATGTATCCCTAACTGTGATCCAAAGGCCTGACGGCCTTTTTTTGTTTTAATAAATAATAACTTTGAGATAGAGATCATATTTTTACTAAGTATCAAGATTGCCGCTAAAAAAACAGATCGAGATTTTACTAGCGATTTAAAACCACGCTCATTTGTAAAATCAAAGTTAACAACTGATTACTTTTAACCCTAACACACCCTTAAAGTACCGCTACCACCTCGTTTTCACAGCCAAAACCAAATAATAGAGATCAAAATTTTACTAACTGTTGATTTTAGAGATCATATTTTTACTAGGTTGCGGCGCATTTGGGATCATTATTTTACTAGCTGATGAGTAAATTAATGATCAAATACCTTAATAGATCAGTTTTTTACTAACTAAAATCAATAAAACGACATTTTTGTGTTTTTAGAGATCATAATTTTACTAACTAAACGCTATTTTTAATTAAAAGTCGGCTCTGAGATCAAAATTTTACTAACAAAAACGGACTTGCTTAATATTTTTCTGGCTTAGCTTAGTAAAAATATGATCTCTGTATTCAAATCTAAGAAATAAATACGGTAAATATGCCCGAGTACGTTTAAAAATAAGGGGGAACGCAAGTAAGTTAGTAAAATTTTGGTTTGTAACGGTCTGGTACAGTATGTATAGAAAAATGAAGGGGAATAGTTTATCAATCAAGTACAACTAGGTTATTTAACCTAGCTGTACAATCTTTTGTTTTGCATCTGCGATGATAGTTGCATTATCAGTTACTGAGGCTTTATTTAGATTTGCTTTAACACGCGCTATTTTTAACTCATCGGCACACTGCTGCGGCTTATTAGAGAGCTTAGCTAAACGCTCTTTAACTTCATCAACTTTATTGTCGCGTTTATTTTGGGAAAGTGCTGCGATTTTATCTTTTACCGCTTTTGCTTTATCTCTTTCGCCCATTAATACATCAAGCACACCCTCGCGCTGCATTTTTTCAACTAACGCTTGTGGCGGTAAATGTAGCATCGGCATCAAGCTTTGCAAAAACGCTCTCAGCTCAACTTGCTCAGATAATGAGAAGTCTGAAAATGTTTTTAGTAGCTTGTGTTTATCAAGAAACAATTCGGTCAAATGTGAACTTAGCACTGTGCTATTAATTGTGGTTAAATCCACTTTTTTTGATGCTGAAGGCTTATCAGGTAGGTCAATTCCCAATACTTGCATCTCGGCTAATAGCTCAGCTGATGGCAGTGATAACGTCTCAAGTGCATAATCAATATTGTGTTTAACTTTAAGCGCTTCCATCGGTGCAAACGCCAGAAAAACTTGCGATAAACTCGCTTTATCCATTAATAAATTGTACACAATAAGCCCTCCCTAATCAGATAAGGCACTGAGTTTAGTCAACAAACATGACAAATATATGACTAGGTTAACTAAACTCAGTATTAAGTGTGATTTATGAGGCTACTTTAATTTGTATTAAAGCACCCACACTTCAACGCGGCGATTACGTTCACGACCAACTTCGTTATCGTTATTTGCAAGTGGCATATCTTCACCAAAACCTTCTACCGCATAGACGTTAATACCACGAGCATTAAGCTCTTGTTCAACACTTTTAGCACGGCTTAGCGACAACATGGTGTTTTTATCGCGTGCTCCAATGCTATCTGAGAAACCCATAAGTACGAGCTTGCGATTTGGGTTTTCTTCAACAAACGACACTAGGCGCTGTAGATCTCGCTTACCCTTGTTATCAAGGTCGCGCGTTGCATAATTAAAGCGGAAGTTCAGCGATAAACGTTTCGCAAGCTTTGCATACTGATTATATTTTTCTGGAGCCAATTCGCTTGCCACAACATCTTCAACACGAATAGACTGTGAAATTAATCCCAGTTCCTGCACGATTTCTTGGCCGCGATCTGAAATTGCAAAATTAGCAAAGTCTTTTATTTGCGTAGCACTATTGGTTGGCGTGTATAGGTATAGTCGACGTGCCAACGGATAATCTTCCGTCGCAATGGTAAAACGCGTTGGGTAAATTGCTTTAGTGTCACTGCTATCTGCAATTGCCAGTGCTTTACTGTAGCGAATGTAATTTAAGCCAATAAACCCAATGGCATAATCATCGCGTGACACATGCTCAGACAATTCTGAACTCGATTCGAATCGCTCTGCTTTCTTTGTTAATTTGCGACCATATTTCTTTAATACTAACGATTTGAACGTATCAAGTGTGCCAGAGTTATCATCACGAGCAAATACTTTTATCGGGGCTTGGTCACCACCAATCTCGGCCCAATTATCAATTTCGCCAGAGAAAATACGAGATAATGTTTCTGTTGTTATGGTCTTTAACGGATTATTCTGGTTAACAATAATCGCCAAACCATCTAACGCAATAATATGTTCGTTGCCAAGCTTAGATAAATCACCTGACTGACCTTTTAACGCTTCTACTTCACTGGTTTTGATTTTGCGCGAAGACATACCGATTTGCGCCATATTCGCGTTTAACGCTTTAAACGCGGTTGACGAGCCATGCGCAGCCAAGCCTATTTCCAGCTTTTCACCATCCATTTCAAACTGCATGGTGCGCTCAGTTGCAATGCGTCCCTGTTGCCAATCAATATCTTTAGCACCTTGCTCTTCGAAATAGGCTTTTAATAATGCTGGTGCGAGTTTTTCGCCAATGGTATTCGAGCCGTGAATTGCAAATAGGGATTGGTACACCGCCTCTGGCTCTTTTTCAACCGGGGTAGGCTTGCTCATTTGTGCTGATTTTTGTGAAATCACTTTGTTCGGTACTGCCGCTACCTGCCTCGATTGTGCTGTCGTGTCGCCAGATAAGCTAAACCAAGCGCCTACTGCACAAAGCGCTAACACAGCAACTGATGCAGCAATTATTGCGCCCGTGTTTCGCTGTTTTGGCTGTGAAATCGGCTCAGCCTGTGAAGCTTGCGCTTGATGACTAGGTGACGCATTAAACTGCTCAATAAGACGACTTAGTTCTGCGTTTTCTAGACTCAAAAGCTCAGTGAACACTAACGCGCGATATTCTTCTTCTGAGATTAACTTTTCTTTTGCTAAATCGATATCAAACTCTCGTTTGGCAGTTGAGATTATTTGCTCGATTAACTGTTGTTTTTCCTGTTCCATTGCCATACCTCATTTTTTTTCGGGTATGTTATGAACTTTATATGGCAGTTATATGACAGTACTTTAGATTTATTGTGAAAGATGCTTGTAAAGGGGGTTGACAAAACAGCCTGCATGACTGCAGGCTGAATAGTTTAAATGCTTATATTTCAATCATCTAGCCATACCCAAATTTTATCTGAGCTATTATAGGCAACATCATGAATTGACACCGAACCGGTTCTTAACAGCTTAGCGGTTTTATCGGCATTGTGGGTCATAGCAAAATCATACACGCTTTCACCATTACACATAAGCTTTTCACTAATTAACGGAAGGGTTAAGTGATTTCTTTTTAAATTGGTTTTTAGCTTGAGTACCTTGTTACTTTTTACATCTTTGCATGCCTGTACTAATAAGCTCTCAATAGTCGATTTATCAAACGCGATTGCCGCGCTAGGTAACACCAATAGCGATGCCGCTATTGCAGTAGTTGCTAATGCTTTCATACTCCATTCCTCACTCTCTCAGAACGCCTTTTAAAATTAGCAGAACCTAGTAATTTCGCCTGTTACAGAGGTAATCACAGTGTTAACCCGAGGATCTAACTGTAATGAAATATGTATTTGATGTGCTTTCAGCAAGTTGCAGATGAAAAAAAACCAGCAGAATTATCTACTGGTTTTTGACTTCACAACTGTTTAGGAGTTTTTTAATAAAACCGTTAAATTGACTCGAGAGCAATTTTAACCATTTCATTAAAACTATTTTGTCTTTCTTCACTTGGGGTAGCTTCACCTGTGATCACATGGTCACTTACCGTGAAAAGCGCCATTGCATTTGCGCCGTACTCTGCAGCAACACCATAAAGACCCGCAGTTTCCATATCAACTGCCAGTACACCGAGTTTATCTAGCTTTTGATAAAGATCGTTCGATGCTTGATAGAAAGTATCTGTCGTAAATACATTACCGACTTTAGCAGCGATACCTAAACGCTTCGCCGCTTCCACACCGTTTACCAGCAGGTCGAAGTTAGCAATGGCTGCAAAATCATAGCCTTGTACACGTGCACGGTTAACATTTGAATCTGTAGATGCGCCTTGAGCAAAGATTACGTCGCGAATTTTGATATCGCTACCAATACCACCACAGGTACCAATTCGAATTAAGTTTTTAACACCGTAGCTCACAATCAATTCACGCGCATAAATGCTCATCGATGGAATACCCATGCCAGATGCCATAATACTCACTGGCTTACCATTATAAGTACCGGTATAGCCAAGAATATTTCTTACAGATGTTACTTCACGAGCGTCTTCTAAAAATGTTTCTGCAATATGCTTCGCGCGAAGCGGGTCGCCTGGCATTAATACCGTTTCGGCAAAATCATTTAATTGTGCGTTAATGTGTGGAGTACTCATAATCTTTCCTATCTAAGTTAACTGCCAAGCTGAGATTTAAAACTGTTACCGTATTCCAATGGCGCAAGTGAAAACCATTGGGCTAATGTTTGGCCTATGTCTGCAAACGTTTCGCGCTCACCTAAATTAACTGGCGTCATGCCAGGTGTATACGCTAAAACCGGCACATATTCTCGAGTGTGGTCGGTGCCCTGCCATGTTGGGTCGCAACCATGATCTGCAGTAATCATTAGCACATCATCTTTGCCAAGTAAGGCTAAAAATTCAGGTAAATAATCATCCAATTGCTTTAGCGCTTTGGCATAGCCAATTGCATCACGGCGATGGCCAAACTTTTCATCAAAGTCCACTAAGTTTACAAAGGTTAAGCTATGGTCTTTCGCCTGTTTAAATACCTCGGCGGTTTTAGCCATTAAGTTTTCAAGCCCTGGCGCTTTGTGTTTTTCGGTAATGCCTTGGTGTGCGTAAATATCAGAGATTTTACCTATGCTGATTACTGCACCATTATCTTCAGCTAGTTTGTCGAGTAATGTTGGTGCCGGTGGCAATACCGAATAATCACGGCGGTTGCCGGTACGCGCAAAGTTATCTGCTGCGTAACCTAAAAATGGACGTGCAATCACACGGCCAATATTGTATTCATCTAATAACTCACGCGCTATTTCGCAAATTTCATATAAACGCTCTAAACCGAAGGTGTCTTCGTGGCAGGCAATCTGAAATACGCTATCAGTAGAGGTATAGCAAATAGGCTTACCTGTTTGCATGTGCTCTTCACCTAACGCTTCTAAAATAACCGTACCTGACGAGTGGCAGTTGCCTAAAATACCCGGTAGATTAGCGCGTTTTATAAACTCGGCGATAAACGCGCCTGGGAAGCTATTTTGCTTATCGTGAAAGTAACCCCAATCAAATAACACGGGTACTCCGGCCATTTCCCAATGACCTGATGGTGTATCTTTGCCTGATGAGATTTCTTTTGCATAGCCATACGCTGCAATCGGGGCATTGCGCTCTGCGACTTGGCAATTGGTATTGCTTGCTTGTTCGCACGCATCAATTAATCCAAGCTTTGATAAATTAGGCAATGCGAGTTTTTGGCCGGTTTCACCATGGTAAGCAGCAAGTAAGTGTGCCAAAGTGTTTGCACCTTTATCACCAAAGCGTTCAGCATCAGGTGCAGCACCTATGCCTAAACTGTCTGCCATTAAAATTAGCGCTCTTGCCATAGTTACCTCAATTAAAAATAGCTTGGTATACCAAATGCCGTTGTGTGCCACCAATATTAATTGGCATGCCTGCATTTATTTTAGCCATTGGTTCACATTTCGCCTAGCTAATCACGCTCAGCGTTATAAATACTCTAGGCTGTGCGCCTAGGGTTACACAGGACTTTTGTCCTGTTTTTAACCAGTTAAAGGGGCTAAATTTACCGCTGTATTCAGGAAAGAACCGGTAGGCGTCACGAACTAAAGATAATTGTGCGCTTTTTTGCTAAGGTAAGTCACTGTTGTAATGATTTTTAAGGTAACGTTTTTGTGACACGCACAATTATCGCGATTGCAGGTGCATCAGCTTCTGGTAAGTCGTTGTTTAGTCAAACTATTTACAATGAGCTTTTGAACGAATTAGCACCTGGTGCTATCGCTATTATTGAAGAAGACGCGTATTACCGTGATCAGTCTCATTTGCCGTTCGAACATAGAACGCAAACAAACTACGATCACCCAGACGCTTTTGAGCATGAACTTTTGCTTGAGCACTTAAATCAGCTCAAGGAAGGTAAACCGGTCGATATTCCTGTATACGATTACGCAAAGCATACGCGCAGCGACCAAACTCGTCGAATTCAGCCAGCTAAGATTCTGATTGTGGAAGGTATTTTACTTTTATCAGATCCTAAATTGTGTGATGAGTTTAATATTAAGGTGTTTATTGATACTCCGTTAGATATTTGCTTGATGCGTCGTATGCAACGTGATTTAGAAGAGCGTGGTAGAAGCTTGCAATCAGTAATTGAGCAATACCAGGCCACGGTAAGACCAATGTTTTACCAATTTATCGACCCGTCGAAGCACAATGCAGATGTTGTTGTGACCCGCGGGGGGCGAAATCGAGTTGCCATTGATATACTAAAAAGCAAAATAAAACAATTACTTCAATAGAAGGTAACTTGGGAAATATATATGACCTCATTAATGAGTTTAGTTGGCATCGCGAGCTTATTAGCGCTCGCATTTTTATGCTCAACTAACCGTAAAAAAATAAATTTACGTACCGTAGGCGGTGCGTTTGCACTGCAAGTGCTGATCGGCGCTTTTGTTTTGTACGTACCTGCAGGGCGTGAAGTATTAAACGGTATTTCAGTAGGCGTTGCCAACGTTATTAGTTATGCGAATGATGGTATTCGTTTTCTATTTGGTGGCCTAGCAGGTGATGAAATTGACGGCATCGGTTTTGTATTTGCAATCAAAGTACTACCCGTAATTGTCTTTTTCTCTGCACTTGTAGCGGTTTTATACCATTTACGAGTGATGGATTTAGTAATTAAAACGTTAGGTGGTGGCTTACAAAAGTTATTAGGCACCTCTAAACCAGAGTCACTCTCTGCAACCGCCAATATTTTCGTTGGCCAAACAGAAGCGCCACTGGTAGTAAAACCTTTTATTGCTACGATGACACGCTCTGAATTATTTGCCGTTATGGTAGGTGGTTTAGCGACGGTAGCTGGCTCTATTTTGGCGGGCTACGTAAGCTTAGGTGTTGAATTAAAATACTTAATTGCGGCCAGTTTTATGGCGGCACCGGGTGGTTTCTTAATGGCAAAAATGATGGTGCCAGAGACAGAAACACCAAAACAAGATCTAAACGATTTAGATCACGGTGAAGAAAAGCCAGTAAACGTGATTGATGCAGCTGCAGGTGGCGCATTAAACGGCATGCAGTTGGCAATGAATGTAGGCGCAATGCTATTAGCATTTGTAGCACTAATTGCCCTAAGTAATGGCTTTGTTGGCTGGATTGGTGGTTGGTTTGATAATCCTGACCTAACAATTCAACAAATTTTAGGTTACGCCTTTGCACCAATTGCATGGTTGTTAGGTATACCTTGGAGTGAAGCACAGCTTGCTGGTAGCTTCATTGGGCAAAAACTTGTAGTAAATGAGTTTGTTGCTTACTTAGACTTTATGAACTATCAAGCAGAGCTGAGCGAGCACACGAAAGCAGTTGTTACTTTCGCACTGTGTGGCTTTGCAAACTTGAGTTCAATTGCAATTTTACTCGGCGGTATTGGTGGTATGGCACCGAGTCGTCGTAAAGATATTGCGCAATTAGGTTTACGTGCGGTTTTAGCCGGTTCAATGGCAAACCTAATGAGTGCAGCAATTGCAGGCTTTTTCCTGTCAATTGCATAACGGTTACTCGGCTAGAAGTAACTTAACTTAGCAACGTAGTTACTCGTTTTTATTGCAGGCACGATAGAAATGAGTGTGTTGATAAATGTGCTAAATCAACAACTACAGCATGTGGGATGTAGGCTAAGTTAATACCTAAGGGTATAAAGTTACTTGTATAGCCGCTTTATTTAGCAAATAGGCAAAACCTGTTTGCTACCCGAATCCAAGTACTTGATTAACACTCCGGTACTGGAGCCCTGCAAAGGGTTGCCTAATTGTCTTAAGGGGTTAAGACTGGCAAAAAATTTGAACGATACTAGAGAAAACCAAAGGGCCCTTTATGGGCCCTTTTTATTTGTCTCAATTATGTAATCTCAACCAAAAGCCATTTATACGTTATACCAATCCTGTTAAGTATGATATCAGGGGTAGCGCTGGATAAATGACATGATAACAAGGCGGGATTGTTCTTATGTAGTTGTGCTACATTGATAAATCCTAACGCAGTTAGCATGATATTTAGTCCGCTAGTATGGTCAGCTAAAACTATTCAGGCTTAATATATTTAGCAAATACCCGCTTAAATTCACCGTTATCACGCAGTTTATGCGCCGCATCAATTAAACGCTGACGTTTTTCTGCATTGAGCTTAGGTGAAAACGAGCAATGTAAGTCATACGAATTCACCTCTAACACATTAAAACGCCTTAGTCGGGTTAAGTAATTCGCTTCGCTATAGGATGCAACAAAACCATCTAATTCGCCTTTAGTAAAGCGCGTGAAGCTGTCTTTAGATGAGGTACTATTAAAACGTTTAAGATTACCCGCCTCAAAATACTCGGTAAGATTAGGGTACTTATAGCCAAGCACAGTGCCTAATTTGAACTGCTTGTGTGAACTTAGCGCTTGCAGCGAGGCGATAGCCTGATCACTCACAATAATGTCAGCATCAGAATAAAGCACCTCACTCCAGATAATAGAAGGCGCGTTGTACCAAATAGGGTTAGCATGACATTGTGCATCGATTTTGCCATCAATAAGGTACTGTTCAATACGCTTGCGTGGTAAAGGAAGCTGCTTTGCCATAAATCCAGCTTCTTGCGAAATCGCATTACTTACATCAATCACAATGCCCGATACGCTTGTACCCTTTCCATTATTGATCACGTGTGGCGCTGAATATTGCTGGTTATAGCCAAAGCGAATAGCCCCTGCTTGAGCTGAAAAGGAAAGTGTTATTAGGCTCGCTGTAAGTAATTTTTTTAACACGGTAGTGCCCTTGGAAAAATAATTAGCAAGTGTAGTCTAGAATTTGCTGACTGAATACGAAAACTTAGCTCGTCGCAAACAATATCTTTATGGTTTTACGCATATTTTTATCATCTAATCGACCGTAACTCATTACCAAATCGTCTTTGCCATCTAAGTTCAAGTCGCTTGTTACAACACGGCGACCTTGCATTGGCAAAGTGGTTTTATACTTGCTCGCGCGACGCGAAAAACTATGTTTATTATTAGCTAAATACACATTAAACGCTTTTTGCTCATCCGACAGCACCCAATCTTTTTTACCATCACCATTTACATCAGCAAACAGCACTACAGGTGAGCCACTACGCCCTTTCGACAAGCTAAAGCTTAGTTCAACCTCTCGTGTAATTTTATTTTTTGGGTTAAATTCGCCTTTTTCATTTTGATAAAAAAGATGCACATCTTGAGATACCGACCCCGATAACAACGCACCGATAATTTGTGATACGCCAATATCAAAGCCCGACACCAAGGCCTCTAACTGTTTATCGTTATCGATATCAAGCAACTGCAAATCGGTTAACGTGCCTTCATCTTGAATAAGCGAATTCGTTTGATTTTGAAAGGCAAACTTTCCTTGTTCGATCGCACCTAAGTAGATTTCATAATCATTTTGCCTATCAAGTGCCCCGCTACTTTTTGTATAACGCACCACTAAATCAAAAATACCATCGTGGTTAACGTCAACAACGCGTTCTAGCTTACGATACACTAAGTTACTTTGATCAAGTGAGTCACCATCGGCATCTTTGGTATGCCACCAGTCATCTACCATAATATCATCGCGCAATTTTATCGCCTGACCAGGATTACTACCGACACTTGGCAGTAAATTCAATAAGCCATTTTCAAAGCCGATAAGCTCTGAAATGTTGTCTTCATTTGTATCAAAAAAGGCAAAACGAGGCGGTTCAATTTCAGCACTGTGCCCTTCTATTTCTAGTCGTGCAGGCAAATCAACCTTGGCCATTTGATAGCCAGTCTCATCAGAAATATGCACATAACTGTGGTTAAGATCGGTAGTGAAAAAGTCCGCTTTTTGGTCATCATTAATGTTGTAAACAAACTCCATTTTGCTTAAGTGTTGAGCACCACTTTTTTTCAAGTAGGTTTGAATGTCAACAACAGGTATAACGAACTCAGGCTCTTCAAGCGCTAACTGATAAATACCATTAGATGAAAATAAATAAACCTGCTGCGGGGTATCTTGCCACTTAGTAAAATCAACACCAAGCATCGTATCAGGCACTTTTACACGTTTTATGCGGTTATATAACTGAGCCTCTGATGCGGCAAAAATATCAATATATTGCTGTCCGCTATCTGTGCCGATAAGCATTAATTCTTTGCCAGGATTAGGCAATAAATCTATTGGATAGACAGGGTGCGACAAGGTTAGATCGGTTTCTATTGCTACTTCATTAAATAAATCTTTTTTGCTATTTGCCAAGCTCGATGTACTGGCAAATCCCAGAGTAACGACTAATGCTGTTATTATTTTCATGTTACTTCCTCGCTGTATGTCATCATAAACTATCAAATACTGGTGCTATCAGTAAAAGCAAATTAGTTAGAAAATGTTAATACGTGCAAAATGATTGATAAGTCGAACGTAGCAACGCAAAATATTAGCTATGCCAATGTTTGTCGCAGCGATGTAATGAAAGAACTGCCAGAAAAATATTATTTAACGCACTTTATTGAGTTTGCCGAATTTATAAAATCTACGTCTTCGCACTTGTTAGGTGATGACGAGACAGCGTTTTTTGCCGAGTTTGCAAAACTACCAGAAGATGCCCAATGTATTTTGGTACGGATTGTAAACCGCAAATCCCCTTTTGTGCGAAAAGATACCCTAGTCTACAGTGAAGTGGCTGACTCTGGCGCGGCAATTAATCTTTTAAGAAAAGTTGGTTTTGTATCTCGCATAAATAAACACTGTTTTCACGATTTTATAGGTCAGCTTAATAAGCAAGACTTAATCGACTTAAGCATCTCATTAACGATTGATAAACCAGCAAAAAGCGCAAATAAAAACAAATGGCTTAATTTTGTGAGCAACGCGCTGTCTAACGCTTTAAGTTACGACCAAGTTAAAAAAAGCCCCGTGCTAACAAGCCATATTTATTTCGCCAAGCAGGACACGTTTCACTATTTATTGTTTTTATATTTTGGCCATTTATCAGGTCGCCTCAATCAATTTTCTATGCGCGACTTAGGCGTAATGCAAACCCAAAGTGTGCAACAGCAACAAGCTAACTTCAGCGATAAAGATGAAGCCAAAAGTGCGTTTTATTACGCAAACCAATTTAAAGCGATAAAAGAAGCCAATAAGAGCGACGTCCCATTATTACAAACGCTTGCAGAGCAACTTATCGCATCCGACAAACCAATCGGCTTTTTAGCTACGCAAAAGTACCACCACAGTTTATATAAGCTGGCGATTGTTTTAATGGAACAAGCACCAACACTCGGTGAAACCTTGCTTAGCCAATCAGAGCACCCTGCAGCACAAGAAAAATACATTCGTTTACTCTACAAAAGCGATAGAAAAGCACAGTGTGAGGCTTTACTGCTGGCTATTTTGGACAACCCCGACAGTGAAACCTTGCTGCTATTTGCCGAAGATTTTTATGCGCAAAAATTTAACCAAAAGCGCACCAGTGTATTGACTGATATGCTGAGAAAATCAGGCGAGCCAATTGGTATTGACGAAGCGTACATAGGGCAGGTCGAAACAGGTGTAAAGGACCGTTACATCAAACAGCATCGCCTGTGCTACTTTACCGAAAACAAGCTTTGGCGCGCGTTATTTGCATTAACTTTTTGGCATGAGCTATTTCAGCACCCAGCATCACAGCGTGCCAATGAATTTTCGTATTATCCAAAAGTACTTAAGCAAGATAACTTTTACGAATTGTTGCACACAGAAATTGAACGCAAACTGTCAGAGCTTACCAGCAATCAGCAATTTTGTGATTATATTAGTGCCACTATTGATCAATATTCAGGTGAACCAAATGGCCTTTTCTACTGGCATGACGAACTAAAAGATGTGTTAACCACCTTTATTCAACATGCGCCATTTGAGTCAATAAAGCGTCATTTATTGGCAATGAGTAAAACCTTTAAAGCGCTTTGCGATGGCTACCCTGATTTAATGTATATTGAACAGGGTGAAGTGTTTTTTGAGGAAATAAAAGCGCCAGGCGACAGCCTAAGGCGTAATCAACTGGTCAGTATCAAACAATTAATAAACGCAGGTTTTAACGTATCAATTCAGCGTACTGAATGGCGTTTTAATAGTGAGCAAAATTACGTTGTCGTGGATATTGAAACCACTGGCGGAAAAAAAGATACTCATCGCATCACTGAAATTGGTATAGTAAGAGTTGAACAAGGAAAAATTACCGACAGCTGGCAAACACTGGTAAATCCAGAGCGTCATATCCCAAAAATGATTACCGAGCTTACAGGGATCACCAATGAAATGGTTAAAGACGCCCCCAAATTTGAACAAATTGCCGAAAAGTTAGATACATTTAGCCGTAATGCTATCTTTGTCGCGCACAATGTTAATTTTGACTATGGCTTTATTCGACAAGAGTTTGCCCGACTCAATAAAAAATACACCCGCGCTAAAATTTGTACTGTGCAGCAAGCACGGAAATACCTACCTGGTTTTAAATCTTACTCATTAGGTAAACTCTGCTGCGATCTTAATATTGAGCTTAAAAACCACCACCGAGCGCTCGATGACGCCAAAGCCGCAGCCGAAATTTTATTGCGCATAAATCAAGTAAGAGCAGAGCAAACAACCTAACTGTAAATGGGGTTTACAAAAGCGTATGCCTCATTAATTTCAAGTAAGCCATCACAAAAAAATATTTTATAAACCATCCACTACCCTCCCCGCGATTTCAACCATCACCTGTAATAAGATGTGATAACGAAAAACGTATTTTGCGACTTAACTTGGTTAATCTATGTAGCTCAACTTGTGAGCGTTAAGGATTTATCGTTACCGCGCCTAGGAGGCAAAATGAAACACGCAAGTAAAAACATGCTCAGTCGCATCGCACCCGCAGTTATATTGTTCGCCATTTG
The DNA here is from genome assembly GCF_001399975.1 of Pseudoalteromonas sp. P1-9. Taxonomy (GTDB): domain Bacteria; phylum Pseudomonadota; class Gammaproteobacteria; order Enterobacterales; family Alteromonadaceae; genus Pseudoalteromonas. Next base: position 130,379 of record NZ_LKBD01000001.1, read on the forward strand.
TTATACGCATAGCAATTCCGCCCAAGCATCAAATACATGTGAAATAGAGCCGAGTTGGTTTAAAAATGGCAAAGTGATTAGGCCTGATGACAGTGCTTTTCCAGCAAAACCAAACAATTGTGATTTCCACCAGTGGTCATGGCAAATGTTTTTATGGTTAATGGATGACGACAATGGCCAGCCTCGCTTTCTCGGATTTGACTCGCCGCAGTCTTTAATCGGATTAGAGCAAAGAGGCCTTTCGCCACGGACCCGCAAACAACCGCATGCAGGCGCATCGTTTGACGAATATTTACAAGCGGGTACCGATGGCATTTTGGTAGATCAAAACCGTCGTGCCATCTATTACTCACAGTACATTAATCAAACCTTTGCCGACTTTATGCAAGGTAAAAATGGTGGACCCGACTTAACAATCCCAGCAAATGTGCTCACAATGGACCCGAGCAATGCGTTTCCAATTATCGGCAGCAAAGGCACACTAGAGCTGAAAGCATCGTGGAAAATCGTTAGTAAAGATGACGATACCAGTAAGTTATTTACCATTGAAAAAGACATCGCGCAGTTTGAAAACTCGCCATCCGGTATCAAAATCAATCCTGCAAAAGTCGAAAAGCAAACGCTTGCCCTAGTTGGCTTTCATATTGGTGGCGTCGTTGCCAATCATCCCGAAATGATTTGGGCTACCTTTGAGTTTGATAACAATGCACCGGATGTGCCCAACGGCATGACACTTGACCAAATTGTCGCAGATCAAGATTACCTGTTTTACAACAAAGGCACGCAACTTGGGAATTGTAATAAAAACGCGGCGGTTAGCGGCTTAGCACTCGAGCAATCAACGCAGGAATTTACGCCGATCACCCAAGTGTGTCGTCGCTATGCTTACGGCAATGCAGCAGGCCAAAAAAAATCGAATACCGATAATATAAAATCACTGAATGCGAGTGTTAAAAAGCATTTAACAAACAACTTAAGTATTTGGCAAAACTACTTTGAAGTTGGCGCAATTTGGATCAACAACCAAGCAGCTACAGGTAAATCGAATATATCGCCACTAAAACCTGGGCTCGACTTTGCCACTGATGAATATCTCACGGGTTCTTTAAAACTCTCTAACAGCACCATTGAAACTTACACGCAATCAGCAACCGCAATGAACAATTGTTTTCGCTGTCACAACACAGAGCAAGCGTTTGCAAGTAAAGACGGATTAAAACCGCTACCAGCAACAAACTTAAACATTAGCCACGCATTTCAAAATATCTTTTTCTGGTCTCAAGAAAAAGAACAACGTGCCGCAATTGCCTACTTACAATCTCAAGGAGAGAAATAATGAGTTATTTCAGAGTTCACCCAAGTATCAACTTTGCACGTGTTGGCAATAGTGAAGAGTATTACATCGCCCCTGAAACCGCAGCAGGTACAATTGTTGATAATAGCACCGGCTTATTTGGCGGTTTACCAATAAAACCCGGTACTGAAAACACACCAATAGACGAACACGATTTTCGTGATAATCATGGCAATGTAAAACGTCAAGCGGCGCGCTTTCGCATTTTTGCTTATGACGACGAACAAACAACTTATCCATCAAATGACGGTGGTCGCGAAATCAATATTGGCGATAATATCGGCGGTAAAGTGATTAAAGATATTATTTGGCAGGTTCATACCGCTAATAAAAAGAACAACAACTTTACAATCACATCCATGGATAACGGTAAGCCTCAAGAAGAAGGTATTATTGCCTATCAAGATGAAAACACGCCTCCGGTTCGAAACCCACAGTTTGGCGATGACCTTAATACAGTCATGCGCCGCCAACAATTAGTGGTTGATCCGGGCCCTCGCGCCCTTTCAGTTACAGATGATGCAAGCACCTGTTTAAGATTTGATAAAACAACGCCTGTTAGTTTTATCAAAGACGCTAAGAAATCAACAGCTGCGTCCTGCTACCCAAAAAGCTTTCCCGATGACTTTTTTGATATGTTTAACCCACTTGGAGAGATATCTTCGCTTGGCGAAATGCGTATTGAAAAAAACACAGCAAGACTTATCGTCACTGGTGGTTTTGGTAGAGCCAGTGGCATTAAAACCAGCGGCAACCCACCAAAACTCAACGGCGCGATTGATAATGATGATTGGTTTGACGACACATCTGATGGTCCAGTAACCGCGACCATTGTATTTGATGATGGCTCGTTTGAAGAGGCAGTGCACGGTTGGTTTGTGTGTACAGATCCAAGTTACGCACCACAAACTCGCAATGTAGTATCAACCTGGGATGATGTTTACGATACGTGGATACAACACATGGCGCTACAGCCAAATATATTTGATAATGGCTTTAATCATGACCATTTAGCCTCGTTCGATGGTGATGTGCAGCCGGTATTTCATGGTGCTTTCTTGCAACAATGGAATACTGCATTACCTGAAAAAGGCATTCAGGGTCATAAGCGCATGACAGAAATAAAACCAAGCGATACCCCCAGTGAAAAAATCCCGTCATTTACCAGTTTACTAAGAAAGCCGTCAGCCCCGGGCACGAAAGACGAGCCAAACAATGAAGACGGTACGCGTAAAAAAATGCCACTGGCGCTTGGCGATGCAATGAAGAGCTTTTTATCAGTTACTGAGACCCAATATTTTTTATTGATGCAATGGTACAACAATAAGTTTAATGCAACTGCACCGAGCTTAGGCGAGGGGGAGCAACTCGATAAAGTCGTGTTAGAAAACTGTTTAGGCGGGCGTTATTCACCGGGCATTGACTTAACCTTTATTGTGCGTGATACCCATTTATATAAAACCGATTGGCACGGTCAAACAGGGCCATTTCGCATTAATATGGCAACGCTGGATTACAGTAAAGCAACTCAAAATGAGCCTTTTTTGCAGGTCGGGTATATTCCTCTGCGAGACAGTAAAGTAGAGCCAGGCGATTTAAGTAAATTTATGTCTCAACCCTGGCATACTGACTACAACAGCTGTGCAACACACACACCTGATCCAAATCCAACGATGCCAAATCCCAACGGGGAAGGCGAAGCAATCGCTGATAACACTTTGTACTGGTCTTGGCCTGCGCAGCGTCCTGTGACTGTATACCCTAAGTTCTTGTTTAAGTACGATGCAAATACGGGGCAGGGTAAAGGCGTATCACTTTATAGTGTGCGCGGCGATGAGGGCCATGGAACAAAAACACTCTACCCACAGCAGCAAGGTCGCTTTCAATGCTACTTCGACTTTGTTGAAAACTGGCATAAAGTTGGATTTGTTATTCAAGGCCTACAAATCAATGACGACACCACTAACCAAAATTACGGACCCGATTACTTTCTTGAAGTTGCCAGCCAATTCGAAAGTAAAGGCGATGGTGTTGAAGTATGGCCTCAAGCATCGGAGCCTGGTTATAAAGCGCCAAATAGCTGTGGTCCAACCCAATGTGATAAGTAAACTTTATGAGTGACATGCCAAATGGACATATTATGGCTCAGCCAATAATACAAATAGGCATAATCGGTGGCGGACCCGCGGGTTCAGCCACCGCACTTGCCCTTGAAAAAGAACTCACCTTAAGTAACAAACGCGTAGAAATAATACTTATTTGCGCACCACAAGCTACTGCACCAAGTATCGGCGAAACAATCCCTCCCGCTGCGAGTTTCTATCTAAGAGAACTCGATGCTGAGCACATTCTAAGTAGCAATAAGCACTTAGTTTGCCCCGGTAGTAAATCTAGGTGGGCAGATGAAGTAACCGGTTATAACGACTTTTTTATTTCACCAGTCGGAAAGGGCTTTCACCTTGATCGCAAACATTTCGACGCTGATCTTATTGCACTATGTAAAACTCGGGGGATAACAGTTTTCGAAAACACGAAAGTATCGACAATAGATTCGTCAAAACAAGGTTACGTATTACACTTTACTAATCGCACCACCAGCATAGCGTGCGATTTTTTAATTGATGCAACCGGGCAGCACCAAGTTGCAGCAAAAAGCCTAAATATTAGCAATAACGTGTTTGATAACGTGATTTCAGCCTGCGCCTTTTTTGAACTTGAACACACATCAGCTAGTACCACTCATACTCTTGTTGCTAGCGACCCAAATGGATGGTGGTATGGTGCTATATTGCCAAACAACAGAGCTATTATCAGCTTATGTACTGACGCAACGGAATTAAAAACACAAAAGCTAACTTGCTATGAGAATTGGTTAAATTGTTTAAAAGCCAATAACTGGTTTTTTCAGCAATGCACAACGTTTTTGCAAGATAAAACAAAAACTCCTGTAAAGCTTTACGCTAAAGCGGCACCATCTGCCATTTTATCGAACGTGATTGGGCATAATTGGCTTGCTGTTGGGGACGCAGCATCAAGTTACGATTCGATTTCGTCGGCAGGAATTACGAAATCGCTAAAGCACGCAGGTGTCGCGGCAAAAGCGGTAAAAAAGTGGCTTAAAGCACCACAAAAAGACTCTTTGGAAGACTATCAATCGCTGGTATTTAATGACTTTAATGCATTTATTTCATTGCATCAGCAACATTATCAACAAGGCGCAAATAAATACCCCAACACCAAATTTTGGCAACGACGCTTACTTGCTAACTAACCTGAGTTGGCAATAGCTAAATTTATTGCCAACCCATTTTCCACACTTTGGTATCTTTTAAGCTACGCCAGTTTATACTTTGCTCACTCTTGGTTAAAACCGCTTCAATAATGCATTCAACCACGTTATTTTCTTCATCAAATTCAACACTGGTTACCATAAAATGCTTTTCTTTATTTTGCGGTGACACTGCCGTCCATTTACTGTGTAAGAGCTTATTAGGGGAGAGGGTATGTTGCATAAAATCTCGAAACCAAAATTAAAATTTCCGACTTAATTGTGGTCATTTTTAGAGGCGAGCAGCTTGCTCAACAACTAATGCGTGACGCTCTGCTAATCGCTGATGATCTTTATCGTAACCACCACCAATTACGGTGGCTACTGGCACGCCTTTACGTTGGCAAATATCAAGCACAGCATAATCACGCTCTGCGATACCCTGCCAACTAATATCAAGCTTACCTAAGGTATCTTGTTGCCAAATATCAACACCGGCATCGTAAAGAACCAGCGAGGGGTTGAGCTGCTCAATTAAGTCATTCAAAGTAGTTGATACGATATTTAAATAATCAGGATCAGTTAATCCTATCTCTAAGCCAATATCTAAGTCGCTGTGTTGCTTTCGAAAAGGAAAGTTCTTTTCGCAGTGGATTGAACAGGTAAACACATAAGGGTTATGGGCAAGCATCGCCGCAGTGCCATCGCCTTGGTGCACATCGCAATCAAATATCAGTACATTTCGGGCTTTATTTTCATTAATAAGCCGTGTTGCTGTGTAGGCCAAATCATTTACCATGCAATAGCCTGAACCAAAATCATAATGAGCATGATGCGTACCCCCAGCTAAATGACATGCAATGCCATTTTCCAGCGCAAGTTCTGCCGCCAAATGCGTGCCTAACGGGGCGGTAAAAGTGCGTGCCATTAATTGTTTTGACCATGGCAAACCTATGCGTCGCATCGCCTTGCTATCAAGTCGATTATGAAAGAGGTCATGTACATAGCTTTCACAATGCACTAATTCCATTGGTTTAAAATCCACCACTGGTGGCTGATATAAATTGCGCTGATTGATATACCCTTTGCTATCTAAATGTTGATAAAGACGTGCAAATTTACTCATTACAAAGCGGTGTTTTTCATCAAAACTAAATGAATAATTAGGATGGTAAACAAGGGGTAAGTTGGGATTAATCATTGTGTCTTTCGTAAATTGTTATGATTGATAGTGTAACTGAAACAAGGCATTGCGTCTTTGCCAAAACACCATTATTCATACCTGTTCATCAGAATAATTGCGCAGCAAAGTGGGGGAATTACAGGCAACTATTGATTAAAAAAACGCATTAATTGCCACTATAATCTACTGGTAACTACTACCAAATTAAGTAATATATTCTAAACAACTAAATGCTAGAGTCTTTTTGTGTATCAAGATGTCGCTGTCGATCACTTACCTGTAATTACATCGTCACAGGAACTGGTTGGATTTAATTTTTCACCCGATATTGTTTGGGTATTTGACTTAGACCGCCATGGATTTTGGTGGGGCAATAATCACGCCCTTAACTTTTGGGGACTAAGCAATGTGCAACAACTCATAGATAAAGACTTATCCGCAGATACCGAAGGCGCACGAAAGCGCACCGAACAAACCTTTGTAAAAGCCGCGCAAGAGGGCTTAACTAACGACCCTTGGACAACTTACCCTAATGGTGAGCCAAAAGTGATGTTAATGCGTCATGTAGCTGTGTTACTCGGCCCAGAAAAGCACCGCGGCATTATTGCCTTTATTAGCGAACAAATGGATGCCACCAGCCAACCAGAAAACCTGCTTTTTGCAGAAGCGATGCGTTACACCACTGTTGCAGTGAGTTGTTACGATATGCAAGGTAAGCGACTGTTCGAAAACCCCGCTTTTACTGAATGGTATTCAACAATAAAACAAGACTACATAAGTGACTTTGAGCAGCGTTTTACCAATCTAAATGAGGGTAAAGAACGCTTAATTGACTCTCAGCAACATAGAGGTGGTTGCCAAGAGCACATCATGTTGACAAAACTAGGCGAAAGACGACATAACGTTGATATTCGCATTAGCCGTCATCCACTAAGTGGCGATTATGTGTTTCTTGTTACTGAATATGACATTACCGAACTGCACGACACCATAAAAGAGCTAAAACACACTAGAAACGAGCTAAAAAAAATCGCGCATTACGATCCACTCTCTAAATTACCCTCGGTATGGCTCACTAAAGAGCGTCTCGCAAGCGCGCTAAAACAAGCAAAGCGCAATGAATCACTGTTGGCTGTAATGTTTATCGATCTAGATGGGTTTAAACAGGTAAATGATACCTATGGGCACAGTAGTGGTGATGAATTACTCAAGCAAGTAGCTGATCGTCTTAAAAACACATTTAGAGAATCAGACACTGTAGGGCGCTTAGGTGGCGATGAATTTTTAATTTGCCTACCGAATCTTGCAAACAAACAAGATGCCGTTAGGCTCGCTGAAAAAGCCATCAACGAAATCGCGAAAGACTATCAAATTAAAGATGTAGACGGGCAAAGTAACAAAGTAAATATCAGTGCTAGCTTAGGTATTGCTTATTCCCCTGATAGCAGTGACACATTAGAGGCACTTATTCGTTCTGCAGATGAAAAAATGTATCAAGCTAAGCGCGCTGGTAAAAACCGCTTTTCATATTAAATATTTAGCTTTAAATAAGTCGATTATAAATGGCAAGCACATCATCGGGCTCAGCACGTGAAGAATAATCTTCTTCAATAAAACGATACTGAATAACCTCTTTGTTATCAATAACAAAGGTAGCTGGTACCGGAAGATTGAAAGTTTGCGTGCAATGTCGTTCAGTTAAGTTGATATCCCACTTTAACAACTGCTGTTTCATCGCATCATCCGTTTTCCAAACTAACCCTAACAGCTCAGCAAAACAAAGCCCAGAATCAAATAAAAGTGGAAAGCTTAAGTTATTTTCAGATTGCATTGATTTTGCGAACTCGGGTTTTTCAGGTGTTATCGCAACTATATTTAAAGTACTTTTGCTTTTTTCAAAATACTGCTGCCACATTTGTGTTTCTAATACACAATAAGGGCACCATCCACCGCGTACAAAGGTCAGAATTAAGGGTTTATCTTGAATTAGTTCTTTGCTATTAAACAATTGACCATTGATGTCAGCCAGCTCAAATGATGGAAATGTTTGGCCTACTTTCAGCACTGATTTTAAAGCTGAGTGTTCTTGAAACAAGGATATGCTGCGATTTATGGTTTCTAATATTTCGACTGGCGTTCTTGTTTTAAAATCACTTTTATAGGACGCGAGCTTTTTTGATAATGAAGACATATGGATTGTTTATAAAACTACGATTATTGTTTTGTATAGATAACAACCCCGTAAAAAGCAATTGGTAGTACATACAAAAAAGCGAGGCAAATGCCTCGCTTTTGATTTCTATTTTATTTATACAAACATTCGTTAAAACGCGAGTTTATTTAAAATATCGTCTTCTACATTTTGTGAAAGCGTTACTTTAAGCTTAGGAGTGCGTTCCATTTCGCGTTTGATAGCAAAATTAGCTTCCTCATTACGCGCCCAGCTGCGACGTGCAATACCATTGTTTACATCGAACAGTAGCATAGACTTAAGGCGACGCTCGGCATCTTCACTACCGTCAAGTAGCATACCGAAACCACCGTTGATCACTTCGCCCCAGCCAACGCCTCCACCATTGTGGATAGACACCCAAGTTGCACCGCGGAAACCATCACCAATCACGTTGTGAATAGCCATATCAGCAGTAAAACGGCTACCGTCGTAAATGTTTGATGTTTCACGGAATGGTGAATCTGTGCCTGATACATCGTGGTGGTCACGACCAAGTACTACTGGACCAATTTCACCGCGTGCAATGGCATCGTTAAAGGCATTTGCAATCTTAATACGACCTTCCGAGTCAGCATAAAGAATACGTGCTTGTGAACCAACCACTAATTTGTTTTCTTTCGCGTCTTTGATCCATGTGATGTTGTCTTGCATTTGTTGCTGAATTTCTTCTGGCGAGTTCGCCATGATCTCTTCAAGCACTTGTGCCGCAATTGCATCTGTTTTATCAAGATCTTCAGGATTACCTGAAGTACACACCCAGCGGAACGGGCCAAAACCATAGTCAAAACACATTGGGCCAAGAATATCTTGCACGTATGACGGGTATTTGAAATCGATGCCGTTTTCAGCCATTACATCGCCTCCAGCACGAGATGCTTCAAGTAAAAACGCATTACCGTAATCAAAGAAGTAGGTGCCTTTTGCTGTGTGCTTGTTCACAGCATCTGCATGGCGTTTAAGCGTTGCTTGCACTTTTTCTTTAAATACCTCAGGTTCTTCACGAATTAAGCGGTTTGATTCTTCATAACTGATATCAACCGGATAGTAACCGCCTGACCAAGGGTTATGAAGTGACGTTTGGTCTGAACCTAAGTGAATGAAAATATCTTCAGCTAAGAAGCTTTCCCATACATCAACAACGTTACCAATAAACGCAATCGACACTACTTCTTCGTTTTCTTGTGCTTTACGCACACGGGCAACTAGATCTGGCATGTTATCAACCAGCTCATCAACCCAACCTTGTTGGTGACGCTTAATCGCCGCTTTCGGGTTCACCTCAGCACATACAGTAATACAGTTAGCTATGTTACCCGCTTTTGGTTGTGCGCCACTCATGCCGCCAAGACCAGCAGTTAAGAAGATCTTGCCTTTTGGTGATTCGCCTTTGTTAAGTACTTTACGAAACGCGTTCATCACCGTAATGGTTGTACCATGCACAATACCTTGTGGGCCAATGTACATAAATGAGCCTGCTGTCATTTGGCCATATTGGGTTACACCTAGCGCATTGAATTTTTCCCAGTCATCCGGCTTTGAATAATTTGGGATCATCATACCGTTAGTTACAACTACTCGTGGTGCATCTTTTGAAGAAGGGAATAAACCCATTGGATGACCTGAGTACATGTGAAGCGTTTGGTCTTCTTCCATTTCGCTTAGGTACTTCATGGCGAGTAAGTACTGCGCCCAGTTCTGGAATACCGCACCGTTACCACCATAAGTAATCAGCTCTTCAGGGTGCTGTGCTACTGCTGGATCAAGGTTATTGTCGATCATTAACATGATCGCAGCGGCTTGCTCGCATTTTGCAGGGTAATCAGAAATTGAACGTGCTTTTAGCTCATAGTTAGGCTTAAAGCGATACATATAAATACGGCCAAAATCTTTTAGCTCTTGTGCAAACTCTTCGGCAAGTTCAGCATGCCATTCTTTCGGAAAATAACGTAGTGCATTACGCACCGCTAGCTGCTTTTCTTCAACCGATAAAATATCTTTACGCTTTGGTGCACGGTTAGCGCCTGCAGGATATGCTTTAGGTGCAGGCAGTTCGCTTGGGATACCCTGTTTTATGCTTTGTTGAAATTCTTGTAAGTTCATGTCAGTGCTCCTTAATTAAGCGTAACAGTAAATGCCTGAGATTTTACAAACTCAACCATGGCATCAATATCAGGCTTTAATAGTCTGTCTTCTTCTAATTTCGCAACCTTAGTACGAATGAGCGCATGATTTTGTTCAATAATATCTGAACATGTATTAGGGCGTCTAAAATCAACGGCTTGCGCTGCATACATTAGCTCAATTGCGAAGATTTTCTCAAGGTTACCAAGAATTTGGTTAAGTTTACGGCCTGAGATACTGCCCATAGAAACGTGATCTTCCTGACCCATAGAAGTTGGCACACTATCCGCTGACGGAGGGAAACACAGTGATTTGTTTTCTGTCACAAGTGCCGCCGTGGTGTACTGCGGGATCATCATACCAGAATTTAGGCCACCTGATGTAGTGAGTAGACGCGGTAAACCATGTAAACCTTCTAGCAGTAAATAACAGCGACGATCTGAAATGTTACCCAGCTCAGCAGCTGCAATTGACGCATAATCAAGTGCCATTGCCAGCGGTTGACCGTGGAAGCTACCGCCCGAAATCGCCTCTTCTTCACTGATCACAATTGGATTATCAGTGACCGAGTTCATTTCGATTTCAACCAGCTCTTTTAAGTGGTTGTATGCATTGCGTGATGCACCATGCACCTGCGGAATACAGCGCAATGAATATGGATCTTGTACGCGGTCGCAATCAGTGTGATCCGCCATATTTTGCGAGTCTTTAAATAAACGACGCATACGTGTTGCCACTTCAACATTGCCTGCAAAGGCACGAATAGCATGTAGCTCTTCTCTAAATGGCGATTGGCTACCTTGCATACCTTCAATACTCATTGCACCTGCAACATCGGCAAGGTCAAGCAGGTAACGCATCTTAGTTAGACCAGTAATACCATGCGATAAAATAAACTGAGTGCCATTAATTAGCGCTAAACCTTCTTTGGCATGAAGATCCATTGGCTCTAGCCCATTCTCAGCAAGGGCTTTTGCCGCAGGTACTATATCATCACCTACCCAAAATTCGCCTTCACCTAAAAGTGGTAAGAATAAGTGCGATAATGGCGCTAAATCGCCCGATGCACCCACCGAGCCTTGCTCAGGTACGACAGGAATTAAATCAAGTTCGATGAACTTCAGCATACGCTCAACGGTTTCAAGGCGAATACCCGAGAAACCTTGACTTAACGCGTGCACTTTAGTGATAAGCATTAGTTTAGAAATCGATTTAGCAATTGGGTTGCCTACACCTACAGCATGCGTGATCAGCAGGTTTTTTTGTAATAGATTTGTTTCTGCTGGGGTGATTTGCGTATCACACAACGGGCCAAAGCCAGTGTTTATACCGTAAACGGCTTTGTCTGATGCAGCCATTTTGTCAACGCGTTGACGGCTTGTATTAATTTTATCAATCGCTTCTTGGCAAAGCTCTGCTGTAACACTGCCATCGGAAATGCCATTTACAATATCAATATTCAGGCGATCTACGCCGTATTTAAACGTCATTGTTGTCTCCTAACGTTTTATTCATCTAACTGTGATGATTAATCAATTGCAGTAATGTTAGCTTGCGACCCAAGTTTTATAAATGCATAATTATCGACGCTTATTCCGATATGATCGAACTAAAAACAAGGCTGAAAAAGATGCAAATTCATGACGTCGATCTGCGCCTATTGCGCATATTTGTTGCAATTGTGGAGTGTGGTGGCCTCTCTGCCGCAGAGTCGCGACTGAATATTGGCCGTTCGACCATTAGCTCGCATTTATCAGATTTAGAAGTACGCCTTGGCATCAAACTATGTAAACGCGGGCGCAGCGGGTTTGAACTGACTGAGCCTGGCCGTATTACATACCAGGCAAGCCTTGAATTACTGCAGCAGTGCGAAGCGTTCGCCACCACAGTGGCAGGCTCTAAAAATGAACTATCAGGCCGTGTAACGATTTCGGTAATTGATACCATGGTAAGCGATCCGCGCTGTGGTATTAGTGAGGTGATTCGCGAATTAAAACAAAAAAGCGATAACATTCAATTTGATATCAATGTATGCGAGGCGAGGGAAGTAGAAACCTCAGTAGTAAATGGTCGCTCGCTAGTGGGGCTTGGCGTAAGTCGCCATCATTTGCGTGGTTTAGATTACTTCCCACTACATAATGAAACCAACTATCTATATTGCGCCAAAGGGCATGCTCTTTTTGACTGTAAACCGAATGAGCGAAACAAATTGTTGAAACAAGCCGAAGTGATTACTTCAAACTATATGCGCGATAAAGAAGTACGCAACGATGGTCTTAATTATCAAAATAGTGCAACCGCGTATCACGATGAAGGCATTGCGCATTTGATATTATCAGGCGCCTTTATTGGCTATTTACCAGAGCACTACGCTAATTACTGGGTTGATAAAGGACTGTTTAAAGCAATTCACCCAGAGAAGTATCACTATCAAATCCCTGTGATGTTAATCACCAAAAAAATGAGTTCAGTCTCACCGCTTGCCAAAGCACTTGTTGAAGAGATTAAACGCTGCCATCGCTAGCGTTTAATCTTTGGTTCAGTCATTAATATAGGTTTTCAGCTACCAACAGACGACATAGCTGAGTCTGATGAAATAAGCGCTCGGTCTTTTTCACGCTCTGCTAATTCTCTATTTTGCTGCTTTTCTCGACGTTCTAACGCGCCGATTCGAAAACCCTTATCAAACTCTGCACGAATTTCGAATGGACATATTTGCGGATCAGGAATGCCTTTTTCACCGAGTTTAAAGCCATTTTCATAACTACAATATTGTTTAATACCTGCCGTATAACCATCCAAGTACAATGCTTGCGCATCACTCGGTAAACCATCACCGCAGCTTGCTTTGTATTTATCAAACTCACGCACCGATTTACCAGCAAGGGCCACTTCACTACCAAGCGACAACCAATCTATTGAGTTATCGCATTCAACTTGGCTTGTGGTGGTATTGCAACCCAATAAAGTTGCAATACCCAATATTAAAACAAGGTGTTTATTCATAATAAGCTCTTATCCTATTGTCCTGTAGAAGACTGTCCATTTCGGTTTTGTAGTGCTCTTCTTTCCAATTCGCGTTCAGCATAGTCCGCGTTTTCTTTCTTTTCACGGCGATCGAGGTAGCCAATCTTGTAGCCTTTATCAAACTCTGCGCGGATTTCAAATGGACACACATTTGGGTTTTCAATGTCTTTTTGCGCTAATTCAAACCCATTTTCATAAGTACAATACTCTTTAATACCCGCAGTAAAGCCATCAAGGTAGAGATCTTGCGCATTTGGCGGTAACGCTTCGCCACACTGTGCTTTATACTTATCAAAAGCACGCACACTTTTTCCTTTTTGCGCAGTCGTCAATCCTAACTGCTGCCAATCAGTTTGAGTACTGCATACAAACTCATTGTCTGTTGATGTTGACTGACAGCCTGCCAAAGAAATAGCAGCGATAAATAAACACATTTTAGTTTTCATTGTTCTTCCTTAAATTTCTGCTTGTTGTTTTTTTGTCACAATAATATTTTCAAGCAAGGCTATTTGCTCTGAAATACCACGTGTTTCAGGGAAACGACTTGTCACACTTTTTAAAACGGTCAGAGCCGCATCGTATTTTTGAATATCGACATACAGTTGAGCGCGACTTAACATTGCTTGCTTTTGCCAGTCTCTTAGTGCTTCTGCACGTAAATATAAAGTTTCTGCTTGGGTGAATGACTTTCTATCAATTAAATAATCGGCATAGGCAACTAATGCCTGTCCATGATTTGGGTTGGCATCCAATGCCAATTTAAATGCCCTGTCAGCTGCATTGAGGTTTGCTGTTTCACTATTCAGTATGGCTTTATGCAAATAAATAACGCTTTTGGTTTGCCCATCAAAGGTTGAAAGCTTGTTTTCAAGAGATGCCAAAATGGTTTTACTTTGTTGCCAAAGGCTACGTTGTGATAACCAAGTCAGGTATGTATTTAAACTGGTTAAATCCAAATCATATTGTGATAAATGGGTGTTAATCAGCTCCACCGCGCGCTCAAAACTGTCTTGTTGTAAATGCAACTGTGCTGCTGTTTTTAAGTTAGTTTCACGCTTATCACCTAGTAAAATGGCCATTTCTAGCGATGCCAGTGCGGCACGAGAGTCGTTTTGTTCAAGCGATAAAATCGCCTGATTAAGCCATAACTTGCTGTCATTCGGTGATTTTGCAATTAGCTCACTTAACAGGGCAGCCGCTGCTTGGTACATTTTTGCCTGCGTGAGCGCAACAAATAATCCTTGCTGCCACTGCGTTTGTGCAGGTTCGATTGCCAAAGCTTGTTGATAAGCATTAATTGCTGAGTAAGGGCCGTGCAGCGTTAAGTTTAAATATGCCAACTGACCATACACCACCGCATCATTAGCCCCCAGCGCTATGGCTTTGGCAAAATATTCTCGTGCCTTGTGTTGATCATCTTTGATTAAGTAAAGCTGCCCTAGGTCACTGTGCGCTCTAACTAACTGCGGACTTCTTGTAAGTGAAGCAAGGTATGTTTTTTCTGCCTTTTCATAATCTTCTAAGGCGAAATAAAGCTGTGCTTTTAACACCAGCATGGCAACACTCAGTTCGATATCGTAAAACGCTTCCAGCTCTTTTAACACTGCTTGCTTGTCACCGCTTTCTAATAACCCGCGCAGACGCTCGGCTGTTTCAAGTTCTTCAGGCGCAATATTGGCTTCTTTTTCGCTATAAGGTCCTGAAAATTGTGGCAGTACAAATGTTGGTTGTTCTACTTCAATTTTAAATTTGCTGGTTAAATTACTTGCGTTACTAGGCAAGCTGTTCACAGCAATAAAAGCGCACGAAGCAAAAAATAAGGGGGTTAGTTTATTCATTGTTTATCTGCCGTAATTAAAATGAATGCCATATAAATAAATTGCTTGCACGGGTTGGCCATCTTTTTTTGGAATACTAAAACGTGCATGCTCTACCCAATTTCGGATCACTTCGACCATTTCTGGGTACACGGGATCGGTGATTCGCTTAATATAAGGCTTACCAGTTTGATCGATTATCAGCTCAACTTCTGTTGAAACTCGCTTGATGCCTTTGCGCCGAATTGACAACGGTGGAGGAAAGTACTTTTGCTTCACAACCTGTGGCACCTGATCAAGTTTCTCTACTGCCATCAGCGGCATATCAAGCGCTAGACGCTGTTGTATCATTTTGGCGTCCATGGTGAACTCAGGCAGTGCCAACGACTGCACTTTAGGCAATGTCATTTTCGGTTTATCCGCGTAATTTATCTGTGGTCCATCACCTAAGCCCGCAATGTTTAAACTAGTTTGTGATGCTTCACTACTTTGCGAAGTGCTTTTCATAGGCGGAGGCGGTGGAGGCGGCGGCGCAGGCAATGCAACATCCAATTTTCGCACTGCGAGCGTCGCCTCGGGAAGCTCCGGTGTTTGTTTTAACCAATGCAATACACTGACAAGCCCAACGACCAAAAATAAGCTAATACTCCATGGAGCAATTGTGCAAAATAGTGATTGTGGTGTTAGTTGAGGCTGACTTACCATCGTCATCATTTCACCTGTGTCGCTAAGCTGATATTTTCAACCCCAGCCAACTTTGCTTGGTCAATTACTTTTACCAATAATTCTGTTGGCACGCGTTTATCCGCTTGAATAACTAATGGCCGCGGTTTAGTCCTACTCGCTTGCATTAAAGTGGCTCTGACGCCTGCCACCCCGATATTTGTACCGGCATACATCACTTGCCCTGCGTCAGTAATGGCAAGCATAAGCACCGACTTTTGTAATTGTTGGCTGGAAACGGCGCTGGGTTTATCAACTTCCACACCGGTTTCTTTGACAAATACTGTGGTAACAATGAAAAAGATAAGCAGAATAAACACCACATCTAATAATGGTGCTAAGTCAATTTCTTGGCTTTTACTGTCTTCTATTTTTTGCTCTATTAACGAACGCATACAGCCTCCACCTGCCAAGTTGCTACTTTGCTTTTCAATAAGGTATGAAGCAGTAACCCTGGCACAACAAATACCAGCCCTAGTTGTGTTGTGTACATTGCACTTGCGATACCACCACTTACCATCTCTTGCATATCGAGCCCATTATTCAATGACATAAAATTGAAGGTACTCAATAGTCCACTAATGGTGCCAAGTAGCCCCAGCAAAGGTAGAGCAGCAAGTAAGGTTTTTAGTGCTGCAACCCAATAATTACAGCGCATTAACCATGCTTGAGAGGGCTTAATAAAGAACAACAGCGATAACAACTTGCCATAACTGAAGATGGCAACTGCCAACAGAGCCCAAACCACAGCGTTACTAAAAAGTTTTAAATAAATCGAAAAATCCATACTTTAAAACTCATATTTACTGAGCTGAATCGCATTTGCTTCAAGTTTTGTATTATGGCTTTTTGCTTTTCGACTAAGTAATGCACTTAAAATCAGCGACGGAATGGCAACAATTAAACCTAACTCTGTGGTTACTAACGCCTCTGAGATTCCACCTGAAACCGTTGCCGCATCTCCTGTGCCAAAGGTATTCATCATCATAAAGGTGTTGATCATGCCCGATACCGTTCCCAGTAGACCAAGTAAAGGCGCAATCGCTGCCGAAGTGGCTACAACACCTAGGTAATTCTCGACTTGGTAGCGATATTTCATTAAAAACGCCACTAGCTGGTCGTCACGTTGGCTTGAAACAGGGTAATTTTTGGCAATTTCAACCAGTTGGTGTTCCGCACCGCGAAGTTCGTAAGTGCTTGATAAACGTGCTGTAAGATCTGATTTAACGATTGGCAGCTTTAACAGCTGTATCGCTTTAATCATTGCCACGACAAATGATAACGCACCAAAAAACAAAATAGGTAAGGCCCAAACACCGCCTTTTTTAATGTGTTCAATAATGCCTTGTTGTTTATTTTGCAGCTTTGACGCATTGCCAAGGGTTGGGTCAAACATTACAGTACCAAGTCCTGTTTGATTAAGCTGCGCTAATTGAGCAACCTCACTCTCCCTGTAAACCCCCTTGACTAAACTTGGGATTGCTTGATTGATATGCTGTTCAACAAGACCTCCCAGCGCTCGTTCTTGGTTGTAAGCAAGCGAAATTGGGCCCATTTCAAGCACATTAAAATGTGCTATCTCACCAGATTCATCCACTACTTTTGATGGTTGCCAACGTGGTACAAGCGCATCGACGAGTTGGTTTTGTAAGGTATTAAAAACGTTTTCACTGATTACCACTTCACCATGAGCGTTTGTAAACTGGCCAAGTGGAGTGCCATTTTGTTCGAAATAACTTTGTAAAAGTAGCTTTTGATAATTATCTTGTGCACGCCATTTTTCAACACGCTGTGAAAGTTGTTCAACACTCAAAATTTGCTCATCAGCTACACGTTGTATAGCAGATGCTTTTTCACGAAGCGCTTTAACATCGTTAAGTGCTTGGTTTATTTGTTTTTGATAAGAAAGCGATTGTTGATTAATTTGCTTCTCAATGGAAATCAACTGTTGCTTTGATTTAGCAATTCGCTCAAGCAGTTGTTGGTTAACATTTGTCTCACTAAAGGCCGTTGTACTTAATAGCAACAGAAGTAAGCTTACTAAACGAACCATCATAGACGCTCCTTATCAATACTTGCAATTGCCAATGGCGCCTTTATAAATGATGCATTAGTCGGTTTCTCAAGCATAGCTTTGATTGCTAGCAAATCAGCTGATAAGCCTTCGATGTTTGGACCTATAAGCTGTTTTGCAGCTGCCCCGTGATGCCATTGCCAGCCGGATTGTTCAACGCGACCTATACCGTAAAACTCACCATCATCACTGATATACCAAGCTTGTGACAGGCCTAAGTAAATTTGATTAACTAAACGCTCGGAATTGCCCTCACTTGACGGTAAACGCATATTGGTATTGTGTATTGCTATACGATGATTAAATTCATCAGCCGCTTTATACATGCTCAGTAAGCGTTCTAATTTTTCGCTATTTGGTAGCTCGGTTTGTTCAATTTGGGTTGTTTTAGTTTGCCAATCGTTTTGTAACGGTGGCGGAAGTAGGGGAGTAATTCGTTTGACGAAAAGGTGCGCATTTTTTAATGCAGCATCGACTGTTTGTTGACTTTTTTCAAAAGCAAGTTGTTGCTCAGTTAAGGCTAGGCGTTTTGTATCGACCTCACTGCGTGCTGCATTTGCCGTTTTGAGTAATGCATTAAGCGCTTGTTTCTCTTGCTTTAAAAGTGATAATTGATTTTTTAGAGCTTGTTCATTGGCCTGCCAGCTGAGTTGAAGTTTGCCCTTTTGACTTTCAAGATCCAGCCATTGTTGCATTAATTCTGCATCCGATGATTGCGCATAAACAAACATTGGTGACAGCGCTGTCAAAGCTAACGCAAAAAAATGTTTCATTGCTTATCCTTGTTGTAATTATTTCCTGCCCTTTTTCAAAAAGAATTACAAATGAACAACAAAGAAGCAACAAATTTGTGACAAGCGGCATTGAACATTAAATAAATTCATCTAACGGCTGAATTTAAATAGAAAAACTAAATACCTATAACATGGAAAGCCAAAAACTCCAGCTAGAGAAAGGTGAAATCCGTAAACCCCATTTACAGCTCAAACACACCTCTCATTGATTTTTTGTATTAATCTGGTGCAAAGCTACTTAAGCCATAAATACTAAAGAAGCACGTTTCAGCGGGCATATTTCACTCAAAATTAGCCTCTATTTCTTGATAATAGGCACAAGCAGGACTACTTTTTGAGTATCGTTATGCATTATGTATAACGCTTAGCGCAGCAATAATAAGGATTAACTATGTTATTACCTTCTCCAAAGAAAACGTGGAAAGTTGTTTGTGTAGTATCCACAATGGCATTAATGAATATGTCTCATGCAATCGCAGATGTTGCGGTTGTTGTTCATCCAACCAATGATTCAACCTTTGATCAAGGTACAATCAAAAAGATCTTTTTAGGAAAAACAAAAAGTTATACTAATGGTCGCTCTGCGATTTTAATTAGTGCCAACTACAGTGATCCCGCGACTGAAGAATTTAATTCAAAAGTACTGGGTAAATCGAGTAGCCAAGTTAAGGCTTATTGGTCAAAGATTTTATTTACAGGTAAGGGAACGCCCCCTCAGGAAATGGACTCAAACGCCGCCGTTATATCAAGCATCGCCTCTAACCCTGATGCAATCGGCTATTTAGATGCAAGCGCTGTAACAAGCGATGTAAAAGTCGTAGCTACATTTTGAGGAGAGATAATATGAAAAAGCTTTCACTGGTCGCGTCGGCATTACTGGTTATCTTTTCACAATCAGCAAGTGCAGAACTAAATATAAGTGGATATGGTTCGATTATCGCAGGTAAAACCCTGGGTACTGTGGATGATCCACTGAACCCTGGACAAACCCGAGATGAGATTCTTACCGCAGATTTTTACGATGTAGGTCAATATACAAACGACCTCACATTTAAAGCTGAATCGATTATTGCGGTACAAGGTATCTACAAATTTAACAATAAGCTGTCGGTAACGGCACAGCTAGTAGCAAAAGGCGTGGATGACTTTAATCCAGAGTTTGATTGGTATTACGTTACTTACCAAGCTAACGAAGACTGGACTTTTATGGCTGGACGACGCAACATTCCTATGTACTACTTCTCAGAATATGCTGAGGTGGGGTATGCCTATCCTTGGATGCGTCCTCCTTCAAACCTATATTGGTGGCAAGTCACTCAATTTGATGGTGCACATGCCATGTATAGCTTCGAGCTCGGTGACTACTCCAACACCATAACCGCTTTTTATGGTAACGAATATTCAGACGATAATGTCGAAATGCTGTATTACGATAAGCTCTATGGTGGTAATGCACGGACAGTAAATGAGTACTGGACAGACATCGCTGGTTTTAATTGGAATATGTCGGGTGATTTTTTTGATTTGCGTTTTGTTTACTTTCAAAATGACAGAGATAGGGAAACCATTCAACAAGATGGCAGCATCAGTCCATACACACCATTCTCACAGCAGTTTATAGGCTTTGGCGGACAAGTAAATATAAGTGATTTCACCATTCTTTTTGATATGAACTATGTGGAATACGATGATGCTGTAGGAACAGAGTTCCCAACTTACTTAATCTCTGTGGTTTATAACATTGATGAATTTCAACCTTATATCTCATACTCAAAAGCAGATCATGAACGTGCCAATGTTCCGACTGAAGACTTAGAAGAACACTATATGCTGAGTTATGGCTTGCGATATGACTTCCATTCAAATGTAGCATTTAAAGTCCAATATGATACGTTTGTGGATCAAGGTGATGAAGCCACGGGTTGGGCATACCATGGTGATTCCAGAACAATCACTATGGGTATAGACTTCGTATTTTAACTTTAATGAAAGGGCAATAATACTGTTGCCCTTTTTTGTATCCATTTAAAACTATTGATTTTGTAACGAAAACTCATCGGCTCCTAGAATTCTAGCTTCTATCGCTTTGATGTGTTTTTTATCGGCACGACGCCATGCTTGTGGAATAGCGTAAACCCCGTTTACATAATCAAGAAAACTTTCAATTAACCGTGTGTTGGGTTGCCAACTGTTTATTTCTTTCAATTGTTCAACAAGTTGTTGCTGCGAATTAGCAGGTAATACCATGCCAGGTAGAGCGTAACAGGCATTACCTAACGTAATAAGCTTACCGCCTAGCTGCAAGGTTTCTAATCCAACGGTTGAATTAATGGTAATTGTCGCCTCAGCCCGTTTTATCAATTCAGACGCTTTTACCCCATTGGCAAACATCGCTTTATCATGGGCTTTATGTAAATGCGTGAATTTTTTGGGCCAGTTAGGATGCTCTTTAAATACCACTTTAAGGTTGCTTTGTGGCAACTCATCAATCGCGTGCATCACTTGCCAAAACAACTGCTCCATACTCTTTATCCAAGGTGAATGAACCACTACTTGGGTATCGTTTGGTACTTGAAATGGCACAAAAACATAATGTTCAGGAAGGGCTACTTCCGCGCTATCGCTAGTGCGATTTTTATGGTTTTTCGCTTGTTCTATCGCTGCGAGCGCAACCCCTGAAAGCTCTCGTTCTAAATAAAACTCTGGCACCTTTGGCAAACTTGATAAGTAGTTCACTCCCTTGGGATCTAAGCATGTGGTGTTAGGTACTAAGCCATTTTCAAAAAACATCACCGGAATATTTAAAGATTCAGCGGCGCATACCACAGTTTGATTTGGTAGCTTTTTACCGTTCCAAACAACCATTTTATCGGGCTGCTCTGCTTGGAATAAATCAATAAACTTCAAAAAGCGTAACGTTTCAATTACTTTTAAGTACCCACGAAATACCTGACAAACTAGCTTTGATGAGAATAATGCGGGATGACGCGCTTTTTTCCTTAATAAATGATGCGCTAACATTTCATTACTATCAAAATTCGCCAAATTTTTTGTGTGTTTCAACGCCCCTAAACGCGGCCAACCAGTTACATGAAGCTGCGCGTCTAGGTTCAGCTTGCTTACCAATTTTCGGTAATATTTAGCATGACTGCTATTTCGAGATACAAATAAAATACGCATAAACAATAAGAAATCTGACTTTTTAGCGCAGTGTATGAAAGAAGTGTGACGAAATGATTAAGCTATAAACGTGTATAACGGAATTACTGTAACTGACGCTAAACCTCGAAAATTTAAATCACATGGATATACAAAGCCCTCCAATAATTTCCTGATTTTATTCAAAATACATATCGCATTGAATATCAATAGTGTTTCACAGTAAAAAGCGATGTATTTCGTAGCCACCTCTGTGTTACAAAAGGAGCTAGGATAAGTAAGATAAACGATCTTTCAGATCAGAATTAAATAATTAAACAAATAAAAGGCTCTGTATGATCTATGCAATGTTTGGAATGGTTATATTAACGTTTGCCGTTGGTATTGTGGCCGTTACTACTCGTATTAAAAGCGTTAAAAATGGCAGTGTGAAAATTAAATACTATCGCACGATGGAAGGCCAAGACGTACCCGAAAAATTAACCACATCAACGCGTTGTTTTAACAACATGTTCGAAGTACCGGTATTATTTTATGTTGTCTCTACCTTGTTTGTGAGCCTAGAAATTACGAATGGCTTAGCACTCACTTTGGCTTGGAGTTTTGTTACTTTTAGAACTTTACAGGCCTTTGTACACCTTACCTACAACAATGTACTACATCGCATGTTAACGTTTTGGGGTGCCGTGATTTCAGTGCTGTCAATGTGGATTATTTTGCTCATTCAAATAGCGTAACCCGTTCGAGAGTAACAAGGAGTACTAATGCAAACTAAACTACAATTTCCAAATTTAGACACTGCACGATTAACACTAAACAAACTGACAATTGATGATAACGATAGGTTATTTTCAATTTTTTCAGATCAAGCTGTGGTTAAGTTTTATAATATTGAAGCGTTTACATCCAAGCAGCAATCTCTTGATTTAATAAATTTCTTTAATCAACGATTTAAAGAGCAAGAGGGCATTCGTTGGGCTATTCGCCTCAAAGAAACTGGCGAGCTAATTGGCACGTGTGGTTTTAATTCGTTTAATTCAAAAATGCACAATGCAGTGATTGGTTATGAATTTGCTAGTGATCATTGGGGGAAAGGGTATGCCACTGAAGCGCTAAACGCGATTATTACACTGGCTTATTCAGACAGCTCACCATTTGATGAATTATATCGTATTCAGGCTGATACCATGCTGGGTAATGGCGCATCAGAATCAGTACTTAAAAAGCTTGGCTTTAAACAAGAAGGGGTCCGCCGCGCAAGTGGTTTTTGGAAAAACCAATATCACGATTTAACGTGCTTTGGTTTACTAAAACCTGAGTTTACGCCACGTTAAATAAGAGCGGCCAGAGAGCTAACTCTGGCCGCAATTATCATCAAAGATTAAGCGCTTTTATTAATCGCGCTCATCCCAATCATAATCATCAAACTTTTTACGCTTATTTTTGTTATCAAATTTGGCTTTCGGCTTATCGCGCTTTGATTTTCGGCCAACTTTTGTTTTTTCTAAATAGCTATCTTGTTGCAAACTACGCTTCATCATATCCCTCAAATGAATAATGTTGTTCAGTACGTGAACTATTCGCACTGGCTCTGTGCGTCACGCTGTGAACCGCTTTTATGTATTTTCGCCAGAGCTTTACTTCATAGCTGTTAGACACAATATTAGACTGTATACAGGCCACAAATTCCGATTCAGCAGCAGATTCAGGATTTAAATTACCTGCGCTTAACCCATTTAATGTGTCACCGTATTCAACTAAAAAATTAGCCTCTGAAATAGTAAAAAAACCAGAACGCTCAATGCCACCGGCAAAATGCTCATCGTCATAAAACTTTCGACGTCCAGCGCGGATCGTATTTGTCATAACAATATTCTCTTATATTTGGAGCTGTTATTCGGCGATAAAATTAGCCAACAAATATGAAAGATAAATGACACTTTTAAAAAACATTCAATACAGTAAATATGACGTGAACGCGCAAAGTTGGTCAAAATGACAATGTTCGAATAGCAAAAATGACTAACAATTCGTTTGATTGTTTTCTTTATTTTATTAAATAAGAATAAAACTATATTATTCAATGAGTTGAATTTTGGCCTAGTGATTGCTTTAAATTGCTATTAGTCACTCAACGCGACAATGAATAATAAAAATAATTCATTAGAAGGGAACATAATGTATAAAACACTTTCAGCAATTGCCATGGCAACACTTCTTTCAGGTTGTATTGTGCATATCAGTGGAAACACTAATTCTGCGAATACTCACATCGAGCGAGAATTAGTGCTAAATGCAAGTCAATTATCTACACTTATCGCCGAAACCGGTGCTGGCTCACTTAAAATTATAGGCTCAGACAGCAGCGATAAAATTACAGTGAATGCCGACATTTATACCAGCGAAGATCTAAATTACGAACTTGCACTAACCCAATCTGGTGATACTGCAAAACTCGTTGCAATACACGATATTCAAGATGGTTTGCGTATTCACATCAACCAAGGGCATAGCATCGACCTTGTCATCACCATGCCAAGCAAGCTGGCTCTCAAACTCGATGATAGCTCTGGCGATGTTACAATCAACGGCTTAAGTAACACCATTAAGGTAGACGATAGCTCTGGTGACTTAACCATTGATGGCGGTAAATCAGTATACGTCGACGACAGCTCTGGCTCACTTTACATCAGCAATATTCAAGGTGACGTTGAAATTGACGATGGCTCGGGTGATACCCAGGTTGAAAACACCAAAGGTGCAGTCACCATTGAAGACGGTTCAGGTGATTTACTTGTTAGAAATGTTACGGGTACAGTTAAAGTAGATGACGGCTCTGGCGATATTACCGTAAACGGTGCGGGTGGATTGATTGTTGAAGACGATGGTTCTGGCGATTTAAATATCGATAATGTAAAAGGTGAAGTTAAAATCGATTAAACGGGTTCCACTAACTAGCAGGTGAAGTGTAAACCCCCTTTATACTATTTCATGCCTGTTGTGCTGTTAGGTTTGCTCCATTTTATCGTTCAAACCTAACAGCCAAGTTATTATAAATATACTAAAGCAAGCGTTTCGCGCACTAGAACAATCCCAAAACGAGTAAGGTTTGATATTAAACCAACACAGTTACATAGTTTGCATTTTTATTGTGTGTGTTGTTTTCGTCTCTCTTTTAAAAGTAAAGCCACGCCTGCGCCATAGAATACGGTGAAAAAACAGAAGCCAAAACTCAACATAACATATCTAAAAATATCACTTTGAGCGGCATAACCACTTAAGATCCATGATAAAGAAAAAGGTAACACCACAATAGACACACCTCCACCACGAGCGGCCTTTTCAAACAGCGATTGCAGAGGTGAACAAAAATAAATAAGTACTGGTAAAGCTGTTAAGCCTATCATTACAAGTTCAAATTTTGTAAAGCTATCCATAATTCACAACTCCTTTAGTGAAATAAATATCTATCAAATGATAAGGTGTTTGTAGTCAAAACCGATGAAAATCACTTTTAAAAAAAGCAAGTATATAACTAGCTAATATGCAAGATATACTCATAATATCTCGCGTTTACAATACATTAGCTCGTGATTAATCCTATTTTCAAGTCTTTTACTCGTAAACTTTGCCTTTATGTTTAAGCCATCCATGAGCATGTTTATTTCGCGGATCTCTGTGTGTCCAGTGCATCACGCCACCTTTTTTAGTCCACTCATATTCACCGTAAAACTCTACCTTATCACCCACTTTTAAGTTCGTAATACGCGGCGCTAAATCAATATTATGCGCAACGAGTAGGGTTTGCTTACTTGCCAAACGCAAAATAAATTTTTGGTGTCTTGAGCCATTATTATCATCAGGCAAAACACGCAACACAGTTCCTGAACCTTTAACTTGTATATCACTTTGCTGATTTTTATAAGCGTTACTGAGCTGACGATCATTTGCGTGTAGGTTGATAGCGGTTAAGAAAAAACCAACTAATAAAAGGGCTGTGAAGTGTTTCATTTTCAATCCTTTGAGTTACTACTAGAAAGAGTGAGTATAAAATTAATGTGCTTTTTGACGAAGCCTGTTTGTTGGCCTTTGCGTTTCAAAAATCCAGAAATTACATTTAAAGTTTAATTTTCAACAACAAGGTTATTTACTGAAAATGACACATTTTTGGTGGTTTTGACAAACCATTTAACACTGTAAAGGGGATTTACACTTCCCCTTACTACTTTCAAAACTTACTCACTTTGCTCAAAGTTAAGTTCAAGTTCGGCCTTCTCAATCAGCTCTTTTGGCAGTTCTTTTTGTACAGCTACGCCGAGTTCTTTAAATTCAGCAGCTTGTTTAATTAAGTTACCTTTGCCAGAGTAAAGCTGAGCAAATGCACGGTCGTAACCTTCTTTTGCTTTATCAAGAGTTTTACCAACGCCTTGCATACTGGTTAAAAAGCCATTTAGCTTAGTATAAAAACGTTCTGCACGCTGCGCCAGTTCAGCACTATGTTTACTTTGCTCTTCAAAACGCCATAATTGGCGCACAATATTCATGCTTGTTAACAGGGTCGTTGGCGTAGCCACTAA
Organism: Pseudoalteromonas sp. P1-9; assembly: GCF_001399975.1. Lineage (GTDB taxonomy): Bacteria > Pseudomonadota > Gammaproteobacteria > Enterobacterales > Alteromonadaceae > Pseudoalteromonas. The sequence goes on from NZ_LKBD01000001.1 coordinate 156,709, forward strand.
AATATTCTTTTCGATAGCACGTTGATAAAGGTCAGGTTGGTATTTCAATGCTTCAACATAGGCCGATTCAATTGGCATAAATAAAATCACCACTTCAGGTGAATTTAAGCCTGGTAGTTTGTCATATCCTTTACTTGCAAGTTCCTCGATGCGTGCATTTACGGCCATTACATGTTGTTTTAATGCTTGCTCTGCAACCAGTTCATTGTCTGCATTCACATATTGCGTGTAGGCATTCAACGAAGTTTTAGCATCAATGACCAAATGACGCTTTTGTGGTAAAAACACCACCACATCAGGTCGGTAATTTCCTTCTAAAGCTTTAACATGAAATTCGCGTTGGTAATCTTCACCAACCCTAAGTCCGGCACTTTCTAGTACATTCTCTAGCATTAATTCGCCCCAATTTCCTTGGGTTTTCTTTTGTCCTTGTAATGCAGTTGTAAGTTGCTCAGCCTGTGAAGTAATGGCTTGATTCAATTTTTGTAAATGCACAAGTTCTGTTTTTAGTTCTGAGCGCTGTTTTAATTCTTCGCTATGAATGGTTTCAACTTTTTGTTTAAAGCCCCTGAGCTCTTCTTGCATTGGCTTCAGTAAGTTAGACACACTCTCTTGGTTTAACGATTTAAACGCTTGTCCTTTTTCTTCAAATATTTGATTAGCAAGCAATGAAAACTCTTTTTTAAGTTCGGTTTTAGCATCTTGCAAGCTCGCTAATTGCTGCTGATAGCTGTGTTCACGCTCAGTAAGTCTTGTTTGCAATGCACTGTATTTAATACGCAACTGATTGGTGCGTTCTTGCTCTTGCTGCCAGTTGGTAAAATTTTGATCTGAGGTTTTTGTAAGGTCCGCCAATTTTTCTTCCAACCCTGCTTTTTCTTGCAAATACTGGGCTTGTAGCAAGGCGATTTTGTTTTTAGAACGACCTACAGTCACCAAAATAGTCACTAAAAACACCACAAAAAGACATAAAAACGCTGTGATCACTATTTCAGGTTGGTTTAACAAGGCTTGCATAAGCGATTCCTATTTGAAAAGACGTGATTAGTATACCTTTTTTGCCATTTATGCCGCATACAAATCAATTATTTACATTACTACCTGTAAAACTTTTTTACACCCAGATTGCCATTGAGTAAGTAAAAAAGTGGTTTATTGGCTAGTAAAAAAGTGATCTGTAAACATCTTTTACAGGTCAAAAATCGGTCTATTTATTTTTAAATAAAAGTTGGCTTTAATAACCTTAAGCAAACGAATTGAATTATAAAAAGGCTTTATTATGAATACATTAGATAATTTTTTAAGCGCACAAAACGGCTATAAAAAACTCTTAAAAGTAGAGCAGCAATTAATAAAAAGCGCTGTAAAAGAGTACCAAATTTCAGAGTTAGTAAAACAATGTTCCGAAGCGAGAACAGCCCGAAATCAGCAGCTTTTAGCCTTATTTCAGAGTAACGCTCTGGGTGCAGTTACTTTTGTTGGTATATTAATGATCCCATATTTAACACTTATGGCTTTTTAATATGCGTTTAGAACTAATTAACCCGAGTTCAGGTTAATTAATGTATGGTGCAAGCTGTTTTCGGCATTCAGAGTCTATCACGATTTGCTGTTGCTCAGCGGCAGCTTGGTAAATATCCAGTCGTAAATGTTGTAGCAAATATTTTAACAAGGCGGCGCGAGTTTTAAGTTCTAACTTTTGCTCTGTCATTTGGTAATCGTGTGCAATCACCTTTTTTTGCAACTCAGTTAAACGGTGATCCGGGCACACCACGAGCGTAACTTCAGTTTGCCACAGCGTATCATGCGCTTCGTCAAATGTAGCTTCTCCTTCAAATACAAACTCCCCCGAAAAACGCGACAACACAAAATCGCGATAATCTTGGTTTTTCTCGCAAAATGCACGTACATGATAACGTGTACCGTCAAACACTAAGCTGTGGGGCTGAATAATTCGGTCTTCAAATTCAGGGCTCGAAAGTGAAATGTAGCCAATATCTAAACGTAGTTGATAGCGAATTGCTTGCAGGATAGGCCTGACTAATTGCGGGCTAATATTGCGGTGTACCTGCGGTAATGTTTCAACAAGTGATGTAACAGCCTGCTCGCCTTGAGTATTAAACAGCGCGTGATAGCTTGAGAATTCTGAATCAATAAATTGCGGCGTAAAATCGACATTGGCAATATGTGCACGTTGCTGGCTCACAAACTCAAATCCAGTTGGATTAAGCTGCTTGTATTCTGAAATGTATTTCTGTGCCGTGGGGCGGCTCGTTTCAAAGTAATCCATGAGTTGGCGAGCATTTAGCTTACCTTCCCATAATAAAAGCGCTTCAATTACTTGATAGCGTTTTATATCTTCCCAGCGCATTGTGTATGCCTTTGATGACGCAATTTTTATTATTTGAAACTATTTTGACCAAATAAAATGAAAAAAGCCAGCCACATTGTTTAATGGGGCTGGCCAAAAATTACTAACTTAGTAATCAACGGGAAATCATTTAATCCAGGGATGGATTGAGACAACAACAGCAAAGTCAACATGTCATCTGTAGTAATAGACTTACCGTTTTTAGTTAAGTTCAAATTTATTTAAAAAAATTACGATCCAATTAATTGCAGTAGATCTTGTTCACTAAAATCAGAAAAACCGTGGCTATTGCTATCGAAAAAGCGCTCGGCTAATGCGGCTTTTTCTTGCTGCATGCGCTGTACTTTTTCTTCAATACTGTTTTGGCAAATCAGTTTATAAACAAAAACAGGTTTATCTTGGCCAATACGATAAGCGCGATCGGTTGCTTGGCGCTCAACCGCTGGGTTCCACCAAGGGTCGTAGTGAATTACGGTATCGGCAGCGGTTAAATTAAGCCCTGTACCACCGGCTTTTAAGCTAATTAAAAACACGCTCACATCGCCTTGCTGAAACTTATCAATGGCTTTTTGACGGTGGCGAGTTTGGCCTGTTAGTAGGCTGTAATCAATGCCAATTTCACTAAGCTTTTGCTCAATAAGCGACAGCATGCTGGTGAATTGGCTGAAAATAATGACTTTTCGCCCTTCTTTTAACATTTCAGGCAGTGTATTAGCTAAATAGTTTAATTTAGCGCTGTTAATTGCCTCGTCTGGATCGGTAGACTTACTGATTAATCGCGGATCGCAGCATATTTGTCTAAGTTTTAATAACGACTCTAAAAACAGTAACTTACTAGCTTGTTGCTCACCGGCTTCAAATATCGATTTAACTTTTGATTCAATTTGTTCACTGACTTTTTGATACAGTGATTTTTGGCTATCGCAAAGCTCAATCACTTTTACCATTTCCGACTTAGCTGGAAGTTCTTTAGCAACTTCCGCTTTCGTTCGGCGCAGTACATATCCGGCAATAATGTCGTTTAATTGCTCGGCTCGATATGCGTTATTTTCTTTCTCAATGGGTTGTTGGAAATGGTTTTTAAAGTACGCGGTGCTGCCAAGTAAACCCGGCATAGCAAAGTCAAACAACGATTTAAGCTCAGATAAATTGTTTTCTACCGGCGTGCCGCTTAAGCACAAGTGAAAATCACCTTTTAGTGACTTCGCAAAGCGAGATACTTTTGATTGGTAGTTTTTAATGGTTTGCGCTTCATCCAAAATAATATTGCCAAAGTGCATCTGCAAATAATGTTCATGATCGCGCAGTAGCAATGGGAAGCTGGTTATGACCACATCGGCCGTTGCTGCTTTAGCTAACAGCTTTTTACGATTCGCGCCTTGAACGGCAACCAACTTTAAATCAGGTGTAAACTTTTCAGCTTCAAGCAGCCAGTTGTTTACCAAACTGGTTGGGCAAATAATTAAACTAGGCAAAGTACTGCGTTTTGCTTCTTTTTGGCTGAGTAAGAAGCTAAGTACCTGAATAGTCTTACCTAAGCCCATATCATCAGCCAAAATGCCGCCTAGACCGTGTTTCTCTAAAAACTGTAGCCAAGCTAGACCTTTTAACTGATAGTCGCGTAGCGTAGCGTTTAGCCCGTTTGGTAAGCTCGCTGTAAGACTACTCTCACTGTGCTCTAGATAAAACAACTCTGATAGTTGCTTATCTTCGATGATAAACATTGCACTATCGCACACACGCAGCAACGTAAGCGCCGACAATGGCAAGGTAAAACGCTTGGGCCAGCGTTTTTCACCATAATACTGGTCAATCACCTGTTTTAGGTTTAGCGCATCGCTGCGGCTTACCACAAGCCAGCGATCTTGGTGATAATTTATGTAATAGCCCTTGTTCGCTTTGTTATTGATTAACGCCGCTTTTTCTCGTAACAAATTAAAATCAAGTACCAGCTGATCAACCGAGAAATTAACATCAAGTTGCAGTTTGTTATTTGCAACACGCGATAAATTGGCAACTAACTTTGCCTCTGACGGCATATGTAACTTTTTAGTCGGCTCACTTACTTTCCACAAATGGTTCTTCAGTTCATCGCATACTTCATTGATAAACCAGTGCCATTGCGCCTGGTTTTCATTGGCCGGTGGAAAACGAAAATATCGGGTATTAGCTTCGCTAGAAACAAGCTCTAAACCATAGTTGTTAAGCTGATTAATACACGTGTTTTCAAATGCACCATTGTGCACGGCTGTTTTGTAATTAAAACTAAGCGCCAGTGTTGGCAGTTCGTCCACTAATTCAAAACGTAAGCAAGGCTGTGGGGTGGTTGATTGGCTGTCGCTATCAACCAAATACGGCACAAAACCAAAACCGTACAAACCATTAAGTTTATCCTGCGCTTGGGCATAACTATTTTTTTCAACCGCAGGCATGGTCAGTAATAAGCTCATTTCATCACTGGCAAGACTGGTATCTATTTCACCAACTTGTTTTGTTTCTAAATCAACAAAATAGGGTGGAGTAGTCGGCACTAATACCCAATTTTGGTGAGTATTAATGCTTAATTTAAGCTCAGCACCCAAATCATTTTCTTGCCAATCTATAGCCAATGGCTCTTTATGAATTAAGCTAAGCGGAGTGCGCTCATCGCCCCAATAACAGCGTTTGGTTTCAACGAGCTTTGCCAGTGCCAACGCGCCCCATTCACCATGTAGCGTCAGTTTACCTAACGTATTTTGCGATCGGATCCAACTAAATAGTCGAAAATCTTTTTCATCGAGATCTTTTGGTGTGACCTGTGAGCTCAATTGTTTTGCCGTAAGTGCACGACCTAATCCGTACTGATTTTCGCTACGCGGAGCAATTTTGGGCAATAACACGATGTCGTCGCCACTTTTCTCTAAACTAAATAACAATACATTAGGCGCGTGCTTTTCAGATTTAGATTTAAGCGATTCTAACCGCGTAAACCAGTCATGCAGTAAGTAATTTTTGCCAAATTCACCCGAGTGCTCAGTTTTTAATGATAAGAACACTGCGGCAATATGTTCGCATTTTTGCCCTAAACGACACGAACACGATGTGGTTACTTTAGGTTGGCCATTAATTTGTTTGATGGTTGCTTGTGGGTAGAAGGTTTCGCCTTCTTGGTTAGCCACTTCGCCATTGATTGATTTAAAGCCTTCGTTGGCTTCACGCCATAAGACAAGGTCATGACTAAGGTAGTCTTTCGCTTTATTGAACACAGCAGGCTTAAAAAAACGTTTTAAGAATGACTCAGTAAGTGGAAAACTGGCCAGCTCCTCGTTTTTTATTTCATCAAATAAGGCGAGTAAATCGTTTTTTGACAAGCGCTGTGACATATCGGGGCTATAAAAAATCAATAATTCTGCCAGTATATGGTTATTTAGCTTGCGGGCAAAGCGAATTCTGGCGATTTATGACGAATTTATGATATCGATTAGCGAATGGTTAAAAATTGACATTAAAAAGCGCGCTTACAGGGCTGTAAACACGCTTTTAGTGTAAGTGACTACTCGTTATTGCGAGTCGTACTTGGTTAACGCTAGCAACTAACCTAGTTAAAGTTAGCAAGTAGCTTAGTTAATTGCTCTAAACGTTTGTCGGTCAGCACGCGATTATCAATTTTAATCACAACATCACCGCTCTTTTCGTGTTTTTGCGCGCTAATGTAGCTATTGCCCATATCGATATTTTGACGAGCGCTTGATTTAACTGGCTCTGCGTACGTTAATTCACGAGTAATTGCTAGAGCTGTTTTATCATCAGTATCAAGCGCTAGCTCAGCTAAACGCTGTTTAACGTCAGCCACTTTTTCTGCAAATTGTTGCGGATCTTTTTCGCGGGCATCAATTAACTTTTTAGCGACTTCGCGGCCTACATGGTTTGCAGTAGGGTAAAGCGATAATACTTCTTGTGGCAGTTTTTCATAGGCTTTCAATGCATCAGCTATTGCTGTGTGCGAAACACCTTCAATTTCAGCCAGTTCGCGGTAAGAGCCTTTACGCCCTTCAGCAATTAGATCGTGTTTTGTTTGTGCGTAAGCTTGGCCTAGTTCCCATAAACTTGGCGCTATGTACTGATCAGATGACACCGCTAAAATTTTTGCATCTTCATCTGTAAAATCTGGCGAGCTGAGTACCAGATAATCACTGCCAGAGATCATACAAGCTTTACGACGACGCGATCCTGCCAGTACCACTTCTTGTTCACCTTGTTGCCAACAAAGGGCAGGGTGTTGGTTGCGGCCATCACTTTTGATGCTTGTAATAATGTCAGCGACTGACTTTTCGTTCAGTAACGCTTGTACACGGCGGTTTTTACCATAAACGTCTGTACTTTTTGCAATATCTGCATTTTTGATCAGTTTGCAGTACAGTTTAATTTCACGGTTAGGATCCGATGGTGCAGGCATAGTGATCTGATCACCGGCTTGTGCGTTTTCTAATAAAGCGTCTAAACTGCTCGACTCCACTGTTGTTGCAAATGGATCGATGCGAGTATCATTCTTACGTTTCTTTGCCATTGTAAAACCTAAATTAAGCTGTTTCTAACTGACATTGTGTTGACGACCAGTTTGAACGGATCAACATTTCTAGTTCATCAACCACATCTTTGATGTTTTCTTGTGATTTTATTAAAGACTCGCGACTGGCGAGACTGTCAGATGTTTTTTGATCGAAAATTGTATTGAAAGACGAGGAACTTGCGGTAATTGCAGAGCTATGATTAATCGGATAACTCATCACCTGACGGCCAAACGCACTGCGCACATCTTTAACAATATCGCGCTGTGAGTGATTGCCTTTAACATAGTTAGTTACCAAGAACTGCATAAAGTCCCAACCATTGTGACCCAATGCCGCAACCGTATGATAAATTTCACCTAAACGCTTTAAGTACTTGTTGTTAGCGTCAAAATCTACCGCTTCTGGGTGAACCGGTATTAACATCGATGTTGATGCCATTAATGCATTGTAAAACATAAAGTTAAGTGATGGTGCTGTGTCGATCAAAATAATATCGAATTGATCTTCAACGGGCTTAATCACTTTATCGAGCAACTTATGATAATGCTGTGATTCTTCATACCCTTTGCCTTCTTTTAGCTCTGTTGCAGTTTCGTGCTCAAAGTAGAAGTCGTCCATACCTGACGGTAAAAAGCGAATATTTGGAATATGCGTTGGCGCAAATGCACTTGATACTACATCGGCCCATGTCTCACCGTCTTCAAGATCAATACAATCACGCATCAGATCGCCAACGGTAATTGGCTCAGGTTCTGCTGGTGGAAAGAAGCTTGTAGAGGATCCTTGTGGGTCAAGATCAATAATACCTATGCGATAGCGTTTAATATTTGTTGTTGCTAATGCAGCAGCAATATTAACGAGACTTGTGGTTTTACCACAGCCACCTTTTAAGGAGTTAACAACAATAACTTGTAATTTATCACCTTCAGCGCGATTATCTGCGGGAATACCTAAGATATCGGCCATTTGATAAATATTACTTAGTGTATAAGCATAATGACCATTTGCCCCTTTCTTAATATCAAGGTGGTCAAAATCGCCTTGGTCATGACGACGTTTAAGCGTGCGGTTGTTGCATCCTAATAAGTCCGCAGCTGCTTTTTGCGTATACGTTCTTAATTCTTTTTCATCTGTCTTAATATGAGCGCGATAATGTTGAATACGCCCTTCAAGAGATTCCTCAGCTACTTTTGCAGTGGCTTTTAATAGCTTATAGGTACTTAACGCATTTTGAGTGATTGTCATAGCTAAACCTTAACACTTACGTGTAATATGCAAATGTCCATTAAATTTGCTGTTTTCACTATTCTATGACGACATCGTTTTAATTGAAAGAAAAAAATACAGTTTTATTGCGTTATAATTTTACTTAAAGAATAAGAAATAAGTTTAAAGGTGGTTAAATACTAAGGTATTAAAGACTAGAGCTGTGAATAGTTGATCTAACTGTATGTAAAACATCATTTTATTATTTTTTTTCGGATCGACTTTATACTTGGTAAAGATCCGTTCTATATCTACAGCGAGATCAGCCTTTTACTGACTAGTTTTTATATTCACCGTTAATGTACAGTTTATGCACAGCGTAATTCACAAAAAAGGTCGTTTAGATCAGGTTTTTACTAAGGTAACGCTTTGTAATTGTACAAATTTTTAAGGAATTACTTAGATCGTGTTAATTAAGATCGGATCCTAACTTGGTTGAGATCAGATCCCTACTAATTCGATCTTGAGTTATCCACATTTTAAATTTTGAGAGCCCATTTTTACTGGCTCAGAACCGATTTTTACCAACTGAGGGCCTGTTTCTCTAAAAAAAACGCTATTTATACTAATAAATCGTGCTTTGAGTTGGTAAAATATCGTTCTGAAAACGATTTGTTAGTAAAAAAGTGATCCCAGTACGTCAAAATTTGATTTGTCTGTGTGTTTTTTACACGAAACAGTCATGTTTATTTCGTTTTATATATTTTTAGTTGGTAAAAATTTGATCTGAGCAAAAAAAACGAGGCCAGATCACAATTTTACTAACTAATTTAATTAACTTTAGTAATGATCTGTGATGATATTAACAGATAATAAAAATTTAGATGGGAACTTGAATGTCTAATAAAGTAAATATCTCGGTTGAGAATTTGCCGGATACCTTACGTGGGCAGATCCATGGCGTTGAAAGCGCTATTGATAATGAAAATTTGGCATTGTTTACCGATAATAAAGATGTTCGTGTTCCTATTGAAAATGCTCGCCACGATCTTCGCGCGTACTCAAACACTTTTAATCATTATGATCTTTGGGGCCGTTTTGTGCGATCGGGTCATAAAAAACTGCCGGTAGAAGAAGCGCCGGGCAGAACGATTGTTACTCGACGTATCTCTGAACGCATTGATGGTATTCAATACGAAGGCGAATTAAAAATTACGCCTGCGGTTGTTAGTACCAAGCAGCAGGGTGAAGAAAAAGAGTTTTTAGTCTGGCCATCTGATCGCGAAGAAAAAGTAGAGCGTGCACTTATCCGCCTCGCTTCAAAAGGCAAAATTGTAAAAATTAACTTTAAATCGGGTATTCAATACGCGGTTGTATTCTCTATGAATGAGCTGGCACAAGAACTTAAAAGTGTTGGTCAGTCAATGCCTTACCCTCAAATTAAAGAGGCGTTAGAGGCGCTGCAAGGCTCTAAGCTGAGCTTTAAATATTCAGCGAAAGATACCAAAAATACTGATGTTGATGACTCGTTTTATGAGTCGAATATGAACTTTTTATCGTCGTTACATTTTAGTGGTAAAAAAGGTCAGGGTGGTAATATTAAGTGTGTTGCTTGTCTTAATGCGTTCGTTCACAACATGATCGATAATCTTGAATACAAAGGCTATTACTTTAACCGGGCACAAGAGCTTAAACGTGGTTTATCACGTTGGATGATGCTACGCCTTTATCATTTGTGGCGTTATGCCGCTCCAGGAAAAACACATCACTTCCGTTTATTGTCGATTATGGAAAAGTACGGATCAATTACAGGTGATGAAGAAATTACCGAGAACAAACTTAAAGCTTTGCGTCGTGATATGACGACAACGATGAAAGATTTGATCAGTAAAGGGGTGATTTCAGACTACACCATTGATAATGTTAAAGATGATAAGTCTGGCAAAATTGTTGATTACGTCTATGAAATGTTCCCAACAGATGATTTCTGTGAAGAAATGCTGAGCCTGAACAAGCAGAAGAAACGCTTGGAAATTCAAAGCGGTAAACGCATCGCCGATGACGCTATTGTCATTGACAACGAAGAAGATATTGTACAAATCGTTGAAGATTAAACGCTTTTACGGTGTTTCTAAGAAAAGTCGCTCAATTAGGTAGCGACTTTTTTTTGCGCGTGTATCAGGCTTTTTAGCATAATCGGTAAGCTTGCCAATTTTTGTAACCTTTTCAGCGTTAAATAAAATAAACGGTAGCGCAGCACTTACATGATAGCGATCGTTGGCGCTAAAACGCACGTTGACTTGGGGCGAAACCCGAATAGGTCGACGAATACGCAGCTTTTGATTTTCACTTAAACCCACTATTCGTTGTTTTTCTTGTTCAACCATTGCTTGCCATGTTGCTTTATCTTGCGTGATCATCGGTTTATGGCTTTGGTTTTGTTGTAAAAAGGTAAGTGCCTGTTTTGCGCTTAAGTGTTGAATCGAATGTTTATGCATCCAAGTAAATCGCACGGAATACGCGCTGCGGCTTTCACAAAAGATCTGTCGATAAAACGCTAAGGTGATCAAGTTGGGAATTGTACTGTGAACGAGTTCAAAGCGGGCGTCTTTGCTTTTTTCTGATAATACAGTTTGCTTAAAATTCTGTTTTTCTTGATTAATTGCGCTAATAAGTGCTCGGATTTCGGGAGCATCCCCTTTAATACCAATCACCCCAGGGTGGCGAGTAAGTAGTTTTCCACTTAATTCGGGCTGTTTAAATACATCCTTAAATGCCGAGCAACTTTTATTGAGCGCATCTAATCCCTCAAATGGCGTGACGGGAATTTCGCTAGGAGGGCTGTGGTTTTCCGCTTCTTTTACTTTTGGTAGTTGATAATAATGACAAAATGCGAGATCTGAATTAACTAACGCGTGTTGTAATTGTTCAATTAGTTGGGTGCACTTATCAAAGTGGCTGCGTAGTAAAAAACGTTTATTCATTCTTTGATCTCTCGCGATACTGAGTGTTTGATGTTATTTACTGTTGCCGACAAGCACAAGCTTTATGCGCCATTTTCTGATATAAACGCAGTATTACCAATCAGTTAAATTGTTTCATGCGCAAACACGCTATTTTTACGTACGGTGTTGGGTTTATTGCTATTTTATTGAGCCTTTTTATTGGACTCAATGGTGGTAAAACCATTCTGCCTTGGCAGCTAAGCGAAATTGATAAAGTGATTTTATTTGATTTACGTTTAGCAAAAATCATTACTGCCATAACGGTGGGGATCTGTTTGGCGATTGCCGGACATTTGTTTCAGTTATTGTTAGCTAATCCGCTTGCAGAGCCCAGTTTACTTGGCATTTCAGGTATCGCATCGCTTGCTGTCATTTTAGGTGCGGCGGGGCTGATATCAAGTGCCTTTGATTTTAGTGTGTTCTACATGTTTTTATTTGCCTTGTGCGGTGCTGCATTGGCAATAAGTGTGATCTTTTTGATCGCAAAAAAGCTCGGTAATTATGCCAGTCTCGCAATCATATTGGCAGGTATTTGTATCACCACAATTACATCAGCGATTTCTAGCTGGTTTATTTTTTATTCAGATAACGATCAGTTACGCATTTTTAGTGTGTGGATGCTCGGTAGTTTTGAACATGTCACTATGACCAGTGCACTGGTAACACTTGCAGCAACCGGCGTAATTGTTTCTTTATTAAAGCGTCGCAGTCGCGCACTTAATTTTGTCTATCTCGGCGATAGAAACGCGCAATTGCATGGTATCGACGTAAAACGCTTGCGCTTAGAATGCTTGTCGGTTGCTGCTTTATTAACAGCGATTGCGGTATCGCTAGGCGGAATTGTGGCGTTTTTAGGCTTGTTGGTTCCTCATGCGTGTCGTATGATTTTCGGAAATGATAACAAGCATTTAATCACTAAACTGTGTTTCGTTGGCGCTACGGCTATGGTGTTTATCGAGTTTTTATCTCGTTCATTAATGAGTACTAACTTACCTTTAGCGCTTGTTAGTGCAACACTTGGTGGTCCTTTGTTTATTTGGGTGCTATTTAAACACTTTGCACACAGGAACCATATGTAATGACTGCGCCTATCAGTTTAAAAATAAGTGATTTATTGTTAAACCCGTTTAATGGCTTTACGGTTCAGGTATCGGAGTTGTCGTTAAGCCCTGGTTTTTATCACTTATTAGGTGCAAATGGGGCGGGAAAATCAACCTTACTTGATTGCATTGCGGGCCTCTATAGCGAGGTTTATGGTGCGATTACTATTTCTGGAAGCGTTTATTCATCGTTGTCGCTGCAACAATTAGCGCAAAAACGGGCGTACTTAACTCAGCAAAACCAAGCACATTTTTCAATTACCGGATATGAAATGCTGGCAATTTGTTTTGATAGCGAGGTTGATAGTTTAAAAGTACTACTTGAAAACAATGCGGTAGTACGAGGCTTAGAAGTGGCCGGTTTACTTGAAAAACCATTGCAGTTTTTATCCGGCGGTGAACGACAGCGCTGTTATCTCACAGCTACCTTGCTTGGCTGCGATGAAAAATTAAAGCCTCAGGCCAACTTATTATTGTTGGATGAGCCTTTCACCGGGTTGGATATTAAACATACTTTATGGTTAATTGATTATTTAGAACATATTAGCAGTCGAATTTGTGTTTTATCTTCTCATCATGAGGTGAATTTCGCCTTAAAATCGCAAAATCCTTGTTTATTAATGAAAAAAGGTTCGCTAATAGGCGAGTTTAAAGCAGGTCGTGATATTAAAATTTCGAATCTTATTGACTGTTTTGGCCTTAATTCATCGCAAATAAGTTATGAAAATAATGCTTATTACCAAATATCATGGAACTAAACAAATTATCACTTGAAATTTAATTTTAGCCCTGTAAATTCGGAACTGAGGTTATATTGGAATGAGGAAAAATGTAGTGAAACCTTGGAGCCCGAATAGCTGGAGAGATCTCCCTATTCAACAACAGCCAAATTACAGAGATGCTGAACAATTATCAAACGTAGAAGCACAGTTAAATTCAGCACCACCACTGGTGTTTGCGGAAGAAACTCGTAGTTTATTTAAGTACCTTGAAAATGTGTGTGAAGGTAAAGCCTTCTTACTACAAGGTGGTGACTGCGCAGAAAGCTTTTCAGAGTTTAATGCAGCGAGCATTCGCGATACGTTTAAAACCCTTATGCAAATGGCGGTTGTTTTAACTTACGGCGGTAAATGCCCTGTAGTAAAAATTGCACGCATGGCTGGTCAATACGCTAAACCGCGTTCAGCTGATCTTGAAACGATTGATGGCGTTAGCCTACCGTCTTATCGCGGTGATATCGTTAATAGTTTCGAATTTACAGAAGATGCACGTATCCCAGATCCGCAGCGTTTAATGCAGGCGTATCATCACAGCGCGGCAACATTAAATTTATTACGTGCATTTGCTCAAGGTGGTTTAGCAGATTTACACCAGGTAAATCGTTGGAACATGAGCTTTGTTGCGGCAAACCCACTTAAAAACAAATACCAAGAGCTTGCAGATCGCATTCAAGATGCACTGCAGTTTATGGAAGTGTGCGGTATTACATCAGGTAACTCTGCAAATATTCGCGAAACTGAATTGTTTACATCGCACGAAGCGCTACTGCTTGGTTATGAAGAAGCATTAACACGTCGCGATCACTTATCGGGTGATTGGTACGACTGTTCTGCGCACTTTGTATGGATTGGTGAGCGCACACGTCAGTTAGATCACGCTCATATTGAGTTCTTCCGTGGCATTAAAAACCCAATTGGTGTGAAAGTGGGCCCTGGCATGGATCCTGATGATCTTATTCGTTTAATTGATGCAGTAAACCCAGATAACATCCCTGGTCGCCTAACGCTTATTACACGCATGGGTGCGGACGTATTACCTGAAAAACTACCTGCGTTAGTACGTAAAGTACAGCAAGAAGGTCGCAAGGTGATTTGGAGTTCAGATCCAATGCACGGTAATACTGAAAAAGCTAGCAATGGTTATAAAACGCGTAGCTTTGATAATATTATGCGTGAAATCAGCCAGTTCTTTGCAGTTCATAAAGCTGAAGGTTCATACCCAGGTGGTATTCACCTAGAAATGACAGGCCAGCACGTAACGGAATGTACCGGTGGTGCATATGGTTTATGTGAGGAAGACTTAGCACAGCGCTATCGTACTCAGTGTGATCCGCGTCTAAACGCCGATCAGGTACTTGAGCTTGGTTTCTTAGTGGCTGATTTATTGAAAGACGCACGCAAATAAGCGGTGTTTTCATCACCATAGAAATACATTAAAGGCCTAAATACGGGCCTTTTTTTATGGCTAAATGGATCGATTTTATATTCATTATCGTTTAATTTTATTTACGCAGTTAGGCTTATTTACGCTAAGCTTAACGATAGGTTGTTAATATTTATCGCTTTTGTTGTTTTGAGTTATCGATGGTAAGGAGATTGGAGGCATTTTGATACGGATTTTACTGCTTACATTGGGTTTGCTTGCGTTTTCAGCGTTTGCGGGTCAAAACAGCTTGCGTTACAACATGTCTGGTTCTAACAACTGGGTGCCTTACTACATGCCCGATAAAGCAACGCCAGGCATTCTTGGTGAGCTTATTCCGCTTATTTTAGCTGAAGCAAATATCGAAGGCGTGCAGCTTAATTTACCGCCCAAGCGCACCAACCAAGCATTATTAGAAGGCAAACTCGACTTTGATACTGTGTGTGCTGAATGGTTTCCAAATCAAAAGGTCGGCCCTGAATTTGTATTATCAAAGCCCTTGTTTACCGTAAAAGAATATTTTGTTGGGTTAAAAGATGCGGATAAAACTGCGCACTTAAATCACGACAATATCGGCACCGTGCTGGGTTACTATTACTACGATGATAGCTTGTTTAATCGCATTGATTTTAAATCAGAAAGAGAATTGGTGTTAGCACTTAAAAAAGCGCGTGTTTCGCGCATTCTTATTGGCGATTTAACGGCGAGTTATTGGGGTAAACGTTACGATGTTAATCTTGATTTCCAAAAGCTACATACTGAAGGGTTACTGAGATTACGCCTTAATAAACAAAAGCAGCATTTGTTACCAAATCTCAATGCTGCTATTGATGCGCTTACAGAGCGTGGTGTGATAGCGCGTATTGTATCAAAATACACCCGCCTTTATTCGACTAACCTTAACTAGTGACTAGGATACCCAAATAACACGCTGAGTTTTGCTCGCAGGGTTTTAGCTTGCTTTAACTGCCTGCTTAAAACACCTAATTGCTTAAAGTTCGCGCTCAGAGGGTTGTCTTTTGGTAATTCACCAACAATGCCATATTTAATGGTAATTGCCTTATCTTCTGGTGCAAATGTGCCAAATAGTTTATCCCAAATAATTAATACACCAGCGTAATTTTTATCGATGTACGGCCTGTTAGTGGCGTGGTGAATACGATGATGGGTTGGTGTGTTAAATACCTTTTCAAACCAGCCTAAATTACCTATCACTTGAGTATGAACAAAAAACTGATATGCCAGATTAATTGCTACAATCGCGAACACTAAACTCGGTGAAAAGCCGATTAAAATCATCGGCAACCAGAATAGCCACATGCCAACAATCGGATATAAAATGCTTTGTCTAAATGCCGTAGTAAAATTCATGTGCGTTGAACTGTGATGCACAACATGAGCCAGCCAAAACCAATGAATGTTGTGGGATGCACGATGAAACCAGTAATACAAAAAGTCCTGTAAAATAAAACCAATTAACAAGGATGTGAAGGTGAGTTTAATGTCGAATAAAGCATACTGATGTAGCCATAAAAATATTGGCATTAACAACAGTAATATCACTGCATCTGATGCTTGGTGTAACAGCGCCAGCAAGGTGTTATTAATGCTGTCTTTTATATTGTAGTGTTGTCGCGCTTTTTTAAATTCCAACACGACACAAATAATAAAAACGGGGCTCAACCCCAGTAAAATAAGTTCAACTGGGATCATAAAATGCTCCTAATTTATCAAGGCAATTGCGAATGTCATTGGCCAAAATGCGGCGCAATAAAACACCAGGTAAATACCAAGGTGAATTACATTGTATGGTGTAAGTTACGGTTGTGTGCTTGCCATGAGGTTGCAAGGTAATAACGCCCAAATGATCTTTCACAGGGAAGTTGTTTAATACGCGATAACGGATCTCACGTTCACTGGCATGGATAATTTCTTCTAAAAACGTAATACCCAACAGGGTTATTTGCCTTACGCAGCCTTTTCCACCTATTGGCTCATTGTTATTTTGTGGCTTTACAACCTTGAACGACGCATTGAAAAACTGATTAAGGTTTTCGTGATCGATCAACTTAGTAAAAATTTGATCTGGCGTGGCCAGTATTGTTTTTTGATATTGAACAGAAATCATAAAAAATGACGCTAATGAACACCTGTTAGCAGCATAATTTGACTTTAGTTGTTTATCTTGCGCTAATACGCCATAGTTTTTGTTATTTTACGACAATATTATGGCATCGGTTTCAATTGCGTATTTGCAAAGCGTTTTACACTATTTACATGATTTAGGCATAGAACCACCAGCGCATCACGCAAACATTGCGCTGAGTAATAGCGATAGCGCGCACCAAGTAACAATGAAGCACTATGTTGATTTGCTTAATTACGGCGCGCTTTTAAGTGAGCAAAGCTTATTTGGTTTTGAACTAGGTAAACGCATTCAAGCCAAAGATTATGGTGTACTTGGCTATTTGGTTGAAAGCTGTGAAAATTTAGAACAAGCGATTGAGGCACTTATTCGTTTTGATTCGTTAGTTGCGGATATTGGCGAAACTAAGGTGAGTCATTTTGATCAACAAGTTCAGCTAGACTGGCATGTTAAAAGTGACGATTGTAAGCAAATGGTGCTAAGAAACACCACTGCTTGGGTTGCCACTGTACGCAAGATTCTTGGTGAACACTACCAACCTGATGAAATTACGTTCACCTTTAATTTAAGCCAAAATGAACGGCTTACGCTGAGTAATTGGTTTAATTGTAATGTGACAACAAACGCAATTAAAAATAGTATCGTTTTTTCAAAGGCGTTACTGTCAATCCCCTTTACAAGTGAAAACAAGGCAATGTTTCAGGCCTTAATACAGGTATCTGAAAAAGAGCTACAAGCACGCCAACCCAATGAAAATATAAAAGAGCAGGTAATATTGCTGCTAAAAGCAAAAAGCAGCTTAAAAAACTGCGATCAAAATCGGATCGCAGCCGCTTTGTTTATGAGTCCAAGAACCTTGCAGCGCAAACTAAAACAGCAAAATACCTATTTTATTGAATTATTAACAGATGAGCGAAAATCGCGAGTCGATTTTTTACTAACTCAGCACACTATTGCTGAAACAGCCTACGAGCTTGGCTTTCAAGAACAATCTTCGTTTACGCATGCGTTTAAAAAGTGGTTTTCGACAACACCGCTGCGCTATCAAAAGTTACTGTTAAAAAAATAATTTATGACTTTTTCGCTTTTGATAAATAAAAAAGTTTAAAAAAACGCTTTACCTCAACCCGACTTGAGCTTTTAAAGTACCTGCACAATTTTGGCAAAAGGACTTTAAACTGATGAAAAAGTTAGTGTTATTTTCAAGTGCAAATAAACAAGGCAATACAGCAAAACTAATTGAGCAAGTTGCGAAACACCACCAATTGGATGTGATCGATATCGACTCGTTACAGATTTCGCCATACAACTATCAAAATGAATACCCTGAAGACGATTTTTATGCGTTGGTTGAGCGAATTTTAGCGGCCGATAAATTAATTTTTGCATCGCCTGTGTATTGGCATGCACCTACCGCCCCAATTAAACAATTGATCGATCGGATCACTGAGCTAACAGACGTACCAACACTCAAACCAAAAGCCCGTGCGTTTGCTAATAAAAAGGCCTTTGTTTTGGCCACATCGGCAAGTGATGAGCTATGCCCTATTTTTGATGGCTTTTTCGCAAAAGTGTTTAATTATTTTGATATTCAGTACACAGCGAAACTACATGCTAGTTGTCGTGACGGTTTTTCGCTAGATAACACCGTGTTAGCGCAATTTAACGTGGCACTAAATAAGTAGGAGTACCCTGATGGAACAATACGTACAAGATTATTTAAATCAGCTCAATGTGGCACCACAACTGCAAGGACTAGCGCTTATTTCGGCGCTTCATAAAGCGCATATAGCGACATTCCCTTTTAATAGCGCCAATGTCATTTTAAAAGAAAACTTATCACTTGAACCTGAAGCATTGTTTGACCGTGTAGTTACAAATCGACGAGGCGGATATTGTTTTGAACACAACAAGGTATTTTACCTTGCCTTAAAAGCGCTTGGTTTTACGGTTAGGCCACTTATAACACGGGTTTTACTTGATGGTAATGAGCAAAATGGCCGCTTGCACCGTGTTACTTTATTAGAATATCAAGGGAAACAATACATTGTAGATGTGGGCTTTGGCGTGCTTAACCCGCGCTTTATTGTGCCATTAAAAACTACAACGATTGATGCGCCAAATGGTCGGTATAGCCTTGAACAAACTGGCGATCAAGCGTATCGCTTGGCGTTAGCGCCTAATAATGACCAACCGATCACACTTTACCGTTTTGATTTAAGTGAATTCACCGAGATGGATTGCAATATTGGCCATTTTTATAGCTCGCAACACGAAAATGCGGCATTTGTGAATAATCTAGTGGTATCACGAATAATGGATAACGAGCGCATTTTAATTAGGAATAACCAAGTTACCTTTTTTGACGATGCACATAACCAGCAAGAGGTATTTACCATTACCTCGGCGAAACAATTACATTCGCTACTGACAGAGCAGTGTTTAGTGGAGCTAACATTTGCACAAACGCAAACCTTGTTTGAGTTTATTAATCGAGAAACGTGATAAGACATTTAGCAAACAAAAGCGGCCTTTTAGCCGCTTTTGTTGTTTTAGGTTAACTGGTTGGCGCTTTGTCGTTAAACTAAATAATCTGAGCTAAAACCGCAAAAGTGAAAAGTGATGAAACAGAATATTGTAAATATTGCACTGGTCGTAAAAGACTATGATGAAGCAATTGATTTTTATGTAAATAAGCTTAAGTTTGAATTGATAGAAGACACTTATCAGGCAGAACAAGATAAACGCTGGGTTGTAGTGGCACCACCAAACTCTACCGGTACGGCACTGTTATTAGCAAAGGCATCAAAACCTGAGCAGCACGCGTTTATTGGTAATCAAGCGGGTGGGCGCGTTTTTCTATTTTTGAATACCGATGATTTTTGGCGCGATTATGAGCACATGAAATCGGTAGGCGTGTCGTTTATTCGTGAGCCACAACAGCAACCTTATGGCACAGTTGCCGTATTTGAGGACTTGTACGGAAATCGTTGGGATTTACTACAATTAAACGCTGAGCATCCAATGGCAAATAGATAGTTCTGATTGTTAGTCTAAAAGAGAGCGGCAAGGAGAAACGCGTATGCAGCATCAAGGTTCATGTTTATGTGGCGCAGTTAAGTATGCGATAACCGGTAGTTTTAATGCATTTTATTTGTGTCATTGTGCGCGCTGTAAAAAGGGAACCGGGACCGCTCATGGTGCCAATTTATTTGCATTTAATGCGCAGATAGACTGGCTGCAAGGGCAGGCACAGGTAAAACGTTATCAGCATTTAAACACTCGGCATGTTAAAAGTTTTTGCACCGATTGCGGTTCGCCATTACCAACACACGATCACGATTTAAATTGTGTTGTGGTCCCTGCTGGCAGTTTAGATACTGATGTGCCAATTTCTCCAAGTGCGCAAATTTTTGTTAAAAGCCGCGCGCCTTGGTTTAATGATATTGCGCACACTCCTTGTTTTAACGGCTTGCCGAAATAATATTACGTAATTTGAACTTGCCGTTATAAGCGACTTTTAGAGACAAAATTAGTTAATGTGTTTGCAAAGGTTTTGCGATTGCCGTTTTAATTAATTGCATCAGTTGCTTTGCTTAATAACTAGTCTAAAGGTTAAGTATCTGATCTAAATAGTATATATTTTCGTAGTAATAAGCTTAATTAAAACGGAATTTCTAAGGATTTATGACACATTTTTCAAAATGGGTAGAGCGTTTCCATAATCGCATCGGCAGTAATTCGTCCAAGTGTAACGAACTTGACGATAACGCCTGTCAGGCGCAAAACGGTAATTACCTGTTGTTTGTTGTGTCGCTGGTATTAAGCAAAATCGCCGATTCACTCGCCAGCGCTAAAGTGGTGTTGCCTTGGTTAATGGCAACCACAGGTGCGCCAATCTTTCTAACCTCACTGCTTGTGCCAATACGTGAATCGGGCGCGATGTTGCCACAAATTGTATTGGGTGCGCATATTCGCCGCCAAGCAACGCGCAAGCAATATCTTGTTTATGGCGCGGTATTACAGGCTATTGCGGTACTTGCTTTGCTGTTTGCGGCAATAAGTTTGAGTGGCACTGTGGCTGGTATCGCTATTGTTGTTTTAACCATTCTATTTAGTTTGGCACGCGCTATTTCCTCTATCGCAAATAAAGATGTGATGGGTAAAACCATTGATAAAAGTAAACGTGGCAAATTAAGTGGTACCGCCGCCAGCATTGCGGGTGCAATTACAATTGTGTTTGGTGGTGCGTTATATCTACGCTCAAGCGAACAAGGTGGAGCGATTATTTTACTTGCGCTGGCCGCTGTATGCTTTTTATTAAGTGCATTTAGTTGTGCGCTTATTAAAGAATATGATGGTGATAAGAGCGACGACAAAAGTGCGCTCGAGGTTGCAAAAAACAACTTAAAACTACTTAAGCAAGATATTGGTTTTGCTCGTTTTGTATGGGTACGAAGCCTGATGATAAGCTCTGGTTTAGCGGCTCCTTACTTGGTTTTAATGGCAGAGCAGCAAGCCAGTTCTTCTTATGTTTCGTTAGCCAGTTTAATTGTACTTGGTGGTATAGCAAGCCTTATTAGTGGTCGAATCTGGGGTAAATTGGCAGACAAAAATAGTAAAGGGCTGATGGCATTTACGGCAAGTTTAAATACGATTATTTGTTTGCTTAGTGCACTGTTTATTTGCTTTGAAGTTGACAGTATTTACCCTTACCTTGCATTGTTTTTTGTACTACTTGTGGTGCATGAAGGTGTGCGCCAAGCACGAAAAACATATTTAGTCGATATGGCGGGTGGTAATAAACGAACTGACTATGTTTCGGTCAGTAATAGTTTAATTGGTGTGGTGCTGCTACTAATTGGCCTATTAAGCGGGGCATTAGCGCAGTTTTCAATTTTTGCGGTGATGCTAGCATTTGCGCTTTTTAGTGGTATTGCATTTGCGCTGAGCTTTAGTTTGAAAAATGTATCTAAGAAAGACTGATTATATGAGACTTTAAGCTACGTTACTTGCTGGATTTAAGCTACGTTACTTGCTGGATTTAAGTTGGTATTGGCGTTATTACGCGGCTAGTTTTACTTTTCACAAAGTTGCAAAAGGTCTATTTATCTTTGCTCTAAGTTAATAAATAGACCTAGCTGTTTTATTCCGGTTTTTGCCCTCGGCTTGGTGTAAACGCAATAGAATACGCGTGGTTACTTACTTGGTAATTATCAATTTCAATTTTTGCTTCTTGGTCAAACGCAACAATGAGCTTTGGTTGCGCTACAATTTCTTCGCCCGCGTCGCTTACTTCTAAAATGTCCATTTCTACTTCAGCAACGTCATTATTCTCAGATACCATAAAGTTAAAATGAAATTTGTCGCTAATGTTAAACGCTGCTTTTTCGTTAAAATGTACCCACATTGTCATTTGTGATGTGTGCGTGTTTATCGCTTGATCATTTGTGCGTTCGGTCACGTTAAGTTCAAAATTTACAAAAGCACCTTGCTCGCTTTTGGTATTAGCGCTGTTTGGTGCAGCTAGCGCAAGTGTGTGCCATGTTATTAACAATAGTGCCGCTGTAACTGACATCGTATAGGTAAGTTTGTTTTTTAAAGTCATTTCTCTTTGTTCCTTGAGACGTTTTAGTCGTTGAATGTTATTGTTTTTAGTTGAGGTTGCGGTGCAGTTTAAAGTGAGCTGCTGGCTTTGGTGTTGGTGTAAAATTAACTCGGCAAAATCAGCCTGATATGCTTTATAGCCATAATGTTGTGCGCATTGTTCATCACACAGGGCTTCAATATAAAAGCGTGTTTGTTTGCTCAGCTTTTTAACCAGTGGATTCCACCACAACAAACTCTCCACTAAGGTTAAAATCAGCAAACGTAAGTTATCGTTATGTACTTTGTGTGTTTTTTCATGGTTAACAATAAGCGCGATTTGGTTGGCTTGCGTGATGGTGTTAGACAACACTACTTTGCTGTTAAACACTCCCATAAGCATGCCACTTGGCACGCTTTCAGCGCGGTAAACGGGCACTGCGTGTTGTTTAGATAAGGTGTCGCAATAGCTAAATGATGCGCTATTAACAATGCGTGCGTGTGTTTTTAACTGTCGTATCAAGCGTGTGCTAAATATCACGCCACCCAACAACACACTGCTAAGCAATAGCATTAAACTGAGTTGCTGATAATCAATAAAATGAGTATTAAGACGTGTTTGCTGCGCGGTTATTGTGCTGAATGTGTGCGACAGAATAATTGGATTCACTAATGCATCTGCAGGTAGCAATTTAGCGAGCATAGGGTAGGGAATACACCAAGTAACAAGCGCAAATACCGATAAGCGATAGTTTGCTTTATTTGACCCGTTACCAAATGCTAATAAGCTCAGCACAAGTACCGAAATGCTTATGTTGATCAGCAAGTAAAACATCATTTTTGTAAGTCCTTTTTACGTTCTTTAAGCACCGACTCTAAGTATTCAAGATCGTCCATTGAAAGCGCTTCTTGCTCTAAAATATGAGCCGCTAACGGTCGGCTTTTACCGAGGAACACTTTGTTTATAAAGTCTTTAATCAGCGGCACGCTAACGCTTTGTTTTTCTGTAGTAGGTGCGTAAAAAATAGTACGTCCTTGGGTTTTGCTGCGCTTTAAGCTGCCTTTTTTTTCTAGTCGGTCGATAATCGTTTTAACGGTGCTGTACTTTACGTCGCGTGTATGTGCGATTTGCTTATGAATTTCAGGTGCACTGGCCTCTTTGTGGTGCCAAAAAAGTTGCATCACTTCTAGTTCAAAATTAGAAAGTGCCATCATAACAAGCGTTTTTTTAATTGAATGTATGGATTGGCTAATTTAATTAGTTAGTTGATTGTTTAGTGCTCAATTTTTCGTTACAGCTTTTAGCTTTGCTATTTGCTGTAGTGCAGTATCTAAATCGCTTGCAAAAAAATGCGTCATTTCAAGTTTTTCGAAGATTTGTGTTATTTGTTGCTTAGAGATGTTTTTGCTAAAGCTATCGGTAAGTATGGTGGTGTCTGACTGTACATTATTTTGTTTGCGCCACAAAAAATGTTGTTCAAGTCGTGCGATAACTTGTGGAATAAATACCGTTTCACAACGAAGAATTGCAATATGATGCCATGGGGTTCCGGCAAATTCATTTACTATTGCAGCTACGTCATTATGGTAATGATCAACGGCTTCAATATTCCATGGCCCTTTTGCATCGGCCACGATGATATTGTTGGGTAATAATGTAAGTGAGAAAGTTCCGTGTTCAATTGCCATTTTATTGGAGTTGGCTAAGTTTCATTCTTTGAGTGTAATTCAAATTAACGTGAAATCTAGTTATTGACTGGGCATCAATAAAAGCGCAAATAAAAAGCGCCAATTTGGCGCTTTTTATTGCGGTGATGTTTGGTGCTTAATAAGGTTGTCACTCTTCCAATCTCAATATGCGGAATGTGACGAAGCGACTCTATCTATCAAGTTTAAATCGTTAACGAACCTTTAAGCAAAAGGCTTGGCTAGTTAATTTTTGCAGCCAAAATATTAAGTTGCCATTGCTGTGCGTTTTGATTTTTCGCAAGCGTGAGGGCCTTTTTGTAATATTGTTGAGCGTTTTTGCTATCACCGAGTTGTTCGTAAACGCCGGCAATTGCTTTTAAATGACTTATTGATTCACCATGCTGGCTTTCACTTTCTTTTAGAATACTTAACGCAGCCTTTGGCGAATCAAAATGGCCAGCGTAACTTGCTTGCTTTGCTACTAAAACTTGGCTTGATTGTGGCAAAGCATTTATTGCTGATGCGATAAACTCGGGCACGTTATCAACTAATTGATTGCGGTAGTGATAGCGCATTAAACTTTGCGCAACACTATTGGGAATTGCTTGTTTTAGCTGCCATTTCTCTTGTAACGCAGCATAATGCTCAATAATCGACTGCGGCGTTTTTATTGCAAGTTTACGCTCATTGATGTGCCAACCTTTGAAAATCGTTTTTAAACTATTTCGCAATGCAATTAAACCTACTGAGTTATGATTTTCATCTGGGTAATGGGTAAATTGCCACGTTAGATTTGCGCTAGGGTTTAAGTCCAAATAATTAATAAAATCATATTGTCCCATACGGGTTTCATCGCCAAGGGCTAAGTGAAGCGAAATTGGCGTATAGCTTTGTTGCTTTAATTGGTCGTTGGCTTTTTTAACGATGGCATTATCGCCAACCCAAACAGACGGGCTAATCGAAATATAATGATTAAAACTATTGGGCTTTTCAATTAACGTATTGAGTACAAATAGCCCGCCAATCGACTGACCAACCAAAATATGATTATTTGCCGTGCGGTAATGTTTACTAATATAAGGTTTTACTTCTTTGGCTAAATAGGTGGCAAATTTTGTCGCATTGTCGGGCGTTTTTTGCTCGTTAAAGCTAGGTGTCATATAGCTACGGTATGACTGAGTGCCTTTATCAGCAATTGCCACCAAAATCACATTTGGAATTAGTTCGCCTTTATTGGCGAGCATATCTAACATGCCAGATACCGCGTTAAAATTGTAGTCGCCATCAAGCAAGTAAATTACGGGATAAGTAGCGTTGGGGTTTGCCGCATAGCTTTCAGGCAGTAATACTTGAATTGTTCTGTCTTCATTTAGCGTGCTAGACGCGGTAGTTATACGTTGAGCTTGTGCCTCAATGGTCGTCGCGAAATATACGACACATATAAGAAATAGCTGAAAAAAGCGCTTCATCTGGGTTCCTGTTTCATGTTGTTTCTATCCATCCCCTAGGATGATTACTTAAATTACATTAAAGTGAAAATAATTAAGATAAAACACAGATTGAGGTCGTCGCGATGATTAAAGGGGCGTGTAATTGCAATGCGGTGCAGTTTGAAATAACCCGTGATGTAAAAGATATTTATATGTGCCACTGTTCGATTTGTCGCAAAGCGACAGGCACTAATGGTATTGGTGTGCTGGTGGTTGTCAATGCCGACTTTAAATGGCAAAGCGGATCAGAACATATCTCGACATGGAAAAAACCAAACAGCGACTGGCAAACGTGGTTTTGCACAGTGTGTGGCTCTAAATTACCAGGTGATAACGACAGCGAACGAAAATTTATTCCGGTAGGGCTAATCACACAAGGTGCTGAGCAGTTTAAAGTACGCCATCATATTTGGGTTAATTCAAAAGCGTCGTGGGATGAGATTGGCGATGATGGGTTACAGCATCCACACGCTTACGGCACTGCAAATACGCATGATTAGCCTACAAAAAGCAACACAAAGCGATGTTGATTATTTAGTATCGCTGCGAAAATTAACCATGCATAACTATTTGCTTGAGGCAGGTATGCCGTGTTCGGATCAAGATCATTTAGCGCGTGTTAATTATCAATTTGCTGCAACGCACGTAATTGCTTTCGATGGCAACATTGTTGGTATAATTAAATTTGCCAATCAGCATGAAACTGGGTGTTGTTACATTTATCAATTACAGATCCACCCTGATTTTCAAAATAAGCAGCTTGGTAGCCAAGTTATGGCGTTAATGATTGAAAACGCCAAACTGCAGCAGCTCGATGTGGCGTTAAGTGTAATTAAACAAAACCCTGCATATGGGTTGTATTTGAAGTTGGGTTTTCAAGTTGTCGGTGAAGACTGTGCTGAATATTTAATGCGAAGGCCTCGTGATAATAGTTACCAGCACTTGCTTGAACGCGATGTGTTAGACGACCCACTTCGGATGTCAGCACTTAATGCACTGCGCCAACTTAATATACCAAGTGCGTATATTGCGGCTGGGTTTTTACGTAACTTGGTGTGGGACAAACTTCACGGGAAAACTAAATTAAGCAGTTTAAACGACGTTGATGTTATTTATTTTGACCAAAACGAGACAGATCACAATTTTGCAAAACATCATCAAGCAAGCTTAGTTAAGTTAATGCCAAATGTAAATTGGCAAGTAAAAAATCAGGCGTTAATGCATGTAAAAAATCACGATAACCCTTATTGTTGTTTGGTGGATGCGATGCGTCACTGGCCTGAAAAAGAAACCGCCGTTGCGGTGAAATTAAACCATGCTAATCAGCTTACCTTTATCTCGGGGTTTGGCTTTGAGTCGTTATTTAATTTAACCCTGCGGTATAATTCAAAACGTGAAAAAGCTATTTTTTTAACACGACTTAATAACAAAAAGTGGCAAGAAAAATGGCCTAAATTAACATTAGAGCTGTAAACGGGGTTTACAGCTTATGCAGCTTAACTTGGTTTTTAAACCATAAATAGGAAGAAGTATTAATGAGAGCGGAACTTAGGCAAAAAATAATCTCAGTATGCGATAAAAAAATTGCCGCGAAAGGCGATAACGTAGGCGTGTCATTTTACGCGTTTTTTGCCAATAAAAATGACGATCCTGAACGTTTAATGGAAGCCGCTACGTGGTGGATTGAAACACATAAACTTGATCATTTTGAAAAAGCGACAAAAATTAAGAATATGGTACTAGCTGAGCAATAAGCACAAAGCTATTCTGTAAGGCTAAAACACGTATTTTGGAAACCCGCAAGCGTAACACTCATTATGGATTTTAAACATTTGAATAGAACTTAGATCGTAAAGGTCAACACGCTCTATGTTGTCCAAGGGGAGATGCATTTAGTTCAGCCCACTTGAGCTAGATAACAAGAATATGAAAATAGTATTAAAGCCTTGGCAATTTAATTTAATTACCTGCTGCATATACTTACTGTTTGCTATTTTTACCATGCAAGCACTGCATACTCTCTCTACGTGGCCACCTGCGGGAGTTGCGCTTGCTGCGGTCACTTTATTTGGCCGTAAGGCATGGTTAGGTGTTGCATTGGGATCGTTTCTAGCAATTATCTATTATTTTCATCTATATAATTTAAACCCATTCACATTTAATCACTTTGCTATAAACCTAGCTACATCAACAGGAAATACCCTAGCGGCACTGTGTGCATTTAATATTATGTACAAGCAAATTGTGTTACATAATCCATTAAAAAGAGTCGAAAATGTCGCTGGCACGTTTATTTTTGCCTGTGCCGCAATGGGCATGGTTTCGGCTATTTTTGGTGTGGGCATTTATTATGTGCTTGGGCTTGAGTGGTTCGACGGTTTCTTCTTTGGCGTATTAAATTGGAGTATTAGTAACGCGCTTGCTGCAATTGCGATAAGCCCGGCACTTTACTTTTTATGGCGACGTTGGCCGCATAAAATGACGACCCAAAATGTTACGCAGTCTTTGCTAATAACCGCCATTACAGTGTTATGCTGTTATTTAATTTTTGGCCCTGGTTATACCCATCTCGATTTACCTATTTTACAGCCGTCTCTAATACTGTTTCCGCTTTTGTATTGCGCTATGCGATTGTCATCGACTTTAACCAGCTGCATGAATATGCTGGTGTTTTGTCTTGCTTGGATTGGTAGTAACCAAGGGTGGGGCTATTTTTATGAACATCATGCTGGCGATGCTGAAATCACTTTGCAGTTTTTCTTTTTGTTTATTTTTGCCGTGGTGCTTTTGGTGCAAGCTGTGTTTAACCAAAGGCAAGATGAGCAAGAAGAATTAACTCGATTACTAGAACAACGAGTTGAAGAGCGTACATGCCAGTTAGAATATCAAAAACAAAAGGCGCTTAAGCTAGCGGTGACCGATCCGCTTACTGAGCTATACAATCGCAGAGGCTTTTTTAGAACTGCCCATCATTTATTTAGCCAATATTTGCGCCATCCGGGATCATGTGCGCTGTTGTTACTTGATTTAGATAAATTTAAATTAATAAACGATAACTACGGCCATGCGATGGGCGATGAGGTGATAAAAAACACGGCTGATATACTGCGGCACTTTACCCGTGAATCTGATATTACCGGGCGAATTGGCGGCGAGGAGTTTGTCGTGTTTTTGCCTATGTCAACGCAAGATGATGCAACTTCGCTTGCAGAGCGTATACGTCAGGCTATTTCAGAGCAGCAAGTAACATTGGATAATGTTACCGTGCAATACACTCTAAGTATTGGCGTGAGTACGTTTGATCAAAATGATAAAACGCTAGAATCCATGCTTAAACGCGCAGATAAAGCACTCTATCTCGCAAAAAACCAAGGTCGTAATCAAGTGCAATATTGCTGATAAGTGCGCTTACTAAAAGCCTACCTAGCAATTTAGTCTTCCCGCCTCTTATCACTTATATTTTTAGTTTGTTGTAACTATTGATAAATGATTTAACGTTTGTTGAGATTAAATTAATAATTTATTGGGATAAGTAGTGTTAAATATGATATAAATCATACTGTTACTTTATCTTGATAAAGTTTTTTTAAAAACAATCTTTAGGGTCTTTACGGCTTTCTTGGTAGTTTTTGTAGTGGTTAAACTAAGGTTTATACAAAACTGACTTAGCATCGCTTTGTAGTAAATACTCACTTAATCCCGCAAAAATTCAAAAGCTCATAAACACCCCTCTCTATATTTCAAAGGATTTTGAATTCATGAAAAAGTTAGCATCAGCAGTCGCTATTACTTCTACGTTACTACTTTCTGGTTGTATGACAGTAGTTCAAAACTCACAGCAAGCTTCACTTGAAACCAATAAAACCGTTACGGTAATTGACGACACACGTACACGTGATGGCGTGCGTGACTCAATTACTGGTTGGTTAACAAAACAAGGTTACCAATTTGAAGTTGTAGAAACGCCAAATTATGTACTTGAGTATGACCAAGCAATTGTTTATCAAGCAAATTGGGCGTGGGATATTACAACTTACATGCGTTATGCAGATATTAGTTTATACAACAAAAACAATCGTATCGGTAACGTAAGAGTAGATACTGTTGGTTGTGGTGGTTTTGGTAAGTTCGGTAACGCTGCTGAACGTATTTCGCTATCAATGGATTTACTGTTTAAGAAAATCGATACAAAACAAGCTGAAAAGCTAATTTGTAAAGCGTAATTATAAAAACAAATACAATAACGCATCGTCTGTGTTGTAAATAAAAACTAGGCTATAGCTGTTGTTTGTTGCGCTAGCGATTTAACAGCTTTAGCTTAAATAAATGTACGCTTCCCATAGTTAAAGTGGGAAATATTTAACAAGATGCTCTTAAAAAGCGCTGATAATTCAGCGCTTTTTTATTTTCGCTAGTCTTTATTGCATTTGATATTTTATCTAAACCAATACACTGTTTATGACTACTAGCTCGTGGTTAAATTGAGCTCTTTTAGCCCTGAGATTAGGTGATCCAAAAATGCTTTTACTTTTGCAAGTGGGTACTTTCTACCCGAGTATAATGCATATAAAACAAGATCTTCAGGCTCGCAGTTTAGCGCTATTTTGATAAGACTACCGTTATCAATTTCTGTTTGGCACGCATGCACCGGCAATATCGCAAAGCCAAGTCCTTTTAATGCCGCCGCTTTTGCCATATGGCCACTATTGACCTTGTAATCTGATTGCACCTGAATGGTTTGCTTGCCTTTAAATCGCCAAGGCATGCCTTGCAGTACAGATAGTGACGTGATGCACGGCACTTTCGTCATATCACTTAATGACTTTGGTAATGCGGTATGCTCAAGCAAACGAGGAGACGCCACCACACAGCTAGGCCAGCGGATAATTTCTTTAGCTACCCAGCCGGAATCCTCTAATGCGCCACGACCAAAGCGTAACACCAAATCGTAGCCATCTAACAAGCCTTCTTGCGGGTTTAAATGGGTATCACAGCTGAGATTAATTTGCGTATGCTCGAAACAGAAATCCGCAATAATCTCAGCTAGAAAGGGAAGATCTGGCATCACGACCTTTAGGTGCCCGGATAATGAATCGCCAAATTGAGAAACCTCTTCCAGCGCATCATTTATCGCACAGGTAAGCGGTGAAATTGACTGATAAAGCTGTTTTCCAGCGGCAGTTGAAATCATTTTCCGTGTTGTACGTTCCAGCAATCTTAGCCCAAGGTTTTGCTCCAATAAGGCGACATGCCGACTGACATTCGAGGTCGGTATTTCCAGTTGTTCTGCCGCTAACTTAAAACTGAGTTGTTCATAAACAGCCTGAAAGCTAAGTAACCATTGCAGCTCGATTTTTTCTATCACTATTAACTCAAATAATGGGATTAACAAATCAATATTAGCATGTTTATCCTATTTATTGATTTTGTAATTATCGTTTCCGATTTAACTATAGAGATAGAAAAATGAATAACATTAATCGAATTGCAATTGTTGGTGCTGGCGTGGCGGGATTGGCATTGGCGATACTTGCTACAAAACGAGGTTACAAGGTAACGGTATATGAGCGTGCTAGTTCAGTGTGCTCAATGGGGGCGGGGGTAACCCTGTGGCCAAATGCCATGTTTGTATTGCAGCAGCTAGGACTAGAAAGTGAAGTAACGCGTGCAGGGGGAAAACCCGCTTATATGCGGCATTTTAATCATTATGGTGTACAACAAGGTGAATTTGATATTGAAGAAGTGAACCTGTTGTGTGGCTTTCCAAGTGTAACCATATTACGCCGCGATCTTATGAAGATTTTGGTAAAAGCATTTACTGATTTAGGCGGTACTATTCGCTTGAGTTGTTCCATTAAAGCGCAAGATATCGTTAGCCTTAAACAAAAATTTGATTTGGTAGTAGGTGCTGATGGACGTATGAACTCAGCGGTGCGCCAGTTTTTATATCCAAAAACTGTAACGCCTAGTTACCATGGTTTTATTAATATTATTGGTGTTAGCAAGCTAAGCGAAGATTCTATATCTAATACTATTTGTGATTTTCGTGATAACGCAGAGCGGTTCGGCATTGTGCCCGTTAAACAAGGTTGGTGTTATTGGGCTGCGGCATGGAATACAGAAATAGCGAGAGAGCGGACTTTGGCTGATTGGCAAAAAGAGGTTCATGCCCGTTTTAAAAACTGGCCAAAGCTGGTTCGAAGCGTGATTCATGCAACTGATAAAGCAACGTTAAACCGTATTTTTGTTCATGATCTTGAGCCATTACCCTATTGGCATTGTGATAACGTTGTGATTATAGGCGATGCCGCTCATGCACCTCTACCCACTTCAGGGCAAGGCGCATGTCAGGCGCTAGAAGATGCATGGCATCTTATTCAACTTTTGCACCCAGAAGTTGAGTTGAATGATGCCCTTACACGCTTTTATCAACAACGATTCACTAAAACTACAGCTGCTCAAACCGTTGGTCGGCAAGTCGCTCAAAAAATATTTGTTGAGCAGACAGAGCCGCAATCACCCTCAAATATTTCAGCTACGCAGTTAAGTCAATTTTGGATGCAAGGGCTTTGATTGAGGTTTTTAAAAGTAAGGTTTTTAAGTGTTTAGGTATATTTTGTAGCGTATTAATAAAGATATTAAGGTATTAAAGCTCGTTTAATAAAGGTTTCAAAAGCATAGTGTGTGCTTTGTTCCTGTTCCGCTTTTTCAATAATAGGTATGCCCCAACTGCATCCTATTTTGCTTAAAAAATCGCGCCAGCTTAGTCCTCCCGGGCCAACAGCACTATCTAACTCACTTAAACCAAATGACCTGGCGCCTCCGGTTTGTGCAATCGGAGGCAAGTTAGGGTCGTTGGTATAGCCGCCAAGCACAAAAGGTTTTGCCACATTACTTTGGTTAATTGCAAAGTAAAGCACTTCTTTTCTTTGTGTGTCGGTGTAAGTGGCGATTTTTTTCATGGGTTGTAACGTTAACGTTTAGTGTAATACTCGCGTATGTGGCTATTGCCATCATTTTGTGAGTTTCCCATATATTCCCAGTAGGTGGTTTCGTTTTCAAAATGAAGCTGTGATATCTGTGTTTTACCGTATCGCTCAAACTGTAAAACAATGCTGCTATCGGTACATCCTAAAATTGAGTAGTTTATGCGTTCTTCTTTCGCTGGCATCGTCATGGTTTTCTCGCCCATTTTGATCTCAATGTCAGGGGTATTGATGCGCATTTCCAGTTCGTTATTGAATGTTATGACTTCTTTACCTTGAGTTTGGGTCATAAAAGCCCACGCATTACCGTCAACATTGGCCCACTTTTTATTGAATGATTCGAACTTTTCGCTGGATGAAGTCCATGTTCCGGTCAACGTAGGGCAACTCATCGCAATATTGGGTAAAACAAGGGATAAACAGAGGATTAATTTTTTCATATGTAAATGACAATTTATTTGTGCAAAGCTTATTTTTATTATTAGAGCGTGTTGACTTTTATGGTCTAAATTCTGTTCAAATCCAAACCGTTTTGATCGCGGCGTCGCTTTGTAGGCCTAGTGGGCTAAGTCAAAAAGCGACAACAAAGAGCATAATGGTTTGGGTTGAACCCTACAGGCAGCGCTTGTTTGGCATTTACACCGTTTTATCGCTCATTTATGTAGAATAACTACATCACAATCGCGCTGTCTTGTCTACATGCCAAACAAACTGCTGCAGAAATAGACAGTAAAGGTCAGCACGCTCTAGTATCAAATTGTATAACTTATTGCCATTGTTATATATTTTTAGATGTAAAAGAAAGTTACACAAGGCTTAATTTAAGTCTGTTATAACGGATGAAGTGTTTATTGGTGACTGATCGTCTTTGTTTGCTCTTAACTAGGAACTAAGCTATTTTCCAAGCCAAAATAAAGCCATTGTTAAACTGTATGAATATTAATTTACGTGCCATTAGTTACGCTGCTGTATTAGGTATGCTGTTGGGCTGCAATACTGTGCCAACACCGCAGCAAGATTTTAAAAATACAAATGAGAACAAAGTGCTTCGCATTGCTACATTTAATGTCAGTATGGAAGCCACTAATTATCAATCAAGCGAACAATCAGCTACAAAATCAACCCTAAATGCACATGTGCTTACGCAAGCATTAGCAGGTGGTAATGAGCAGCAAATTAATAATATTGCTGAAATTATTCAGCGCACTCGTCCAGATATTATTTTACTTAACGAGTTTGATTACATTGCAAAGCGCGAAAAAGGCATCGATTTATTTAAGGCGGCGTACCTTGAATTATCGCAAAATGGCTTAGCGCCAATTACTTACCCATATGTGTATCTTGCACCCGTAAACACGGGAGTAAAAACCGGATTAAAAGGCGATGCTGTTAAGCTTACTCATTTTGGTTTTGGCCGTTACGCTGGGCAGTATGGCATGGTACTGTTGTCGAAATACCCCATCGTTTCAGAGCAAGTCCGCACTTTTCAGAATTTTCTTTGGCAAGATATGCCGAATAATTTGATGCCAGTTAACCCAAATGGCAGCCAATGGTACTCAAGCGACGAGCGCGCCATAATGCGTTTATCGTCCAAGTCTCATTGGGATGTACCGATAAATGTTTGTGATAACACGATTCATGTGCTGGCAAGCCACCCAACACCACCGGTATTTGACGGCGAAGAAGACCGTAATGGAAAACGTAATCACGATGAAATCCGCTTTTGGCGAGATTACATTAGCCCATCAAGCAATCACTATATTTATGATGATAACGGTCAGTATGGAGGCGTTAACCCGCAGTCTTTTGTGATTTTAGGTGATTTAAATGCAAGTGCTGAGGAAGGTGATGCGCACCCAAATGCGATTAATCAGTTGTTATCGAATTCAGTTATAAATCAATATGCAGCGCCCCAATCAGAGGGGGGCTTGCAAAATAAACCTGAAAACACACACGCAGCAACACACACCGCAGGGTGGGGAATGCGTGCCGACTATGTATTGCCGTCAGCAAATTTAAAGGTGTTAAACAGTGGCGTGTTTTGGCCCGCTAAAGATAAACAAGGTGCCCATTTAGTTGCCGATAGAAATGCCTCGTCAGATCATCGCTTAGTTTGGGTGGATATCGGGCTTGCTAAAACATGCGAGCAGTAATTGTTGATATCGGTTAACTAAACGTGCGCGAAAGCTTGCCTTTTTACTTGCTCAAATACAATCGCTGCTAGACTTAATGCAAAACCCGAGTCGCACTAGCCGAGAGGTGAAAGCGATAACACAACATCATTTAGACGATATTGAGCAGAAAATTAACGAGCTGCAACAAATGCAAGAAACCCTAAAACAACTTGCAGATAACTGTAGCGGTGACGAAAGTGCCGATTGCCCAATTCTTGATGGCTTGTGTCAATCAAGCGAGCAATAACGCGTTAAATGTCGCTAAAAGTGTACTTGTTTATGACTTTTAGCGACATATACAAACTAAGTTTATTTAGGGTAACTAATAATATTGTGAAAAACCGCGGTTTCGCTTAATGCTTCATAGCCGTGCGGTTGATCGCTATAAAAACGAATGCTGTCGCCTTGTTTTAAAAGATGCCATTGTTGGTCAAAAAATACCTGTAACTCACCCTTAATTACATGAATATGCTCAATAACACCTATGCTATGGGCGCTTGATAGTTGCTGGTGACGATCAGATAAGGTGATTTCAAACACCTCTAAACCAGTATCTGCCTGAAATGGAAATAAGGTATTTATTTTCATACGTGGGTCGTCTGGGAACACCCGCTCACTCGCGCACAAGTCTGGTTTATCGGCGAAAAATGCTGAAAACGACGTTTCTAACCCACTGGCAATTTTCCATAACGTAGCAATGGTTGGGCTTGATTCTTCTCGTTCAATTTGACCAAGCATGGCTTTGGAGACACCTGTTAGCTTAGCTGCCTTGTCTAAGCTTAACCCTTTCTTTTGACGTTCACTTTTTAAATGTTGGGCAATTTCGGCTCTAAAAATCGCATCTTTCATTGTAATTTCTCGATTGTGCGCTATAACGCACGGTGTTATTGTTTTGTTTTTTGTGCGTTATTGCGCACAGTTTTTAAAAATATAACACAGAGAATAACGAATGATGAACACCAAATACCTATCTATAAGTCATATCACTGCGGGGTTTAGCGCTGTACTAATCGGTTACACCAGCTCTATTGTTATTATTTTACAAGCGGCAACGGCGGCAGGTGCCTCTGCGGCGCAAATTGAAAGTTGGTTGCTCGCCCTTGGCTTAATGATGGGACTTAGCTCAATCGGTTATTCTTGGTATTACAAAACACCTATTTTAACGGCGTGGTCTACCCCGGGAGCCGCGATGCTAGTAAGTATTGCCCCGCAACATGACTTGCCTACGTTAGTTGGTGCGTTTGTTGTTACTGGTGCGCTCATTTTCATTACGGGGCTTGTTACACCACTATCAAATGCCATAAAACGTATTCCTTCACCACTGGCAACCGCCATGCTTGCCGCTATTTTATTGCCGTTTTGCGTAAAAGCGTTTGAACCTATTATGAGTATGCCGGTGATGTTTTTGTTGATGTTAATCACCTATGCGTTAAGTAAACGGTTTGCAGCTAAGTTCACCATGTTAATGCTGCTGTTTGTTGGTTTAGCTGGGGCATTTTATCTTAATAATGATTTAGTAAGCACAGCACATTTAGCCGTTGCTAATCCAGTTTGGCTTACTCCTGAGTTTGATGTTTTGGCTATTTTTAACGTTGCTGTGCCGCTTTATATTGTCACTATGCTATCGCAAAATTTATCAGGCATTGCGATGATGCAAAGTTATGGATATGACGCACCGGTTAAACCTATTTTGGTTGGCACTGGGCTTATTAATATATTGGCGGCACCATTTGGTGGTTTTAGTTTAAATCTTGCTGCTATTTCTGCCGCAATGTGTATGACTGAAGAGGTTGATAGCAACAAGGGTAATCGTTATCGTGCGGTAATTTGGGCTGGTCTATTTTATATTTTGGCGGGAATATTGGCGGCAAGTGTCGTGTCTATCTTTGTTGCGTTTCCAAGTGAAATAACCCAAATGCTTGCTGGTTTTGCATTATTGGGCACCTTGTTAATGTGTTTGCAAAGTGCATTTTCAAATGCGCGCTACCGTGAAGCGTCGTTACTTACATTTTTGGTCACGCTTTCAGGTATTAGTTTTTTGGGGTTAAATGCGATTCTTTGGGGTTTACTACTTGGTTGGAGCTATGCCAGCTTAATGAACAAAAAAGCAGATAAGTTGAAGCTGAATTAACGTTATATTGGTAGCACTAAAATAGGACTATTTGGATAAAGCGTTAATAGTGGCTAAGGCATCTTCTTGATTGGTGAAGGCACGCACATTTAAGCCCGATTTTTCAATAAACGCATTAAGCAAACTCAATTGCACACGGTTGGCACACACAATAGCAATCATTTGGCAGTTGTTTTCAAGGCTCCAAAGGTAGGTTTGCCCGATGGTTTTCATTACTTCAGGGCAGCCTAAGGTTTCGTCATCAATTACATCTATGCGATACCATTTTTCATGGAAGTTAGCGCTAACTTGCTTTTTGAGCTCTTCAAATGCGTTATTGATACCAATAACGTTAAAAGGGCCAAATACATCTAAGAGAAGAATGTTTTTTTGCCAAGAGCAGTTAATATTTCCGTGCGCAATCATGATTATATCTGTGTTTTTAAATTGGGGTCAGTATACGGTTTAGCTCATTATTTTAAAATATGTCATTTGCTCTTTTTATATCTTACGAACAGGTAATACAATGCGTGTTAAAGCAATCCGTTACCTGCTTGATAAACACAATAGCTACAAACGCATCAGCATATTTTCTATGCGGTAAGTACCTGCATGCGTTTTTACACATGTGGTGTTTGCATCTTTTTCAAATGTCACTGGTGTGTCTTTTTGGGCGGTTTCAACGAGTGTCATTGCCTGTTTTTCGCTGTTACAAAAGTCTTGCAGTGCGCGTCGAATTTGCCCGTTTGAAATGGCATTTTTAAAAACGTTTTCTTCACCTGAAATCGCTTTTCCATCATCGCTTTTTTTCTGTTTTAGACTTGAGAGCGTAAATTCCTCACCGTTTGGCATAAAGTGATAATGAAAGGTGTTATTGGCTGTGTGCTCTAATATTACTACGCCTTCTTTACCAATGACCGACATCTTACCTGTGCTTTTTTCCACTTTGAGCGCAGTTGTTTCATCTACACCAAAGCCAAATTTTTGCTTGGTTGCTTGCATTAAAACGGCTAAGCGAGGGGTACGGCCGCGCTCGCTAAAATGGGTATCCAAAATACCGAAATCAAAACTACCTAAACCACCGTGTTTATCGTAAGTTAGCGCATCAAACTCGAGGTGCTGACAGCCGCCTTGGTTTTGACAATTTTGTGCGGGAGGCGGCGCATCAAACGCGCCATTTTTCAGCGCGTTTAGGCTACTGCCGTTAGTGATCATTGGCACATAACCATCATTATTCTGGCCACCCGATTGCATTGCCGTGCCAGCACTTGTGCCGACTAAAATTTTGCGACTACGAATAACCTCAAGCCAAGGGTAAGGTTCTTTTGTTTCTGCATTTACAAACACCTGCTTAGTAAGGGATTGATCCCCGCCATTAAAAAACAGGCCATCGGCGTTTTTAAGGATAGTGATTAAATTGTCGATGCCAGCATCACACAAGGCTTTTTCTTGCGCTGTTAAGTCGGGGTAAACCGTGCCGCGGTTATAGGCTAAATTGATTTTGTTGCGGTAGTTATCTAGGTTTTCGCAATCTTGCTTTGAAATGGCTTTAGCAAGCGCAGGGGTTAGCGCTAACCATTTTGTATTTATGTTGTATTGGCTAAATAAGCCGTTATAAAAATCCGCCGATTCGTATGGATCGCGAGACGATGCTGTGACTAAATACAGGGTTTTATTTGGTGTGTTTTTAATGTCTAAACTAATGGCGTTTAAAATCTCAGTTGTGCCTTTGGTCTTGTTTTTTTTTGTGAGTACTTGCTCGCTAATACGCTTATTATCCACAATAAGTGGTAGTTCAAGCATATCAAATACAAAGTAATATTCTTGATTGCTTAAAGCGCGGTATAACGCGGCATTTTCGCTTTTAAATTTTTCAATAAGGTCGGCTTTGGAAATGGCGTGTTTGCTTTTTATTTTGTTGAGCAATTTACGCGTGGCAATTTTGTGCTGTGTGTTGGTATTTGGCCAATGTGAGTTAATCGCAGTGATGGCTGTTTCGTTAACTAAATAGAGCGAATGGGTTTTTGCGTGTGATGAAAATGAAGTTTTTTCAATGCAGTTTTTTGGCGCTAAACTCGAACATGTTTTAAGTGCACCGCCCGCTAAATAAAGTGTTTGCGCTGAGGATGTTAGGCTATAAAAAAGCGAAAATGCGAGGGTGAGATTTTTTACAAAAGACACAAGGTTCATGATTAATTTCCAATCAAGTTTTAAAAAAATGGCTTGTCATCACAAAAAAAGCTGTGATATAAAAATTATGAACTTTGCGGGATGCAAACTAGCACACACCAGTTTGTAATGTCAAAACACACGAGATGAAGAAATGTTAAAAAAAGCGAATCAGCTTGTTTGCTACTTCTACTCACCACACTACCTTTCTGAGTGGTTCGACGAGTAGACACACGGTTTTCAACCGTGGTGTTGTCTATTGGTATGCAACCCACCCCAAAAAAAATTACAAAAATAAAATTTCTTTGATTAAACACGCCTTTTGACTGTGTATTGTCACAATTAAATTGGCTAAAACACGGCATAGTTACGCCCAAATTGCGCATTAGATCCCTCTATTTTGAGGTCGCCTGTGTTGTTTAATCACCTAATCAGAAACAGGTGAAGTATGTATAACAAGTTAACCTTAGCAATTTTTGCAGCGCTGTCAGTATCAGCACAGGCGGCAGAGCAACCAGCCAAAAATT
This sequence comes from Pseudoalteromonas sp. P1-9, assembly GCF_001399975.1. Classification (GTDB taxonomy): domain Bacteria; phylum Pseudomonadota; class Gammaproteobacteria; order Enterobacterales; family Alteromonadaceae; genus Pseudoalteromonas. The sequence continues at coordinate 196,020 of NZ_LKBD01000001.1, forward strand.
CAGAAGAAGCATCAGTAGAGCGCATTGAAATAACCGGCTCGCGCATTAAAGGCGTTGACCTTGAAGGCACCCAGCCAATTACAATTTTAAGTGCTGAAGACATCGAGCGTTCAGGCGCGTCATCGATTTACGAACTACTGCAAGATATTCCTCAGCTAAAAGGCGGAGCGGGCACATTCTCAACCAGTGAAAGTGGCAGTACCTCAACCTCAACACCTGCAGGGCAAGCAGCAGCTAGCTTACGTGGTATGGGACCATCGGCAACACTTACGCTGATTAATGGTCGTCGCGTTGCGCCAAGTTCATTTGCCGCAGGCACGCAAAACTTTGTCGATGTAAATTCCATCCCGTTGGCAGCAATCGAGCGCGTTGAAATCTTAGCAACCGGTGCGTCGGCAATTTATGGTGCAGATGCAGTGGCGGGTGTTATTAACTACATCTTGAAAAAAGACTTCGATGGTGGCGAAGTTGAAGTGAGCTATGGTGATAGCTTTGAAGATTCAGATGAAAGTAAAAAGCAAATTAACCTTATTTGGGGCACCAAAATTGGTGACGGCAACTTAACCGTATTTGCCGATTATTATGACCGTAACCAGTTTAATGCAAGTGACCGCGATTACCTTGCATCACCTAATTTAGTTAACAGCTATTCATACTTACCAAAGCTTGAAAACACGCCAAATATTTATTACTACAGCAGCCGTGATGGCAACGAGCAGCCTGCACCTGGTTGCTTAACTGAGACAGTTACAACCGAATACGGCGAGCAAATTTGTGCTTACTACGGTAATCAAGACGATGTATTACGCGCACCGTTTGAAAGTATGTCGGGCGGTTTTATGTTTAACCAAAACGTGGGTGATTTGGTGTGGAATACCGAGATGTTCTACAGCAAAACTAAATCTACTGCGTATTCAACGCCTGCAGCCATTAACCAGCTAGATGACAGCGAAGGCCCTTGGGTAAAAGAAGATGCCTTGTTTATTTATGATGATGCTAACGGCAATAACCCATTACTTGATTCACTCTACATTGACCCGTTTGATACTCTGCTAGGGCAAGAACAATGGGGTTTCCAATTTGATGCTCGCTTTAACGACCCACGCACCGTTGAAGTTGAATCTGAAAATATGCGTTTTGTTACTAGCCTTGAAGGGCAGTTAGCAGATTGGGATTGGGAAACAGGCATCATGTATTCTGAATCACGCTCAGATCAAGTGGCTGTAAAGGGCGTTTACAACCGCTATAAATTCCATGCAGCACTAGCAGGTGAGCTGTGTTCAGATGGCACAATTGCACAGCAAAATAATGGCGATATTAGCTGCGGTGCAGGTTCGTTACTTGATTTTTATAACCCATTTTTAGTGGGTGATGGCACTAACGATGCAACTTTAGCGCTTACGCAAGAAACACCAACACGTAACGGTAAAAGCCGTGTTTACGGTTGGGATTTCACAATTTCTGGCGAGCTCGTATCAATTGGCGACATGGATATTCAATCGTCATTTGGTTTAGAGGCCCGTAAAGAAGAGCTTTCAGATATGCCATCAGCCAACGCGGTAGCGAATGCTGGCAACGCATACTTAGTAGATGTATTTGGTTATGGTTCGAGCATTGCCGAAGCTGAGCGCACACAATTTGGTGCCTTTGCCGAACTTTATGTACCAGTAAGCGACAAAATTGAAATGCAACTTGCAGGGCGTTATGACCATTTTGATGACTTTGGCTCAACCTTTAATCCTAAAGTGAGCATAAGCTATCGCCCAGTTGATTCAGTAATGTTACGCGCAGCGTGGGCAACCTCGTTTAGAGCACCGTCGCTTACCCAAGCAGGTGTAAAACTCAGAACAACCACATCAACCTTTGACTGTGGCGCTAACCAAGCGGTAGCTGATTTATACTGCGAAGGTGACGGCACACAAGTGACGGTAAATAGCTTAGAGCTGGGTAATAGCGCATTGAATGCCGAGGAGTCGGAGTCACTCTCACTTGGTTTTGCATGGAGCCCAAGCCGCGATACCACCATCACTTTAGATTACTGGCAATTTAATTACGATGATGTCATTGATACCAATATGACGGCTGTACTTGCCCGTGCTATCACCGATGAGTCATTGCGCCACTGTGGTGTAGTTCCTAATGGGGAAATGGGTATTTCATACGGAAAAAACGTATGCAGTGTCTTGGATAATAGCGGCCTTAAGATTGATCAAGCGGGTGCAAACTTAAATGAAATTTTGGAAGAATATATTGAAGTATTTGTTCCACGTTCACCCAGCCTAGAGCTCTATCGTGACCATGTAATTCAATTAGAAAATACGGGCAGCCAAGATATTCGTGGTTTAGACATTAAAATTGATCATCGCTTCCGTTTTGATGCAGGTGATTTAACGTTAAAACTCGACGCCACGCACTACCTTGATTACGACCGTAACAAGCCAGGCTCAGACGACATTGAGCAACTTGTTGGCACATTCCGCTACCCTGAAAATGTTGGTCGTTTTTCAATTTCATTTGATGCAGAGCGTTATTACATCTCGCTTGGTGCAAACTATACTGATAGTTATCAAGATGATATAGACGGTTTACGTGACCGTGAAATCAACGAGTTAATTGAACTTGATGAATTAGATGACAACGAACAGCGCGATGTGAAAAGCTGGACTGTGGTGGACTTAAGTGCGGGTTATGAAGTATCAGATTCAGTAATGATCCGCGCTAGTATCGATAACTTATTCGATAAAAAGCCACCGAGTGTTTACGGCTCATCACGTGGTTTTGACTCAATTAATCACGATGCTCACGGTACTACGTATAACCTTGGTGTAACTTACCGTTTCTAATGGGCAAGTGGGGGCAACCCCACTTTTAAAACACACATGAAACAACAATTTAAAATGCCTGATGCGTTCGTTATTTTGTTAATGATCGCAGGGCTTTGCTATCTCGTGTCTTTCTTTGTATTGCCGGGAAAATTTGACGGTATCAGCCAAGGTGCAACCGTATCGCTTGCGCAATTTAGCCAAGCGGTAAGCCCTCAGCCAGCGGCGCTGTTTGCAACAAACGGCGATGCAGGCTTACTTAATATTCTGTTTGAAGGCCTAGTCAGCGGCGATAGAAATGGCGCAGCAATTGGCGTAATTGCGTTTATTTTAATTACTGGTGGCGCATTTGGCGTGCTGATGCATACCAAAGCCATTGATAACGGCATTATGGCGCTTATTAGCTCGACTACCCGTATTGATTGGCTGTTTATACCTAGTTTGTTTATCACCTTTGCGTTAGGCGGCGCTATTTTTGGAATGGGTGAAGAGGCTATTGCATTTTGTATTGTGCTCTTTCCAATCATGAAAAAGCTTGGTTATAACGCGCAAGTCACAGTGCTGGTGACGTATGTGGCAACGCAAATTGGTTTTGCGGCATCACCTATGAACCCGTTTAGTATTGCCATTGCGCAAAGTATTGCAGGCTTACCGGTGTTTTCAGGTGCAGAGTTACGTACCGCCATTGCGGCAGTGTTTATTTTAGTTGGCATGGTATTTACCGTGCGTTACGCAGCGAGCATTCGTAATATTGAACAACTGCCTGAAAATACCGCGCAAACAGCGCTCACCAATACCGATAAACTGCTGTTAGTGACATTTTTAGCGGTGATTGTTTGGGTGATTTATGGTGTAACAGCAAAAGGCTATTACATTCCGGAACTTGCTACGCAGTTTTTTGTTTTAGGTTTAGTTGTGGCGATTATTGCCAAGCTGGACAACAGGCAGAGTATTGAAGAGTCGGTGGCAGCGTTTAAACATGGTAGTGCCGAACTGCTGCCCGCAGCGCTATTAGTTGGCCTTGCAAAAGGCTTAGTGTTATTGCTAGGTGGTGGCGATTTGGCTGAGTATTCATTACTCAATACGCTACTTTATTATGCTGCGTCGTTTATCTCGCATGTGCCTGATGTGATAGCTGCTTGGTTTATGTATTTATTCCAATCTGTGTTTAACTTTTTTGTGTCATCGGGTTCAGGTCAAGCCGCGATTACGATGCCGATTATGGCGCCACTTGCCGATTTAATTGGCGTATCGCGTCAAACAGCGGTGCTGGCATTTCAGCTAGGTGATGGCCTAACGAATATAATTATCCCAACGTCAGCGAGTTTGATTGGCTGTTTAGGCGTTGTAAAACTTTCATGGAACGAATGGGCGCAATTCATTTGGCGCTTTATGTTGTTTTTATTCTCTTTAGCAAGCGCAGTGGTGATTGTTGCGCATCTTATAAATTATCAATAAAACATTATGTTAACTCTAATTAAGCAGGCCGAGTGTTATTCCCCTAAAAGACTTGGCAAACAAGATGTGCTTATTGCAGGCACAAAAATTATTGCAATCGAAGCGGACATTAACCTCGATACCAATGTTGCATGTGAGCTGATTGATGGCAGCGACTTAATTGTAGCGCCTGGCTTTGTTGATTCACTGGTGCACATTAGTGGCGGCGGTGGCGAAGCGGGTTTTGCCAGCCGCACACCAGAAATGAACTTAACCGATGCTACCATTGCAGGCATTACCACTGTGGTTGGTGCGCTTGGTACCGATGATGTTAGCCGCACTCACAGCGATTTAATCGCCAAAGCAAAAGGGTTAAAGCAAGAAGGCTTAAACGCTTACTGTCATACTGGTTCATATCATTTGCCCGCAAAAACGCTAGGCGAAAGCATTAGTCACGACATTATGTATGTGGATGAAGTGATTGGCCTAGGCGAAGTGGCCATTAGCGATCATCGCGGTCGCCAAATTACTGCGCAGCAACTCGCTGAAGTTGCCGCCGAAGCCAGAACCGCAGGCCTTTTAAGTGGTAAACGCGGCACCGTATCTATTCATATTGGCACAGGGAAAGCGCAGCTTAAACTGTTGCATGAAGTGGCCAACGGCACAGACATACCAATTAGTCAGTTTTACCCAACACATATGAACCGTAACGCAGAGCTATTAACGGCGGGCATTGAGTTTTGCCGTGCAGGGGGCACCATCGACTTTACAACCAGTACGACTGAATACGATTTAGCCAATGGCGAGCTTGCTGCCGCAGAAGCGCTGGCATATTGTTTGGATAAAGGGGTGAATGTCGCGCAGCTCACAATGAGTTCTGACGGTCACGCCAGTTTGCCCATTTATAACGAGCAAAATGAGCTAGTGGGGTTTGAAGTAGGAAGTGAATTGTCGTTACTGAATTCGTTTCAGCAGGCGGTAAAGCAATTTAATGTGCCCATTGAAAAAGCGTTACGAGCTATCACTATTAACCCTGCACGTATTTTAGGTTTGAACAAAGGTGAACTTAAACAAGACGCTGACGCTGACGTGCTCTTACTGCGTCAATCGGATTTAACCGTACACAGTGTATGGTGTAATGGCAAAAAAATGGTTGAAGACAGCCAAATTGTCGTGAACGGATTTTTTAGTTAAACAAAATGAAAAAAGGTTAGCTGTAGCTAACCTTTTTGACAAATCTTATCAAGCAACTGACTTAATTGTTTTTTTTGACCTTTTTAAGTGCCATTTTTTGCTTTAAAGGCGAAAGGTAGTCAATAAACAATTTACCTTTTAAATGATCGATTTCATGCTGCAATACAATGGCAAGAAAATCATCACTTTCAATAGTTACTTCTTTGCCTGTGCGGTCTAAACCTTTAACCGTTACTTCGGTGTAACGCTCAACGTCTGCGTAGTAACCGGGAACAGATAAACAGCCTTCTTGCCCCATTTCTTTGTGGTTGCCACTTACAACTTCTGGGTTAATTAGAATGAGTGGCGCATCTCGTTGCTCAGAAATATCAATAACGATAATGGCTTCGCTTCTACCTACTTGTGTTGCGGCGAGCCCAATACCATCGTCGGTGTGATACATGGTATCAAGCATGTCATCAATTAATGTTTGCACGCTTGCAACATCGGTTACCTTTTCGGCGTTAATTTTTAACTTCTCGTTTGGAGCTTTTAGTATTTCTAAAACGGCCATTTTACCTCAATTATTTTTGGCTAATCGCCCTTGATGGGGCTTTGGAGTGCTTGCTGATTAATTATGACAAACAAGCAAAGTGTTATGAGGGCGCAATTGTATGTTAGATAGGGGTCGATTGATAAACGTTATTTTCGATTTGTGTGCCAGCAAATTCAAAATTAAGTTGGCCAATTTTGCGAAACCCTAAATGCAAATAAAACCCGTTAGACTCGTTTTCAACCCAAGTGTACAGCCAGTACGCCTTACCAAATTCGTGTTCTACCGCCTTTAAAAGCTGCTTACCTAAACCTTGGCCTTTAAACACAGTATCTATATACAGTTTTTCAAGCTCAAAACCATTATTTGTCGATTGATAGTGAGAGTTCATATTAAGCAGGGCATAGCCTTGTAGCGCTTTTTCTTTTTCAACCACTAATAAGTTGTAATCTGGCGAATCAAGTAACGAACTAAAATAGCTTTCAGTAAATGTAGCAAGGGCATACTGGGCGTATTCACGCTTTATGCCTTCAACGGCATAGGTGTCGAACCACACTTTTATTGAAAGGGCGGCTAATTGTAAGCAATCATCCTTGCATGCATGTCGGATCATAGTTTTGTAAATGTCTTTTATTATTATTCTTTTACTAATGCCAGTTTTTCAATGCCATGGCTGGGTGTAAAACGCTTAAACTCGTTAAAGCCATGTTTTTGGTATAAATGTATAGCAGGTGCATTAACTACCGCGGTTTCTACAATAGCTTTGCTAAAGTCAAATGTATTTAACACATACTCAATCAATTTGCCGGCAATGCCTTTACGAAAATGATCGGGTGCGACGGTTAAACTGTCTATTTCCAGTATTTGGTCTTGGTATGTGATTTCAATAACACCCGCAAGACTATCATCTTCATAAAAACCATAAAACAAGGTGTTTGAGCTTGCTATATCCTGTGGCGTGCGCGATAGCGGTGGAAAATTATCGGTGCCAATCAGTGCGGCTTCAATTTTATAAGAAGCTTGAAACACAGCGTAAATGTACGAAGCAATATCGCTATTTGAATGGGTAAGTTGAGCTATCATATTTTGTTCTGAATTTTGATAGTTGTAGTTATTGCAATCTATATATTGAATTGAGTTAAATGGGTAGCTAGACACTCGCTGCATTTTTGATTGCAAGATATAGTTCGTTATACCCAACTTTTTCAGGCTTTAGTGCTTTCAACCTGTTTAGGGTGATAGTCTTTTGTAAGTCTAGAACTTGATTTAGAGTTTCAGTTGGTAATACGTAAAACTCCCATTGCTCAAGATTTAATGGGTTTATCGTGTTTTGCTCTTTGTGCTTTAGAAGACAAAATACATATACATCAGATTGACGAATTATCTCGTTTGATCGTTCATTTGATTCTTGGTTCCAAGCACGTGTCGTGCGAATGTTAAATTGAACTGCTGAGTACTTTTTTTGTTCCCAACTTTGAATGTATGCAGCTGACTTTACTTCTACTTTAATCCCTTCGGTAGTTTTAATATCAAAAGCGTCCCACTCCGTTCTCACGCCTGAGTTTTCTCCCACTGAAGACGCAACAATGTATTCAGCAAGAATGCCCCTCATAGCATTCCCAATAATATCGGATGCTGACCATTGCCAAAATGAAAGTAAGTTAATTGGGAGTTGCAAACTATTATGTTCAAAAGGCTCATCACCGAATTTTCTGTTTACTTTTATAGCTGAAAGAGAATCAATGTCCATTTTACTGTTTCTACTTATTCTTTTTTAGATGAGTATACAGTTTAAAACTTAGTTTGCTATTTTACATTTCAATAGCCAAAGATAACTAAACGCATTTAAAAACGGAGGTTTAGGCAATGGAATCGGCGGGTTTTATAGGTGTTTTACGGTAAATAGGCTTTAAGTTAACCTAAATTGTATGCGCGCTAAACGCAATACAGCTCACTAATTTTAAGCATTTATTAAAGACAATTTCATTCAATTGTTTATTTTGTATATTTTATACGATATAGTCAGGAAATAAAGATTTTATACAATAGGTTATACGATGCAAACAAATAGTACAGATTGGCGTTATACGGTTATGCCTGCCGTATTCACATGGTTAAAAGAGGCTGAAACAGGCGCGCTTGAAATTGATCTAGTTGCAACACAAAAGTATGCAGCAGATATTTTACGTGTTGAAGGTAAAGCTGGCACGCGCATGGGTGGCCTTGTTGGTTCAGGCACGCTAGGTGAAAACAGCTACCTAAGCGCTGAGCAGCGTCTTTCTCTGCTAAGTGCGCTTTCTGAGGTTGCTAAAGAATTTAACGTACCTTTAATTAGTGGTGCCGCGGCAGAAACCAAAGAAGCCCTTGCAACTATTGTTAAAGAGTTGGCTAAAGTGGGTGTAGATACTGTAATGGTAATGCCACCAAAAACTAAAGAAGCCCCTTCTGATGACGAAATGTACGCTTATTACGCGCTTGCAGCAGATGCAGCACGTGAAGCGGGCGTTACGATTATGCCTTACAACAACCCTGATGCAGCCGGTTACCATGCGCTTTCAACCGATATTTTAAGAAAGCTTGCAGCGCTACCAGAAGTAACGGCACTTAAAATCTCAACAACTGACGTATCAGTTATTGAAACGTTAATGCTAGAAAATAAAGATGCAAAAATCTTAGCAGGTGTAGACACAGTAACTGTTCACGCAGGCCTTGCTGGCGCATGCGGTGGCATTACCGGTGTAGGGTGTATCTTCCCGAAAGCAAGTGTCACAATGCAAGAGTATGTAAATGACGGCAACTGGGCTGAAGCGAACAAAATCTCGCAAGCAATGAACTCAATTTCATACCTAGATGCACAGCCACTGCTTTTAGAATACCTAAAATTTGCATTTGGTATTCACCACAATGACGAACAAGGCGGCCTGCGCACATTAGGCACAAAGCTTACGGCAGCGCAAATTGACGATGTTCGTGCACGCTACCTTCTTGCAAAAGAGCGACTTGAAGCACTAGGTTTAGCTGAATAATTTTTTCCGTGTTTTGAAAAGACAAAAGCTCCGATTACGGAGCTTTTTTTGTGGGTTTTTGAATTATTTATTAGTATTTAAATGGATTTAGGTGTGCACAATGCATAGCCTGACCCCAATAATTATTGAAACGTATAACTATTTTGTGGGGATCGTGCAGACTCTGACCCTAGTTTTAAATTCCTGAACAGATTAGCGATTTCCGTAAATAAGTACTTTATTCGAATCCGTAGACTTATAGATTCCTATATTTTTTGACTTGGATGCGAATATTTTAACCGCAGCATCTAACTCTTCTAATGAATTAACCCAAGTAAAACTATCGTTAAAACAAGAAGAAAACTCATATTGGAAAGAGATATTTGATGGATATCCACCAAACTCCAAAATGACATTCCTATTAAAGGGGTCAGGACCACTAACTTTATGCTCTCTGATATAAGAAACACTCGGGTCTTTAGATTTCCAATCCATAAGACACTCTCTCTCGTAAGAATTAGCCAAAATAAATATTCCGTTACTCTTGTTATTGTTATCAGAACCAAAAGTTATAAAAATTAATACAAAATTAAGGATAACTGATATCAAAAAAATTATATTTCGCATATGAACCTTTTATTGCCAAAACCACTTTGCACCGGAAATTGATACCTTACTATCAATCACCGTTCGTGACTCGTAGTTAATTTCAGATGAATAATGAATATAACTATCGTTGATTAAAGTTGTATCTTTATGAACTTCAAACTCATACTCATATAAATCTTCACTAAATTGAACTTGTTTTTTTTATTGCTATTTATAATGCCCTTATTTTCGTGGTTTAAGCATTTTGTTCAGTTATTGTTTTACTGTACAAAGTGCCGCTTAAGGCCGGCGCTTTACTTTTATTTTTAAAGCCAAATCAAGCAAAACTCCCACCTTTCCAAATACACGTTTTGTTACAAATAGTTAACGCGATCAATTCTCATTTAAATGTATTTTTATCCATTAAAATCAGTTGGTTATATCAGTTGACTGAGCTATTTAGATTGTATACCGTTAACGGCTAAAAATTATAATCAAGGAATGTGTGAAGTGCTTGAAGTGAAGAATCTGTATCGCGAGTACGGCAGTGGAGAAACGCGCGTTACCGCGTTAAACAATGTCTCTATCACCATCGATGAAGGGGAGTTCGTCGCCATTATGGGCTCGTCGGGTTCAGGTAAATCAACGCTTATGAATATTTTGGGTTGTTTAGATACGCCAACTAAAGGCGAGTATTTTTTGTCCCAACAATCTATTCAAGATATGTGCGATGAAGACTTATCAAAAATCCGTAATCAGCGTATTGGCTTTATTTTTCAAACCTTTCATTTGTTAACCCGTTTAACCGCACTTGAAAATGTGACTTTGCCGCTTAGGTACAGTGATATATCGCCAGAACAAGCAAAACAAAAAGGGTTGGCGATGCTAGCCAAGGTGGGGCTTGACCACAGGGCGGGGCATAAACCAAATGAAATGTCTGGTGGGCAAAGGCAACGTGTGGCAATCGCCAGAGCCTTAGTGAATGAGCCTAAAGTGATTTTTGCCGATGAACCCACCGGTAACCTAGACAGCAAAACATCCCACGAAATTATGTCGTTGTTATGTGATTTACACGCCCAAGGCCACACCATTGTGATGGTGACCCACGAAGAAGATATTGCCGAGTACGCTAAGCGCATTATTCGCATGAAAGATGGTGTGAAAATAGAGGACAGCGTTCAATGAAAACACTTAAACTCGCCGCACTGCCTTTGATATTCGCAACCGCGTTTGCAACAACACCTTTGACTGCATCGCAAAATATTTTTATTACAGGGGAGATAAAAGCGAGCGACAGCCAAACTTTTTTTGCTCCGCAAAGTGATACATGGCGCATTCAAGTTGAATGGATGCTACCCGAGGGCGAAATAGCCAAACCCGGTGATGTGGTTGTGGTATTTGAGGGCGGCTCAATTGCTAGCACCATTGAGCAAGATGAAGTAAGCCTTAATACCGCTCAAGATGAATTAAAACGCCAACAAAATAAGGGTAAACAAGCAATATTAGAAGCTGAGTTTGCGCTTACTCGTGCTGACTTATTGCTTGAAAAGGCCAAAATTGATGCTGCGGTGCCGAAAAGCCATTTAAGCGCATTTGATTATGAAGAAAACCAGCTAAAGCTAGAGCAAGCGGTGATCCAAAAACATAAAGCCAAAGCGAGTCTTGCTGAGGCAAAAACCACAGCGCAGGTAAATATTCGTAAGCAAGAAATTGAAATAGACCGTTTGCAAATTAACTTAAAAGAAAACCGCGAGCGTTTACAAAAACTTACCCATAAAGCCACCAATCAAGGCCCCATTTTGTATGGTAATCACCCTTGGTATGGCACTAAATTGTTTTCAGGGGTTACCGCGCAGCCTGGTTGGAAAATTGCTGAAATCCCAGCGATGACCGGTCTTTATTTAGAAGCGTGGGTACACGAAATTGATTATAAGCACTTAAAGCAAGAGCAAACAATGTCGCTTACGCTTGATGCGTATCAAGATACGCCACTCACTGCAAAATTAAGCGATATTTCAACACAACCGGAAGAGCGTAAAGAGTGGGGTAAAGATGCCTATTATCGCGCTAAGTTTGAGTTTGACGATACACAGCAGCTAAAAATATTACCGGGTATGACGGGACGTGTTGTGGTGCAAGGAGGCAGCAATGAATAAGTTTAAAGTTGGCTTAGTTGCAAGCCTAATCGCGTTTTCGTTAGCCGGTTGTGGCGATGATGAATTTGATTATCACACCATTGAAAAAACCAGCTTACAGTTGGCTGTGCAAGCCAATGGCGAATTAGAATCAGCACAGCAATCGCTTATTGCACCGCCGTCTATTTCACGTATGTGGCAATACAAGGTGAAGTTTTTAGCGCCTGAGAATAAACAAGTGAAAAAAGGCGAGATGGTTGCATCTTTTGATGATAAACCCGTGCGCGACCGCTTAATTGAAAAAACCAGCGAATATGACCGCGCGGTAAAAGAGCTCGAAAACCAAAAAGCGCAAGAGATTAAAAATCAAGAAGAGTTAAAACTCGCCCTTGCCGAAGCGCAAATGAATTACGATATTGCCAAACGCAAGGCCGATATTAACGATGATTCAATGTCGGATAACGATAAACGCAAGGCACAGATTGATTTTACCATTGCGCAAAATGATCTTGAGCTTGCAAAGAAAAAGCTGACCTTTCAAGATGAAACTAAAGCGCTCAATATTCGCTTAGCTAAAGGTAAAGCCGATCGCTTAAAAGCCGAAGTTGATGCCCTAGAACACGACATTGAAAAGCTGAAAGTAAAAGCACCCATGGATGGCATTGTAATGTATTACACCGATGCCAGTGGCGAAAAGCCTACGGTAGGTGAAAGTGTGCAATTTGGTCAGCCGGTAATTGAATTAGCGGTAATTGAAGATATGCAGGTAAAAGCACAAATTGACGAAGCTGACTTTGGCCGCATTGCACTTAATCAGAATGTTAAAGTGACCATTGATGGCTCTGAGCCGATTATTACATCGGGCAAAATAACCAGTATTGGCAGTGCGTTTCGTGAAAAATCGCCGCAAGATAAACGCCGAATCGTCGACACCTTAATTAAACTCGATAATATCAATGCAGCTGCAATGCGCCCAGGGTTAACCGCCCGCGTAGAGATTGCGACCGATAAAATTGACGATGTATTGATTGTGCCTGTAAGCGCATTGCATAGCGACCAATCAAGCGCGTATGTAATTGAAAAAAATGGTGATAAAACCCCTGTTACGGTAGGTAATATTAGTAATGGTTTTGCGGTAATAAAAAGCGGTATTGAACAAGGAGAGGTAGTGCGTTTATGAAGTATTTAGCTATTGTTGTAAGCGTGATTTTATTAACCGCGTGCTCAAAACCCGATGACGTAGCCGCCGAGCTTACGTTCACGGTGCAAAAAGCCCCGTTTAAAAATTATGTAGAGGCAAAAGGCGAGCTAATTGCCGCCAATGAAACCGTGATTAGCACCCCTGCATCATCGCGTGGGCCGCAAACGCTGGCGTGGTTAATGCCTGAATACTCTCAAGTTAAAAAAGGTGAAGTGATTGCACGGTTTGATGGTCGTGTAATGATTAAGCAAAAGCGCGAGAGTGATTTTTCAAACCAAAAAGTATCGCAAGATTTATCGGGTAAAAATACCGAAATCGACACGCGCAGAAAACACTTAGGGCTTGATATGGAAATTGTTGAAGAAGAAAAGCAATTTGCTGAAAATTTCTCTATCGACGATGACCGTATTATCTCGAAACTTGAGATTTTAGAGCAAGCGCAAAAGGTCGACTATTTAAATGCCAAAACGGCCTATTTTAATTGGCAGTCTGATCAGTTTAATAGCAGCGCGCAAGGCGAGCTAGACCTCTTAAGCATGCAAAGTCAGCAGCATCAAAGCAAAATTAATATGCTCGATGGCAATTTGTCGTCGTTAGAGGTGGTTGCCCCGCACGATGGCTTGCTTACACACAGTGTAAACTGGCATGGTGAAAAGCCAAGAGCAGGGCAAACTTTATGGCCGGGCCAAAAAATTGCGGGCTTGCCTGATACCTCGGTTATGCAAATCAAGTTGTTTGTAAAAGAGCGCGAAGCGATTAATTTAAAGCAAGATCAAGCAATTGAGTTTTCGCTTATTTCAACACCCAATAAAATCTTTACTGGCAAAATAAGTAAGCTTGCACCGTTTCCTAAATCAATTAAGCGACAAGATCCGCAAAAGTATTACGAGATCACCGCCAGTATTGATGAGCAAGGCGACTACTTACGACCGGGTTTAAAAGTGGTGGCAAATATAGTGGCGGATCAGTCAGCCGAAAAGCTAATCGTACCAAAATTTAGCGTATTTGCTGACGAAGAAGGCGCGTATGTGCAACTTAAAACGGCATCGGGTTACAGCAAAGCGCCAGTTACCTTAGGTGCAAGTAATTTAAGCCATGTTGAAATTGTAAAGGGCCTTTCCAAAGGTGATGTAATTGCGCTAGTTGAGCAGGAGGGCAAGCTATGAATTTAGTCGGATTATTTAAAGATGCCGCAGTGCAATTGCAGCAGCATAAAATGCGCACTTTTTTAACTTTGCTCGGTATGATCTTTGGTGTAGGTGCGGTAATTGCCATGTTGAACATTGGTGAAGGTGCACAGCGTGAAGCACTGAAAATGATTGATTCAATGGGCCTTAATAACGTAATTGTAGAAGCTAAAGACTTTGAAGAGGATGAACTTAGAGAGCAGCGTAAGCACTCGGACGGGTTATCGCTTAATGATGGCAAAGTTGCAGTTGAAGCCTTGCCGTTTATTACAGATTTTGCCGCTGAAAAAGTGGTTGAAACCTACCATGTGTTTAGTGAATACGCCAAATTTGATGGCCAAGCAGTAGGTGTAAGTGAAAACTACTTTGAGCTTGCACATTTTGATTTAAGTGCCGGGCGCTTGCTTAATCAGCAAGATGGTCAGCACTTTTCGCAAGTGGCGCTACTTGGTGCAAATACCGCGCGTACTTTGTTCCCGCTTGGCAATGCGGTGGGAAAATCAGTCAAAATTAACCATTTGTGGTTTGAAGTGGTAGGTATTCTTGAAGCGCCATTTTTAAAGAAAAAAGAGTTTCAGGGCGTTAAATTAGGCGATGAACAAAATCAGATTTTTATTCCGCTTAAAACCGCGATTCACCGTTTTAAAAGCGAATTACTCGACCCCGAAATTACTCGCATTAAACTTGCTACCGAACCGGGTTTTAGCCCTGTGATGGCGGCGCAAGCGATTGATGCTTTAGTGAAAGGGCGTCATAACGATGTTGATGACTATAAGCTAATTGTGCCTGCCGCGTTATTGGCGCAGCAAAAGCAAACCCAGCAAATTTTTAATATTGTAATGTCGTGTGTAGCCGGAATTTCGCTGCTGGTGGGCGGTATTGGCATTATGAACATAATGCTAGCCACTGTGCTTGAGCGCACTAAAGAAATCGGTTTATTGCGCGCCATTGGCGCAACGCAAAAGAATATTCAAGTGCAGTTTATTACCGAGAGTTTCACCATTTCCATTTTAGGTGGCTTACTGGGTGTATTCTTTGGTATTGCACTGTCAGAGCTGATTGCTTTTTACTCTCAATGGGCGGTGTCGTGGTCGCTAAGCGCAATAGTGTTATCGTTTAGCATTTGTGCGTTGGTAGGTCTTGTTTTTGGTGTTTACCCCGCGATTAAGGCATCTAAGCTTGATCCGATTGACGCACTGCAAAGTGACTGATATTGCAATATAAAAAGGGTTAGCGCTATGCTAACCCCTTTGTTGGGTTGTAATTATGTTTGATAGGGTCAAACAATTACGGTGCAAGTTAGTTGCTAATTACTTAAAGATACATATTGCTCAGAGAGAATAGGCGCTGCTGAGTCATGCAGCTTCTCAGACAAGTCATCGTTGTCTTGCTCGGCCACAAAATTAAGTAAGCAACTGCTGTAATTACTTTTTACTTTGGCAAGTTTGTCGCCGTTTTCTTTACGAAGTAGTACCACTTCACCAGCTGAAAAATCACCAATCACATTCACCAAATCTTGCGGCGTAATGAGATCGTCGCTTTGTTTTTGCATCGCAAATGTGTCTTCAACAACCAATTCACCTTGTGCTTTGGTGGTGTGTTTCATCCAGTGACTTTGGTCTTGCATCGGTGTTTCGATGGCGTGGAACAAGGTGCCTGGGTTACCGCCTTGTAATAACGTATTAAACGTCGCTTCACTAAAGCCGTTAACAATGTATGTATTAATACCGTGTGAAACTGCTTTTTCAGCTGCTTGTACTTTGGTTTTCATACCGCCAGTACCTACATCGCTGGTTGCACCGCCTGCCATTGCGTAAATTTCAGGATCAATACGCATTACATCAGGAATCAGCGTTGCGCTTTTGTCCTCATGAGGATTAGCGGTATAAAGCCCGTCGATATCAGAGCAAATAATCAATGCATCGGCGTAAGCGGCACTGGCCACCATTGCTGATAAATTGTCGTTATCACCCACTTTTAGCTTGTCGGTGGTTACTGTATCGTTTTCATTTACGATTGGCAGAATATCGTTATGTAATAACGCAGTCAGCGTATCGCGCACACTTTCAAAGCGGTCGCGATTGCGTAAATCGGCATGGGTAAGCAGTACTTGGGCTGTATTAAAATCAAATAATCTATCCCAAGTTGCCATCATTTCTGACTGACCTGCTGCCGCCATGGCTTTTTTCACTGTCATTGACGAGTTGTCGACGTTATTAAATAAGTGCGCGCCTGCGGCGACCGAGCCCGATGATACTAATACCACCTGAATACCCGATGCACGGCAACGTACAATAAAATTTGCGATACTTAATAAATACTGGCTACTGCATCCATCGCGGTGAGGCGCAATTAATGCGCTTCCCACTTTAATCACAATCCGTTTCCAGCCGATATTTTTAAGATTTTGTTGCATAAATTAAGCCTCTTGGAGCTTGGCGTTTGTTGCGTCGAACCATTTGATAGCTTGCTGGTCTGGCTGCTGCGTGTTCAGGCTAACGAGTACGATTGCCAGTGAACTTGCTACAAAACCTGGTAGTAACTCGTAAAAGTAAACACTTAAGGTTTCGCCATTTTCGAGTAGCGGTACGTATGCCCAAAGTAGTACGGTGAGTGAACCAACAACTACACCGGCTACTGCGCCGCTGTGCGTTAGCTTTTTCCACCACAAACTAAAGATTACCAGTGGGCCAAATGCTGCGCCAAAACCGGCCCATGCGTTTGATACTAAATTAAGTACGCTGCTATTGCTGTCTAGCGCAATAAGTGATGCCACAACGGCAACCACGAGCACGCACACGCGGCTAATCATGAGCAGTTCGTTACTGCTTGGCTGACGCTTCGCATAGCTTTTGTAAATATCTTCTACCAGTGAGCTCGACGACACTAATAGCTGTGACGAAATGGTGCTCATAATGGCAGCTAAAATTGCTGCAAGCAGCCAACCTGCTACAAATGGGTGGAACAAAAACTGCGATAGAAAGATAAAAATGGTTTCGGGATCAGATACTGATTGCTCGCTATTGGCGATAAAGCTTGCACCAACAAGGCCTGTTACTAGCGCACCAATAATCGAAATCGTCATCCACGATAAACCGATTTTGCGTGCTTTGGCTAAGTTTTCATGGCTATCAATTGCCATAAAGCGCACGATAATGTGTGGCTGACCAAAGTAACCAAGGCCCCATGTCATTAAGCTGATTGCGGCAAGCAATTCAACATTGCCAAAATCAAACGACATTGATTGGGTGAAGTTACTGGCAGCTTTAGCATCAAAGTTACTGAAGGTCACCATAGGTACGGCAATCAGCGCAATGAGCATGATTACGCCCTGAATAAAGTCACTTAAACTGACCGCAAGGAAACCGCCAAGCACAGTGTAAATCACGACAATGCTTACGGTAGCAACAATGCCAATGGTGTAATCAATATTAAATGCTGATTCAAACAATTTACCACCGGCGACTAAGCCAGACGCGGTATAAACCGTAAAAAATACAATAATAACAATCGACGCAATGAGTCTTACGCTGCCTTTTTCAAGAGCGAAGCGCTTTGAAAAGAACTCAGGAATTGTCAGCGCATCATCTGCAAGTTCTGTGAATACGCGAAGCTTAGGCGCAACTATGTGATAGTTCACGTACGCACCTAACACTAGGCCAACTGCAAGCCAAATACTGCCTAATCCACTAACATAAGCGGCACCTGGTAGACCCATTAGCATCCAGCCACTCATATCTGAGGCACCAGCTGATAATGCGGTCACTTTGGCGCTGACATTGCGCCCACCGAGCAAATATTCACCGTTATCTGATGTGGATTTTTTCATGGCATAAACGCCAATGAAAATTAGCAGGGCGAAATATAATAAAATAGAAAAAGTCGCGTAATCGAACATTTTATTTCAGTACTAATTAATTATGTTATTTGCTTTGAGAATTTGCGTAGCGCCCTTGTGAGTCACCTGAGATTCGCTTTTTAGCAAGAGAACCCGCGGCTAATAAGTAACTTACAGCGGCGATAAATTTAAAAGAAAGGTACCCAAAAAGATCCGTTTTAGTACTCATGATATTTACCTCATATGGTTAAAATTGATTACAATTCTAATTATTTGAGCTCTAATTTCAAGTGAATAAAACTTGATCAACACAGGAAGTGTGTTTAAGTATTTGTTTATATTGATCTAATTTATTTTTAACGTTTTTATGATTTATTTAGATTTAGTTAGATAAACAAATATTAATTTGAAGTCGAAGCAAATAAGGCTCAATCGGTGAAATAAATTGGCCTGTTTTCTGGTTTATACCGTATAGACGGTGCATTTATGCCAATCGGCTACACTCTTTTAGTTATGTTTGCATTTTCAGCGATTGGTATGGATGTGAACTTTATCGTGGTTTATTAAAGTTAAGGGGCACATTTGAAAACACTTATTCAATTTTTATCTTGGTCTGGCTTGGTGTTGTCTGCCAATTTAGTTGCACAGGAAAAAGTCACTGCGCAGCAATTTGTCGACTTGCAAGAAGGCAATAAGCCGTTTGCTGGTTTTCGCCGTGCGCATGCGAAAGGTGCGTGTGTAACAGGCGAGTTTGTCGCTAATGGCGCACTTGCACCCTACACAAAAGCAAGCTTGTTTGAAGCTGGTACGACTGCTTTTGTTGGTCGCTTTTCAATTGCGGGTAGTAATCCAACAGCGCCAGATTTAAAAGCGCCAGTGCGCAGCCTAGCGTTGAGTTTTAATTTAAGCAGCACTGAGCAGTGGCGTATTGCCATGAATACACCGCCTGCGATGGCGGTCACTAATGCACATGATTTTTATCAGCAAATTGTGGCAATTAAGCAAGGACCTACTGCGATTAAAGCATTTTTTAATGAGCATCCTGAAAGTAAAGACTTTTTAAATTGGAAAGCCAGCTACACACCGTCTTCGAGTTTTGCTCTTGAGCAATACAACAGCATAAATGCGTTCTATTTGATTGATAATCAAAGCAATAAACACGCTGTTAGGTGGCATGTTATGCCTAGCGATAACACACCAAATACTCTTGCAAATAGTAATAACGCGCTGTTTGATGAGTTGGCAAACCGTTTAGCAGGTGGGCCTGTATCCTTTAATTGGGTATTTACTTTAGCCAGTACTGACGATGATGAAACTAATCCTGCGGTAATTTGGCCAAGCTCACGCGAACAGATATCTGCGGGAGTGCTCAAGATTAAAACTATCGATGCCAGCGAAGATGCGCGCTGCCACGACATAAACTTTGATCCGCTAACTTTACCAACAGGCGTTGTCGCGACTCAAGATCCCATCTTGAATGCGCGCTCTGCTGCATATGCAGAGTCTTATCGTCGCAGAGCGAAAGAAAAACTGCTGGAGGCGCTGCAATGATTGCTAAACACAGCTTAAGTTTAAGACTATTACACTGGGTAATGGCGATGATGTTCGTATCGTTGTTTGCTGCAGGTTTAACTATGGTTAGTTCACTTGAACCATGGCAACCCAGTTTACTGGCGCTACATAAGGCGTTTGGCTTAGTTGCTTTAGTATTATTTGTGCTGCGTGTGTGCACCAAATTTAGCTCAACGCCGGTAACTAAGAGCGGTGATGAATCTAAGTTGCAGAAAATGGCAGCAAGCGGTGTGCATTTTCTACTTTATTGCCTGATGTGTGCAGTGCCACTAACGGGCATTTTGTCGCAGTATTTTGCCAGTAAGCCAATCTCGTTTTTTGGCATAGTGAGCATTGGCGTGAAAAGCGAACCAAACATTGTGCTTTATGGCCTGTTTCGTGAATTACACAGCTTATTTATTACTGTTTTTGCCTTGCTAATTTTGATGCATGTCGCGGGTGCGCTGTATCATCACTTTATTAAAAAGGACGATACTTTAAAACGCATGCTTTAATGTTTATTGTTTTTTTACATGGCGACGTTATCGACAATAAAAAGCGAGTTGGGAAACCCTAACTCGCTTTTTAATTTTGCTTTTAATCAGCTAGCAAGGTGTTAATTTACTTTCACTTTGCGATAGCTTAGGCGGTAAAAAATGCTATAGAACACAGGCACGGCAATCAGTGTGAGCAAGGTTGCAAATGCTAAACCTCCCATAATGGTTACCGACATATCGGCGAAGAACGCATCGCTTAAAAGCGGCGCCATACCTAAAATGGTGGTAATCGCAGCCAGCGCAACAGGGCGTAAACGTGACGCGCTGGCCGATAAAATAGCTTCGTTTGGTACGCTGCCTTCTTTAATTTGCAGATCAATTTCTTCAAGTAAAACAATGGCATTTTTAATTAACATGCCAAATAAACTTAAGAAACCCAGCAGTGACATAAAGCCAAACGGCATATCGGTAACAAGTAAACCAGTTACAACGCCTACTGCAGCCATTGGCACAACTAACCAAATAATCAGTGGCTGACGCACGCGGCCAAATAACACAATTGAAATCAACAGCATCACTAAAAAGCCCGCAGGCAAGCCTGTACCAAGTGCTTTTTGTGCATCGCGTGATGACTCGTATTCACCACCCCATTCTAGGCTATAGCCAGCAGGTAGTTGCATTGCTTCAATTTGCGGTTTGATACGTGCAAATGCTTTACCTGCGGTTTCATCAAAGCCTGGGTCGGCAAGTACAGTAATGGTTCTTACGCGGTCGCGACGGTGAATTTGAGTCTCTTCGTTTTCCAGTTTTAAGCCCGTTGATACTTGCCTAAATGGAATGTATTTACGCTGTGATGAACTCCACACTAAGCTGTTTTCTATTGCTTCGGTTTCCGATTGGCCTGAGCTTGCAACTTTGGCGGTAATGGCATAGCTGTAATCACCATCTTGCAAGCGGCCAAGTTCCAGCCCCGTTGATGCATATTGAATAGTTTGTGCAAAATCATTACGTGAAACCGCTGCAATGCCCGCGTTAACCGAATCATAATGGGTATTTAACACTAAGCCTTTTTCACGCCAATCATGGCGAATATCGCGAATTTTGCCATCGTTTAGCATAATGTTTTCAGCTTCACGGGCTAACTGGCGTAGTACTTCAGAATCTGGGCCTGAGAATCGCGCTGCTAATTTAGCACCGCCACCTGGGCCAAACTGCATGCGTTCGGTATAAAAATCGGCGTTGAGATCGATATCTGGCATCAGCTTAGTTAACTGCTGAATCACACCGTCAATTTCATCGCGCTGGTGGGTGCGTGCCAAGAAAAAGCCGTAACTTTCGTTTGGTTGTTGTGGCGCATAAGTTAAGGTAAAGCGATCTGCACCACGGCCAACAAAGCTGGTTACTGACTTTATTTCATCAAAGTGCAGCAGCATTTTTTCGGTATCGGCTACTTTTTTGGTGGTTTCGCGAATATCTTGCCCTTGTGGCCCCCAATAATGCACAAAGAAAATAGGTGCATTTGAAGGCGGGAAGAAACCTTGTTTCACTAAACCAAAACTGGCGTAGGCAACAAAAGTAATAGCAAACAGTACCGCAACCGTAATCCATCTTAATTTAAGTGCGCTGTGCAGTAGGGCGATATAACCACGGTAAAATGCACTGTGGCCAGATTGTGTATCAGATTGCTGCTCCACTTTATAAAAGTATTTACCAAATAGCGGCACTACGGTGATTGCTAATACCCAGCTGAGCATGAGTGAAATTAACACCACCGCAAATAGCGAGTAAAGAAACTCACCCGTTGCGTCGTCTGATAAACCAATGCCCGAGAAGGCAGCGATTCCGATTACTGTTGCACCTAATAATGGCCATTGCGTACGTTTTACAATAAAGCTTGCGGCTTCAAGCGCTTTTTTGCCTTGTTTCATGCGCAGCATCATACCTTCGGCAACTACAATGGCATTATCAACCAGCATCCCCATAGCAATTACCATAGCGCCCAGCGAAATACGCTGTAACTGCAAACCCATCAGCCACATAATTAATACGGTGCCCATTACTGTAATTAACAATACCGAGCCAACCACGACGCCTGAGCGCCAGCCCATAAATACCATTAGCGTTAAGGTTACAACAATCACCGACATGATTAGATTATTAATAAACCCTTTTACAGATTCATCAACAATATTGGCTTGGTCGTAAATTGGGGTCAGTGTGATGCCTGCAGGCAGCTCGTTTAATAAGTCGGCCACTTTAGCATTCACGCGCTTGCCCACTTCAACAATGTTGACATCGTTTAACGCCGATACGGCAAGGGTAATTGCTTCGTTACCTTGGTAGCGAATAAGCGTAGGCTGGATATCGAGCGGTTCAAATTTAAGCTCAGCAATATCACGAATTTTAAATGATTGGTTAGTACCCGGTACAACAATTGTTAGGTTATAAATTTCTTCAATTTGATCTAGCGGGTTTTCAACAATTAAGCGCAGGCTGCGGCCTTCTAATTGAATACGACCGCCATTAAATGGTTTTAAATTTTCTTCAAGTAGTGCGGTGATCTCTGGAAATGAAATACCTAAGCCCGACAACTGATATGGGTTAATGTAAGCCACCAATTGCTCTTGTTGTACACCACTGACTTGCACTTTGGCAACGCCTTCGGTGATGAGTAAATCGCGGCGAATAATGCGGGCAAATTCACGTAACTCTTGCGGGCTAAATTCAGGCGCACTGAGCGCGTAATACATGCCGTAAACATCACCAAAGTCATCGTAAACCGTTGGTGCGTGGCTACCTGATGGCAAAATGCTGGTGACATCGCGCAGTCGTTTTCTCAGCTCATCCCATATTTGCGGTAACTCGTTTGAGTCGAAGTTTGGTTTTACTTCAACGGTAATTTCCGACAAACCGGGCTTTGAAATAGACGTTAGCTGTTTAAGTTGCGGCATTTGTTGCAGCGCAATTTCAAGTTGTTCGGTGACTTCGCGCTCAACTTTTTGCGCACTAGCGCCCGGAAACTGGGTTACAACTTGCACTTGCTTAATGGTAAATGCCGGGTCTTCTAAGCGACCAATGTTACTTAAACCAAGGATGCCACCAATTAATAATACAATCACCAGCAGCCATATATTGACTGGGTTTTTAATTGAATAACGAGCGATATCCACAGTTATAGCTCCGCTTTATAGGGTTTTACAATCATGCCTTCGCGCATTTGTGCGGCGCCTGCGGCTACTATTAAATCACCTTCGGTAATACCACTTTTAATGGCTGCAAAACGGGTTTTAACCGATAACACATCGACGTTTGTCTTGCTTACTTGTGCTGTGTCGCGATTGAATTTCCAAACATGAAAACCCTCGCTATCATTACCTTGTAAAGCGTTAAATGGCACCAGTAAATGTTGCTCGTCGCTCTGATTTTCAAGGCTTACTTGTACAACCGCACGGGCACCTGGGGTTAAATTGGTATCATTGGCTTGTGCGGCAAATACCACCTTGTATGTTTGTGTAATTGGGTCGGGCTGAGTGGCATGCTCAATGTATTCTAATTGGTAAATTTTATCGGGCGCCGAAATAATATGTGCATTAGCGCCAACTAACGAACCCTCTTTGTATTTACTTACTAAACGCTCCGGTACATTCACATTAAAGTAATAGCGCGAAACATCTTGTAGGCGAGCCACAATATCGCCGGCTTGTACGTAGTTTCCTTTTTCAGCGAAACGTTCTGAGATCTGCGCGTTAAATGGCGCGAGTAAGGTGGTGTAACTGAGATCTTTTTCAGCGCGTTTAAGCGCGATATCGGCCAGTTCAAAGTTGGTTTTTGCGTTATCTAACTGACTTTGAGATACCAAACCGTTTTTTGCCGTTGCTTCAATACGTTCTAAATCTCGTGTTGCCTGACTTAAGCGAGCTTCGGCTTCTTGCACGCGTTGTTTAAACGGGGTTGGGTCTATTTGTGCAAGCAGTTGACCTTGGTTTGCCAGCGTACCTGTCATTAACTGTGTTTGGATTAAACGACCAGATACTTCAAAACTTAAATCGACGGTTTTTACTGCCGACACTTCTGCAGGGAAAGTACGGTTAACTAATTTGGCGTTGCTTACAGCTGGTACTAGCTTCACGGCTTGTACTTTTTCTACAGTAAGTTGTTCGGCAGGGGCGTCGGAACACGCTTGCAAAAACAAAGTTAACAGTGAAAGTGCGACTAATTTTACACGGGTCGCAGAGGTAAAAAAGTGAGTTTTCATAGTCATTGTTGCTTAGTCGTCAAAGTTTAATAAAACGAACTTGATTTTATCTTTATGATTTTTAAAGCATTTAAAACCTAAAATAGAAAACCGTTAACGGCTAAAGACGCTTCAGTACAATCATTGATCAAGTAAACTGTACGGTGTAGTTTACTGGTCGCAATTGAAAAGTAAACCAATTAGTGTAAAAATAATTTCCAACTTTTCTAAGAGACCAAATCATGAGCGAAGCCAAAATCAGCCGCAGTATGCAAAAACGCCAAGCGATTATTGATGGCGCAAAAACGGCATTCCAGCAATATGGTGTAAGCGACACCAGCATGGATAAAATTGCCGAAACTGCGCAAGTATCAAAGCGTACTGTTTACAATCACTTTGAAAGTAAAGAGATTTTGGTAACTCACATTATTCGTGATATTTGGAGTCAGAATATTCTGACGTATGAGTTTGAATACGATAAAAATCGAGATTTGCGCAGTCAGCTGAGCGAGTTGATTGCCAACGAACTTCAGTTTATGTGCGATCAAGGCACACTTGATTTAATTCGCGTGGCGATGGGTCACTGCTTATTTAACCCAGAGATGTCTAATGGTGAGTTGCGTGAGTTCTTTGAACAAGAAACAACGCTTATTCGTTGGCTTAGACATGCTATGGAAGATGGAAAATTTCGTAAAAAAGACCCGTATCTAGTATCTGAGCAATTACTAGGTTTGTTAAAAGGGCAAGCTTTTTGGCCGCAGGTGTTACATTTTGATGAGCGATTGACTGAAGCGCAAATGCGCGAGCTAACAAATGATACTTTGGACTTGTTTTTAAGCTACTACGAAATTTAATTGGGTTAACGCGGTTTTGGCGTAAATGCAACCGCGTTAGCTAAGGCGCAGTACCATTTTGACGTAAGTTAGGTGGTGTTTTAAAAAAGGCTCACCTTCAACAGTTAAGCCAAACCGACGATAAAACGGTACGGCTGTTTCGCGGGCATCAAGCCAAAATTTTTCAATATTGCGCTTTTTAACATCGCTTATAATATGCTGTAAAAGTTCGCTACCGAGCCCTTGGTTTTGGTAACTAGGCAAGGTGGCAAATTTGCGCAAACGCGCTTCGTTTTTATTGATAAATAACGATGCTACACATATTAGGGTCTGTTGATCTTTGCTGTTCTATTTTTGTTCTTGTTGAGCGTGCTTTATCGCGGCGCTCGATGTGTGGCCTAGCAATCTAAGCGAATATCGAGCAACAATGAGAAAAGTGCGCTCAAAAGAACCGTTCGGCAGCGCTTGATTGGGCTTTCTACTGTGTTATCGGCTGACTCACATAGAGTAACTATGCCACACAGCCTCTGCCTTGTATAAACCCCAATCAAACTGCTGCAAAAATGAACTTGAAAGGTCAACAGACCCTAACTCTCGCTTGATTTCAATGCCAAAGTGGACGGCATTTTGGTCTTCCGGTGATTGGCAAAAATCCATTGGCTTGTTTGGCCACAATACGTGATGACGCACGCTAATCGTTTAAGCGGCGGTAATTTGTTGTACTTGAAAGGGTGAAGGCATTATTAGATGCCACCTGTAACATCAAGTATTTTTCCGGTGATAAACGAGGCGTCGTCTGATAATAAATAAGCGATGCTATTTGCCACTTCAATAGGTTGTCCGCCACGTTTAAGTGGAATTTTCTCTTTAAGTCGGTCAACGCGCGTTGGTTCGCCGCCGTCGCTATGAATATCAGTATAAATAAGTCCTGGGCGTATAGCGTTAACACGAATACCGCGCTCGGCAACTTCTAGGGCAAGGCCACGGGTCAGTGAATCTACCGCGCCTTTTGCCGCGGCGTAGTCAACGTATTCAAAGGGCGCGCCTGATTGCGATGCACCCGAAGATACATTCACAATTGCGCCATCACTAGGGCAACGTTTTATAAATTCTTTTGCGCATAAAAAGGTGCTGGTAAGATTACCGTTAACGGTATTTAAAAAGCGCTCAAGGGAAATATCTGAAAGTGTGCTTTGTTTAAATAAAATGCCTGCGTTATTAACGAGATAATTCACTTTGCCCAAATTCGCTTCAATGTCATCAAAAAGGTGAGTAACTGCGTTTTCGTTTGTGACATCTGAACAAAATGTATCGCACATTCCGCCGTTTTGTTTTATCTCATTTGCAACATCTGTTGCGGCATCGTCATTTTTAACATAGTTAATAGCGACACGATAACCACGCTTAGCGAGCAGTTTTGCCGTAGCGGCGCCAATACCGCGAGAAGCACCGGTAACTAAAACAACTTTGTTTATTGTGTCTTTATTCATAATGCTATTTTGAGCGACTTGGCTCGAACTCGCTGTAGTGTGGCAAATCCATGTTTAAACTATCCCAATTGGCTTTTGAATCAACAAAGTTATGAGACATTGGGCGTTCAACAATATCGCAGTCAAGCACACCTAAGCGCAGGCGTAAACGTGTTGGGTCATCCGCATTTGAGCTATAAAGTGGAGACGCGCATTGCTTGCAAAAATGACGTTTTCTACCCGGTTTAACTTCAAAAGAGTTAATGAATTCTTGCCCTTTTTCGATTGTTAGCGACTGCGAGTCAATAAAGCCATTGGTCGCAAAGGCGGTGCCGCTTGATTTTCTGCATAGTGAGCAGTGGCAATGAATAATATCGCTGATTGGGCCGTTAAGTGTCATGTGAACTTCGCCGCATAGGCAAGTGGCAGAATACATATTTGTCCTTAAACTGAGGGAGTTGAATTTGATAGCTGCTTTTTACGCGCTTGAAAATCAACAAAAATGTTAATGCTTAACCACACAAACCCTATCACAAAGCTGATGCCACCAAAATCCAAATAACGAAAATTTCCGTGCAATTCATATTGGGCATCAAAATTGGCGCCTTTTAGCGTAGGGATCAGAATATCGACAATCCACAAACCAAACATCACACTTGAAATGGCAAATGCGGCAATCCAGCCGTACTTAATTAAAAAGGCAAAGGTAATATGTTCAATATTTGATTGTTGCTGCAGTTGCGCGGGGGTTAGCTCAAACACCGCGGCCAACGCTTTACTGGTTTCGAGCGAGGCGTTGCCATTTTTTTCAACACGCTGAATGGTGCGAATACTTAACCCCGCCGTGACTGCCAGCTCTTCTTGACTCCAACAGTGTTGTAAGCGCAGTTGTTGTATTTTCTTATTATCTAGTTTCACAAATAAACTCATGATGTATTTCCTTATCGGTGTAGGTTGATAAGGAACAGCATAAAAATTTAGTGTACCGACTGCGCTGACAAATACCAGACATCTTAATGACATTCGCCCGTCATCTATCTGACAATTTAGCGACAGTCAGATAAGGTGGTGGTTATAGTGAGTGTTAGTACTCACTTAATTGTGTTTTATCCGACCATTGGTAAACAAATTCATCGACCACTGAACCACATGGCGCATGCCATACGCCTGCTTTGACTCGTTTAGCACCCAACTTTTCATACACTTTAATGGCGTGATGATTTCCTGATAGCACTTCTAAGTAGATGCTTGGGTGTTTAGCGTTTGCTTGTAGCCATTGTGTTGCCATAGACATTAGCTGCTTGGCGATGCCATTACCATGATAATGACCATCGACATGTAGGTTATCGAGCAAGCTGCCAAGCTCAGCTTCGTGATCGGCGTAAACACAAATAAAGCCAACGAGTTTGTTTTGATGAGACGCAATAATCACATGCTGCTTGCTATTTTCAGTAGCCAAACGAGATTGCCAAAGCGTTAAACGCTCGCTTGGGGCAACTTGGTTTAAGTATTCGGCTTTTAACATAGTATGGTAGGTGTTTTGCCAACTTTGTGTGTGAAGAGACGCAATTGCTGAGGTATCGCTTTGATTGGCAACGCGGTAGTTGATGTCCATGTTTGGTGTTCCTTATTGTTTAGCCCGTTCAATTAAAGCATTAATATTGAACTGATTAAATACTTTTACGCCGTGCTGGTTTAGCAGCTGTACAGTGACGCCTTGCCCACTTATTTTACTGCCCGTAAAGGTGCCGTCATATATTTCAGTGCTGCCACAGCTAGGGCTAAGTTCGGTTAATAACGCCAATTTAATATTGTGTGTTTGGCAAAATGCTAAGGTGAGTTTTGCACCTTTTAAAAATGCGTCGGTCACATCGAGCCAGTCATCTTGTATAACGCGTGTGGTATTGTGTTTTTGGCGATAGATAATTTCAGCAGGCGGCCTTGGAATTGGCAAACCTGCGCTTACTTCGGGGCAAAAAGGCAAAAGTTCAAAATGCTGTTTAAGTGTTTGTAACTCAAGGGCGAGGGCTTTGCCGTTGTAGCGTACAGGATTGCCAAACAAACAACTGCTTATTAGTAATTTTTGCATCAGTTTATTAAAGCGCTAATTCAAACTGCAGCATATCGCTGGTGTTAGAAGGCGTTTTGGTAAACCCCATTTTGCTTAGCACGTGCGCCGATGCTGGATTATCAATGCTTACGCCACCGTGTATTACGCGCCACTGTGTTTTTGCTTTGCCATAGTGAATAAGTGCTTTTAGTAGTTCACTGGCGTAACCTTTGCCCCAATATTGCGCGTTAAATAAATAACCAATATGTGCGTGGCCCTTGTCTTCATAAATTATAAATAAGCCAATCAGTGTTAACTCGGCATTGTGATAAATGCCATAAACTTGGCTTGTTTGTGCTTGTTCATTTAACCAAACCTTTGCATCAACAGGTGTTGTAATCCCGTGAAAACTAGGTGGTAGGTGACGTGTTACCTCGGGACTTAAAATCGCAATCAGCTGGTTAAGTTCTGCATGGTTTAGCGTTTGCTTTAACGCCGACACCGTGAGTCGTTGACTATTGAACAAGCACAGGTCTTTCATATTACTCGCTTTTAGAATGACAAGGTTGGTTGTTTAAAAACTGCGTGATGTGTGTGTTTATTGCTTGTTTTAACCACTTAGGACCACCGTCGTACATATCGTTATGACGAGATTTTGCAATTTTAACAACACATACAGGTAGTTGCTGAGTTTCGCTTTCGCTATAAAGCACGCCTTTATCGGCTGGGAAGTCGCTGCCACGAATTGAAAGTACCTTAATATTTTTATTTCGAGGAAGCGGTACACGGCGATGGTCTATAGTGATTACGTGCTCGATATAATCGACGTTTTCATTGGCAAGCCACGACGAAATATCGCCACCGTTTGAATGGCCGATTAACGTGAGTGAATTAAAGTTATAGTGTGTGTATTTGTTGGCATAGTGTGATTTAACAAAGCGCAGTGTTTGTGCGCCACGTTGCCAATTTTCACTGCGCGTTTGGTATAAGTCACCGCTGACTGAGAGCGGTGGGTCATTGGGCAGTTCGTGCCCTACAGCGATAGTTAAAAATCCATTTTTATTAAGCAAAGTTTCAATAAATTGGTATTCGGTGTGTTTAATCCCATATCCCGCGCTAATTATGGCGACCGGGCATTGATTTTTTTGCGTGCAACTTGCTGAATTTATAGGCTTTGAGACTGTCACTGGAATATGACGGTCGCGTGATTTATCAAACACGCTCAGGTCACTATTTTTGGCATTAACCGCATAACTTGCAAGGCCTAACAACAGGCTTAACGCAAGAGAAAAACGCATGAATCTTCCTTTTTATAAATTATAGTTTTTAAACGTTTGATTGAGCGTCTTTTTAACATTTTAGCTATATGATTTATAGTGCTTTTCTTGCAATTGCTTGGATCACAGCTGCCTCACCGGTGTGAAATGCACCTTCAATAACAGTGCGTTTAAGGCTTTGTAGCAATGCGAAATCTAATCCGGTTAATTCATTTTTAAGCTGCGTTGTTGTGATCATAGTACTGATATCGTTGCCGCCGCCTGTGCCTAAATGAATTTGCTCGGGTGTATAGGCTTCAAGTAAAAATACCCCGTTTGGTTTTAAACTTTTAACCACATTGGCGTGAAGTAAACACCTATGCGCTTGTGAAAACGGGGCAAAAATTGAGATGATGCTATCCCATTTGTTTTCGCCTAAATCAAAGCTGGTTAAATCAGCGTGAATAAACTCAATGTTTACCTTGTGCTTGTCAGCTAATCGCGCTGCTTTTTCTAACCCTTTGATTGATGCGTCGACGGCACAGACCTCAAATCCTTGCTGAGCAAGAAATACTGCGTTGCGTCCTTCACCTTCTGCAAGCGTGAGCACTTTGTTTGCTTTAAGTGATGAAACGTGTTGCTTTAAAAAGTCATTTGCTTGCGTACCGTAAGCATATTCGCTGTTTGAAAATCGTGTGTCCCACATGCTGTCAAAGGTCATGATTTACGCCTGTTAATTTAAACAATAGAATAAGGGTATTACTTCAAGTCGACTTTAAGTCAAGTGCACGCGAGAAAAATTATGGATATTGCGCAAGTTGCTAAACAATCGGGTTTAAAACCATCAACATTACGTTATTACGAAGAAAAAGGGCTGATCCGCTCTGCAGGTCGCAATGGGTTACGTCGTTATTACGATAAACAAGTATTAGAGAAGTTGGCGCTAATTAATTTGGGGCGTTACGTTGGTTTATCGCTCGATGAAATTGCTGAAATGCTGCTGCCGAAAGGCGTTGAGGTGAATCGCTCGTTATTGCTTGAAAAAGCCGATGAACTCGATAAACAAATTAAATCGATGACGGCGATACGAGATGGCTTGCGCCACGCTGCACAGTGCAGCGCGCCACATCATTTAGCTTGCCCAACGTTTCAGCGTTTTTTAAATCTTGCGGGTAAACGCCTAAAAGCGAAACCGAACAAGCTGAAGTAATATCATTGCTGATTTTGCTTAAATTGTAATGGTGCCTGTCAGGTATTGCACTGCATCGCCAGAGATTTTGACACGGCTGCCTGCTATCTCACAATATAAAATGCCGCTGCGTTTTGATGCTTGCAGCGCCACAATTTGCTGTTTATTCAATTTTTCAGCCCAGTAGGGCGCAAGTCCTGTGTGAATAGAGCCGGTTACCGGATCTTCATCTCCGCCATTGGCAGGCCAAAAATAGCGTGATGCACAATCAAATTGCGTGCTTGGTGCACTCACGGTCACATCTAAAGGTGCAAGGGTTTTAAGTTTTTCAGCATCTGCTGTGATGGCAGTAATGATGTCTTCATTGTCATAAATAGCGAAATAGGCTTGGTCGTTTTTAAGCACTTCAACTGGCGTGTGTGATAAGCCTTCAAGCAAAGTTGCAGGAATGTCGCTGGTGGCAACAGGCGCTGGTTTGCGATTTGGAAAATCCATTTCAATGCGGCCAAGGGCGTTTTTCACTATGGTCATTTCGCCGACGGCGCTTGCGAAAAAGGTAAATTCTGACATTTCTGGATAGTTAGAAAATAGAACAAAGGCCGATGCAAGCGTAGCGTGGCCGCAAAAATCAATCTCGGTAAGTGGCGAAAACCAGCGAATATGATAAACATTAGCCTCATTTTTCACTAAATAAGCGGTTTCTGATAAGTTGTTCTCATTGGCAATATTTTGCATTTGGCTGTCGCTTAGCCAATCATCGGTAATGATCACCGCTGCAGAGTTGCCTTTAAATCGCTCGTTGGTGAATGCATCAATCACCTGCATTTCAAGTTTCATGATTGCCCCTTCTCGTAAACTTTTTGTGCGATTAGCTCGCTTGTGAGTGGTTGCCCTTGCCAAATAAATACTTTGCTTGCACCAGCACCTAAGCCAAGTTCAAGCAAAATACGCTCTTCAATTTCACACAAACCACCGTCGTTCAGTGCTTGTTGATGCATCACTAAGGTGAGTGTTTGCAGCAGCGATTTAGTTTGTACTTGGCTGATAGCTTCTTTAAGTTTGGCTTCGCAATTTTGAAAATGTGCGATAGCTAAGCGCTGATTTGAAAATTCACCGCTAATGCTGTGCTGCTTTGCCGCTGAAAAGTTATCAATGGTGATGTGGTCTTTTTTAATGGTTACATAGAGTACTTGCTGGCTAAACATAATATTTCCTAAAAGGCGCGTTTTTAGCGTAAATAAACAGCTTGGTATTTGCCGTTGTTTTTAAATTTATTACTTTATGGTTAATTGTTATTATTTCAAATGGTTATTTTTCAAGCGTGATATTGCTGAGTTACTAAAACCACGCAACAAAACCTGCGATATTTATCACAATAAGTGCCACTAAACTGATGGCAAATAATGCGCTACGCAATAATTTTAAATTTAAGTAATAACAAAGTGTATACAGGGCGAAAGTAGCTGAACGCGGCTCCGTTAACCACATTGCTATTGGCATTCATGGCTATCGCAAACGCTATGCTTAAAATAAAAATGGCAATGCTTTCATTAATGTTTAGATGAGTGCGATTGGCACGAAATAATAAATTTGCGTGATTGTGTTCAACTGGAAATCCGGGAGGGTGCTTTTTTACAATTGCCAGTACATCGGCAATTAACAGCTGCACTATCATTAACATTGCGGTTAAGCCAAGGGCTAACAGGGCAAGGTGATATTGAGTTAGGTCGACCATGATATTGTTGTGTATAAAATAGGGTTAAATACGCCAGTTCCGTTTAAAGATTATTTTTGTGATGCCACTGTACTGCAAGAGCAAGGTGTTGGGCAATAAAATCTGATTTTAATTCACAATATAACGCATTGTTATTGTTGCAACTTATTGCTGCATTTTGTTTGATTTGAGCGTATTCAGTAGCGGTATTTGGCATCGCAATAAGGTAGTCGCGAAAAACGCGATGCTCAAAGAGGTGCTCATCTCCTTTTGCAAAGGCATGAATATGATGACTGCGTTTATCGCCACCTTTTTGAAAGTAGCGCCGACCACTAATGCCATTTTCCCCTTTGGCTTTGTAGCCAATGTATTGAAGTGCTGCGTTGCATGTGTCGAGCGCATCGAGAGATTTTACTTCTAGCAAAATATCAATCACTGGCTTTGCCGCCAAATTAGGCACCGACGTACTGCCAATATGCTCAATTGCGATTAAGTTACCACCAAGTATGGGTGAAATTAATGCGACTTCACACTCGAAGTGTTCATGCCATTGTGGTGTGTAATCCATAATCTCGATTTTTCGCATGCTACTTCCTTTATTGTTTTTTGATTAAAACGCTGTCTTTTAATTAGGCATATCAACAACGATAAATAGACTTTTACATAAACGCAAAAGCCCAAAGTTATTAGCTTTGGGCTTATGTTTTAACAATGTGGTGACGACCAACCGAGCCGTGTTACATGGTTATTGTTTAAGGCTGCAATGTCATATGCAATATTGGAAAGGGCTTACCCAAATCATCAATTGGCGAGCGGGCATTAACGCGAAATCCCTTGTGTTGATAAAAACCAACAGCTTGAGGGTTTTGCTCGTTAACATCTACTTTGTTTACCGCTAACTGATCAATGGCATAATTCAACAATAATGTACCAATGCCTTGACCACGTGCCGCATTAAGCACAAACAACATTTCAATTTTGTGTTGATGAACGCCAATAAATTCTAATATTCCACCCAAATCATTTTTAACACATTTTAGCGTTACCGCTGGAAACGCCTGCGTTAAAATAATGGGTTTAAAATACGCAATGTCCTGCTCTGTAATAAAGTCATGCGTTGCTCGGACTGAATTTTCCCAAACAGCTAGCAATTCTGCGTAGTCGTTAGGAAGCACATTTTCTACAATCATGGTATTTCTCTTTGTGACTGAAATTGATGTGCAGCCGCGAAAAATTAGTTTACCCCGTGAAACAGCATAAAGCGATGTATTTAAGTTTTGCTCATATTTAAGCGCTAGTCCGTAAAGGTCAGCACGCTCTGGTATAAACACTCTATTTATTAGTTAAATTTGTTCTTATGAAGAAATTTTAGCGTGTTAGCCTAGACTTATAGCGTGGTTAAATTTGAGGCGAAAAAAGTGCGCATTTTGTTACTTGTATTGCTGCTCCCCACGTATTGCCTAGCTGAAGTGATCAATTGGATTGTGGTTGATTACCCTCCTTACTATATTTTAAAAGGCGAATACATGGGTCAGGGAAGAGACGAGCAAGTAATTGATTTGGTTTCTAAAAACTTAGTGGGTTATAAATTTAAACGTCATGTTATGCCGGCAAGTCGAGCGGTGAAAGCGCTTGGCAGGAGTGATCAGGTGTTTTGTATGGCGTCTTTGTATCGTAATCAAGAACGCGAGCAGTTTATTCGCTTTACCGAGCAATATTCTACGCTTGGGTTATCGCCTGCTATTGCCATGCGTAAATCATTGGTTGATAAATTAGAGCTTGGCAACAGCACTGATGTGTCGTTGCGTTATTTAATTTTAAATCGCGGTTTAACCGTGGGCACCACACTTAATCGGTCATACAGTAAAGAAATAGATGCAATACTAAAATCATCGCCTAGCGAACAGCTATCTACTCGCGCGGGCCGCGACTCGCTTGAAAGTTTAACCTATATGTTATTAAAAGGGCGGGTGGATATTATTTTGGGCTACCCCAGCGAACACGCCTATTTAAGCAAATTGATGGACGCCAATAATGAGCTCACGCAATTAAGCGTGCAAGAAGCAAAAGCGGTAGCAACCGGATATATTGGTTGTAGCAAAAACCCGCAAGGCGATATTGTAATAAAAGCGATTGATGAAGCACTTGCAAAGCTTAACCACAGTAAGCAGTTTACAACTATAATGTTGCGTTGGTTACCTCAGCATATGGCGCCAACATTAAAACCGTATTTAAAGGAATATTAGCGTTTGGTTAGGCGTTGTTAGCGGTATTAGGTTTGTGGTGTTTTTTGTTAGCAATACATGCTGACATTAGCGACATTTTTTGCCTCAACTTTCGTTGTTTTAAAATCAACCGGCTTGGTAACCGTGTCAAAAGTAGAAGCGTGGTTTGAAATGGCCAAATCGGTTGATGCAATTTATGTGTGTGTTGTTATTGTATTGCTGCTGTTTGTAGACTTATTTATTGCTATTCCAACGTTAACTGTGATGTTAATAGCAGGGTTTTTTCTAGGCCCATTAGTTGGGACAATAAGCGCTGTATTAGGCTTGAGCCTTGCGGGAGGTTGTGGCTATGGCTTAAGTAGGCGCTATGGTCACTTTCTTTTGAACTTTTTAGTAAACGATCAGCAAAAGCAAGTCGATGCAGTAAATATGTTTCAGCAACATGGCGCAGTAGTGATTTTACTTTCAAGAGCGACGCCAATTTTGCCCGAAGTTTCAGCGTGTATGGCGGGTATGACCAAAATGCCTTTTATGAAGTTTTGCATTTTGTGGTTGGTGAGTACGGTACCTTATGCTGTTATTGCCTGCTATGCAGGTTCGATTAGTTCGGTTGAAAATCCCAAACCTGCAATTATTACCGCAATTGGTTTAACCGCGTTATTTTGGAGTGGTTGGTTTGTGTTTAGCAAAGTAACGAAAGCGAAGCGCCAGCTATTAACGTAAAGTGTGTTAACCGAGTTGAGGCTAAACCGCATGTTTGTGCATTTCGCTGTTGTAATCCACTACGCAGTTTCGGCCTTGCTCTTTGGCTTTATACAGTGCGCTATCAGCTTGGTGCAATAGCGTTTCAATAGAAAAGCTATCAAACTCATCGCAACAGCTAACGCCAATTGATGCGGTTAAAAATTGCGAAATCAAAGACGTTTTGTGCTCAATGGCAAGTCCCTCTATTGCTTCACGTATGGCGTATGCCATGTTGCGCGCATCACTTTGGCACGTGTTGAGCAGCACAACCACAAACTCTTCGCCACCATAGCGTGCAATTACATCACTTTGCCGGCGAGTATGGTGCTTTAAGGTTTTAGCGACGTGTTTTAACGCCAAGTCACCTTGCTGGTGGCCGTAGCTATCGTTGAATTTTTTAAAGTAATCAACATCTAACATGATCACACTAATTGGCATAGCGGATGGGGTTAATTTTTCTAACACTTGCATCATGGCGCGGCGGTTAGCAATGCCAGTAAGCGGATCGGTATCACTTAATCGTTTTAATTGGCGGTTGTTATGTTTTAGTGCATGTTGTTGCACATGTACTTTATTAAATAGCACATCAATTAGCAGCGCTAAACGGCCTATTTCGTCGGTGCGTTCTAAATTGGTTTTGAGCTGAAAATTACCGCGCTCCATCACTTCCCTGACGGTGGCTTTAAGCTTATTGAGCGGTTCAATAATCATAATGGTAAGAATAAAATAGATAATAAGAAGTACGACCAACGACATTAATAGCGCCATAACCATCGACATTTCAAATGGGCTGTCGTCAAACATTCGTTTGGGTGTGGGATAACTCAGGATCAACGCTGGCTTATTGAATATGTCATTAAATTTCACATGAATATTCGAAAGTTTGGTGCGAATATGGGTTTGTGCATCCAGCTGATTAAAATCGATAACAGGCGTTGTGGCAGAGAAAGTGTCAGCTTGTGCAGCAGTGACTGTAGTTTGGGTTATTTCACTAAGTTGGTGTGCAATTTTGCCATCAAAATAACTCCATACTAACATTGTGCCGGCTAAGTCACCCACGCCAGATGATGGTAAAACACTCCCGCTTACGAACAAAATAAGTCTGTCATTAAGGGGAATTAGCCCTTGCTTAAATAATGTTTGTTGCCCGTTGTTTATCATTTCTTGTTTGCTGATCAGCAAGTTTTTTTTAAGGCTTGGCGGTATTGATTTAAAAGGGGAGCTTGATAGTGGATTGTTGTTTTGATCTATCGCTAATTCGTCAATAAGCGTTTGGTTTTGGTCGAAAAAACTCATGCCATTTATTTTTAGTGAAACAAACGATTTAGGAATAAAAAAGTTAGTTTCCAAATAGTCTAAATCACGTGTCAGAATCACGTTATAAAGCTCATCCCACACAGCGTTATCGTAAACCAGCATTTCAAGTTCGTCGTAAACTCTAAGCAGCGCAGAATTGAGTTTGTAAATATCCTTTTTATCTTTTTCTACTTCAAGTGCGACTAGTTGCGGAATAGTCCAATATTCACGGATCACTAAGTGCACGCTTGAGAACGCAAGTAGCATGATTACGAATATAAGTAGTAACTTAATACGCAAACTTCGCGCGATAAAATTAAACATACACAAGCCTGTAGCAAAAAATGTGAGAGTAGTGCGTTGTGGCTTAACGCACTTATTTATGAGTATAGGAAAGGATTTAACTTTGCGCTGAGCGAATGAAAATAGTTATTTTCAAGCGTTAATAACGAATGTGGTCTTAACGGCTGTTCTCGTAGGTTTTTGCGTAAAACTTACTTACCATAAACTTACGATTAACGCGGACTATTGTTTCAAGAAACTGTGCCTAAAATTAGTTGCTTGCAGTATCAAGCAGCTTTATCAGTTATAGACTTAACTGCTCCCATTATTTTTATGCACGCTTGGGGTTACAGCTTTAAAACTGCGAGCTTAAACGCGACTCGGTAAACAATGATTGTTGATTAAGCGAGTTATCACTACAACGCTGCAGGTCAGCAAAGTGCCATGTGATTTCTTGTGCTGTGTTTTGTATTCCAGCTAGTACAAATGTAATGGACTTTAATGACTGTTTGTCGCTGTTTGACAAGTGACACACATTGCCAGAAATTTGCTTTTGCAGTTGGGTTAAAGTGTTTGTTGCAATCACGTCATCGAATATGGCGTGTTTGTTCTGCTGGTATTGATTGTTTGCTTTCGCTTTTTTGATAGTAAGTTCACTTAGCTGTTGTTGTATGGCTTCAATTTGTGCTTGATTGTTGTGTGACTTTTTTAACGCCGACAATTTTCGCTCTAACTGATAAATATGGTGTGACAGCGCTCTTGCCTGTTGTTGCGACTCTTTAAAGTTTTGTTGTTTTTGCTGATTAGCTTGGCTTAAACGGTGTTTATTCACGTTTTCGTTTACTTCAATAGGTGAAAAATGAATAAATAATGTTGCGCCCGTGTAAGGGTTGTAATGGGGCTTTACACTTCCTATCGGCTGCATTAAATCGGTATGTGCAGTGGTTTGATTGGCACTTAATTTAGCGCTCAGAGTCTCTAATAATAATTTTTGGCTTTGTGTTTTAGCACCAGTAAACGAGCTATAAACAACACATAATACGACAAGTAAAATTTTGATTTTCATACACACTCCAGATTGAAAATCACATCCTTGTGATGATGTAAACTTAGTTACCAGCGAGCGCCATAAGCCAGTTTTGCCACTGCTGTTCATTGTTGGCAGCTGTTTGCGCTAGAATGATTTGATACTCAGCCCAATTGCCGTCACGCGCTGCAAGGCGAATATTACGCACTTGGTCCATATGGTTTTCAAACATAAAGCGCGCCCCTAAATAGCCCCAGCGGTAAATTTCGTCACTGCTATTTGAATAGTTGGTATTGAAAACTTGGCTAAGTGTACGGTCTTGAAAATTGCCTTGAACTAACGCAATTGCGTCATCATTTGCGTCTTTTAGTGAAATGTATTCAGCTAATCCTTCGCTCCACCAAACTGTGTTTTCAGGGTAGTCAGCAAAGTTACCTTTTAGATTAAATCGACCATCAAGGTAATGCACATATTCATGTTCCAGATTCCAGATTGAAAACTCAGGTCTTAACCAATCGGCTTCGTGGGCATAAAAGGTTGCTTGATTATTAGCGTCTTCGGCATTACCTTCAATGTACATACCGCCGTTATTGGTATTGATGCCAAATAAACGAAAACCATAACGGTCGTATTGACGGTAGTTATCAAAGATCACCATTAGCAAGTCTTCGTTTAAATCACCGTCAACGGGTTGATAGCCGGTCTCTAAACGTTGATGAAAATATTCTTCCTCTGCGCCAACTAGCGCACAGCTATCAATAAACTGCTGTTGCGTCATGTCTTGTGCTTGAAACTTTAGGCTGGCACTACATGTAAATTTATGCGGCAGTATCGACTCGGCAGTGGGCTTGCCTTTGGCGTATGCAAAGTTTACAACAATAAGTGCTGAAACTGCGAGGGTAATAGGCTTTCTTGCTTTCATTATTAGCTTCCTGTTGTTGTGTTATGTAAAAATAATGTAAATCATATATTATATAATGTATACAACTTATCGGTTCTAAGCAGGTTTATTTGAGTTATATACCCTCAAACTTCTTGAGTATTGCAGCTGTGATGTTTGGTTAAGGTATTGAATTTAAGTGACTTTAAGGTTTGTTTCGAAAGTGGGTATTTAGTTTGTTTTTCGCAATAAAACGGTGGTGGTTTTAGATTCTCTCCATCGGAGAATAACTGCGTCATTAAAATATGTGCCACTTGGGGCGAAAAGAGTTGGCACTTAATGAAGTTTTGCCTTAAGTGCCAATTATAAACATGTGTTATACCGTGAATTCGCGAGAGTTCTCATTAAGACGTTCGCTGGTTTGTTCGAGCATTTCAACCACTGCCATAAACTCGTTCATTCGATCAACGGCTTCTTTTGATATATCACTTAGACCATTGATATTGGCATTTATGTCTTCGGTTACCGTAAGTTGCTCCTGTGATGCGGTTGCAACCCCTTGGGTCAGATCCTTAATTTTTCTCACAGCTTCAAAAATACTGTCGAGCACTTCTGAGGACACCATTACCTGTTGTTCAGTGGTACTTACTTGCTGTTGGCTTTGTTGAATTGCACTGTTGGCATTACCGGCTTTAACTTGAAGCTGGTTAATAATATCGCGAATTTCTTCGGTAGATTGCTGTGTTCGCTGCGCCAAGGTACGTACTTCGTCTGCAACAACGGCAAAGCCTCTACCTTGCTCTCCGGCTCTGGCTGCTTCAATTGCAGCATTAAGCGCAAGTAAGTTGGTTTGCTCGGCAATCGCCTGAATTACGCTCACTACGTTCGCAACCTGATCACTTTGCTCTGTTAATTCTGAAATAATGTTAGCGGTTTGCTCAAAACGTGACGACAAATCACCAAATTGTTGACTGGTTTGTGACATCACCTCCATTCCACGCTGCGCTTCTAGCTCTACTTGGTTGGCATAATCTGCTGTGCTTACGGTGTTAGATGTCACCTCGTTTAAGGTTGCGGTCATTTCTTCTGCGGCTGTAGCGATGGTTTCTAAGCGCGAATTTTGCTCTTCGCTAATCGCTTTATTATTGCGAATGAACTCGCCCACCTCTTGTGAAGATTGAGACATTTGATTGCCCGCACTACCAATATTTGTGACTGTTTTTTGAAAGCTTTTGAGCATGCGGTTAACTACGCTTGCAACCGCACGTACTTCGGTTGCGCCTATTTCGTCTAATGATTTACTCAAATCGTTAGCGCGACCTATTTCATCAAACGTTTTACCCAATAATTCAATGGGTTTTACAATTCTACGGCGCACTAAATAAACACCAAATAAACTAAAGCACATGGTAATAATTAAAATAACAATTACCCAATATAAATAGGATTCAACGCGTTTATTGGCAGTTTCTACATTGTTTTGGGTGCGCGTTTCTAGGGCGGTGAAAA
The DNA here is from genome assembly GCF_001399975.1 of Pseudoalteromonas sp. P1-9. Classification (GTDB taxonomy): domain Bacteria; phylum Pseudomonadota; class Gammaproteobacteria; order Enterobacterales; family Alteromonadaceae; genus Pseudoalteromonas. Next base: position 236,715 of record NZ_LKBD01000001.1, read on the forward strand.
ACGATTCAACGGGTTTCATAATATCCGCTTTAAAGCGATGGTAGTCTTCACTGTGTGTGAGTTGAATGGCTTTTGCTAAATCGGGTGAGCCGTTGATTGTATAGTTGCCAGACGCGTCTTTGAATTTACCTTTCACGGCGTTCATCGCTTCGACTTCTAATGCGACTAAGCCGTCGGAATTCTTCTGAGCTTGTGTTAAATAGTCGAGCTCTTTTTGCGTAAAGCCAGTGGCTTTCATTTCGTCGAGTAATACTGAGTGCTTGCCGTCTGGTTTGGGTTTACTGCCGTAATTGAGCACTAAATCCCAATAGATCTTATGATAGCCTTCAGGCCTTGGCTTTTCGCCATTGCGAATTGCTAGCACATCCATATACATTTTTTCGTATTTGTCGTTACCCGTAACGGCATAAGTGCGCCCTAAGCGGGTGAGGTCGTCTGAGCTTTGTCGTAATTCGTCGGCAAGTTGATACGCTTTGTAGCGGTTATCCGCCATCTCTTCTACGTCGATTAACGCGTTATACATGTTAATTACTAGCAGAGTCACTACTAAGACAAATACAATAATGCCACTAAAAATGGTCGTCATTAAAATGCGAATGGAGTTTAGCTTCATCGTCATTACCTTTGTTGAAGTAACCACAATAAAGACTAGTGCAGGACTAAACATTCAGCTAGCTGTAAATTTACAACTAGCGCTGGCATCTGCCAATTTTTGGCTGATGAAGCAAAGCGAACTAAAAACAGCTTATTTCAATAAATCGCGCAGCAATACTGCTTTATTTGATGTTGTAAGCATGGCTTTGTTCTTGGGTAATTGTTTAAGTTTCTCAGCAACTTGTTTTTGTTCATTTAGGGTTAGCTCGCCATACATCCTTGGGTAAGGCCAGCCATAGCCCCAACGAAATGTGGTAGGTAAAAACGGTGAGCCGCCAACGCGCACGCCTGCCAACATCAAATTTGCTATTTGTTTTTCTCCCACTTCGGCGACGCATATTTTAAGTGCCATATCGGCATCTTTGCGCTGCTGGTAAGTGCCACCTTGCCAATACGCTAAATCGTGTGCCACACAGCAATTAAGCCAAAGACTATTTTGCTCAAAAGTACCGTCGGGAAAGGCGCTGCAACCATCACTGGTAAAGGGTTTCAGTTCGTTTGACGCAGCGACGGTTTGGGTAAAAAACAACAAACCAATACTTGCTAAGATTGTGTATCTCATTGAGTGTTTAAATACGCGAGGATTATGCTGTGCGTTAGCATATCAGAATGTTGCAATAAGAGAACCATATTACACCTATTAGATATATGGTTTTTAACAAAAAACAAAGGGTTGCTAGTTGGCATTATTATTTCCTTACCATCACCGCCTCTCCTTAAACACTTAGTAACATTAATGACACATGGATTTGATGACAACTCATTAACAAGCGTGTTATAAATTAGCTGCACAACAAGGAGTTATACACATTGAACGTGAATGATGAAAAAGAACAAACTGCTACGGTAATTTGTTTTTTAATTGGCGGCTTAGTATTAGCCACCGGAATTTATGATTTTTTCCATTACGACCTGCATATTCGAGATCTGGTAAACATAGTTGCGGTTTTTCTTATTCTTGTCGGCCTGGGTTTAGCACCAAAAACCTTTTTTACGCCGATTGGCAAACTGTTTTCAACGTCTTACAGGTTACCCACATTAGTGAATTCAAAAATACAGCAAAGCCTTATTATTAGTGGCGTGTTGCTAAGTCTGGTATGCATTATTTGGGGATATTGATACTAACTGAGTTAACTTAGCGGGCAGTTAGGTTAGCAACATAGAAAGAATTAACAAGGCTACCAAAATTGTGTTAATGGCGAAATAACGTGCAACGTGAGTTGTTGCTAGCCAAGCAAAATGAGGCAAATATGAACGTATTTATGTTAATTGCAGGCGGGTTAAGTGCTTGCGCCGCCTTGTTACATTTGGCGTGCATTTACTTTGGTGCGCCTTGGTATCGTATGTTGGGCGCAGGTGAACAAATGGCAAGGCTTGCCGAGCAAGGCAGTCATCAACCTGCGCTTATTACGAGTGTTATCTTTGTGGTGCTCGCAATCTGGTCTGCCTATGCGTTTTCTGCGGCAGGACTATTTATAAAGTTACCTTTACTGCGCTTGGCGTTGATTTTAATTACGTTTATATATTTGGCGCGCGGCATTGCGGGCTTTTTCTTTATTTCATCCCCTATCGGACGAAGCCCCGAATTTTGGCTTTGGAGTTCACTGATTTGCTTAGTATTTGGTCTAGTGCATTTGATTGGCATTAAACAAACATGGGCAACTTTATAGTGATTTTACAGATTTCAACTAAGCCGTTTGAGTTAGGTTTAGCGCATTGCATATTGAGTAACTATTTTGGAACTAATTAATTATTTAAACGCACACTTTTATACCAAACAACAACTACTTGAGCTAAGCAAAATACCTGAAAGTGTGTTTCAACAGTGGCAGTCTAACGGGCTTATGCCAAAGTGTTCATTTCAGCCTGCTTTTATGGGCACTTTTTGGGGATATTACCGAATGCCGCCTAACAAACGCGATATGGTGACAGTCAACCGTCATTTAGACAGTTGCATTAATTGTTTAGAAACCATTAATAAGCAATTGCAGCAAACCCCTTACTTGGCAGGGAGCACGCTTTCACTTGCAGATATTGTTGTTGGCGCAGTGATTTATCGATTAACCTCACAAGGCTTAATGATACCCTTGCCAAAATATGTGAGTGATTGGTATCAAGTGCTTAAATCTCGACCCGGTTATAAAACTTGGGTGATGAGTGATTTTACCGAACTAAAAGCCCGAGAAGACTTCTAACCCTATGATTTATTAATGGCAATCACATTAAAAGGAAGGTTCTGTGTATCAGTTATATTATTATCCGCTTAATGCCAGTATGGCGCCGCATTTTATACTTGAAGCGCTGGGCGTAGAGTATCAGTTGATTAAGGTCGACAGAAAAAGTAATCAACAAAAATCAACAGAGTATTTGGCATTAAACCCTGCAGGGCGCATTCCTACCTTAATTGATAACGGCACTGCAATTTTTGAAAGTCCTGCCATTTGCATTCACTTAGCCGAAAATCACCCAGATGCGAATTTGATCCCGCCTTTAGGTGATATTAATCGCCCGGTATTTTTCCAGTGGATGATGTACTTAACCAATACGGTTCAGGCTGAACTTATGGTGTACTTTTACCCTGAAAAACACACCTTAGATGCACAGCATGCAACACAGATTGTTGAGGCGCAAGAAGCACGCATTACCGATATGCTCGCGCTGCTTGATAATGAACTAAAACATAAAAATTATTTGGTTGGGCAAAGTGTGACGGCCTGTGACTTTTTCTTATTTATGTTGTGTGTATGGGCTGACGAATTTAAAAAGCCGCCGCTTGCATTTAACAACTTAGCGCGTTTTTTAAAAAACCTAGCACAGCACAGTGCGATTAAAACTGTGTGTGAAAAAGAAGGGCTAAGCCTTCTCGATTATCAATCGTAGCGAGCGTGATTATGGCGTTAATTTATCAAGAAACCGTACCAAGCCCCGAGGAATTTTGCGAGATGCGCATTAAAGCAGGGCTTTCTGCAAAATCGCTAAAAGCAGCAAGCATTGCATTACCGAATAGTTTGTACGGCATTTCAATACGCGATGGTAAGCAGTTAATAGCTATGGGGCGTGTAGTTGGAGATGGCGCGTGCAATTTTGAAGTGGTGGATATTGCGGTAGACCCAGCCTATCAAGGTCGTGGTTTAGGCCGTGAGGTGATGCAATACATTGATAACTATCTAGCATCGGTCGCGCTTGAAGGTTCGTACGTGTCTATGATCGCTGATGAGCCAGCTTTTTACGAAAAATTAGGTTATCGATTGGTTGCGCCGAAAAGCCAAGGTATGACAAAAAAATTTATTCCGATTAAAGAGTAAGTTGCAAAGCAAGCCTCAGGCTTGCTTTGCAACGCGAAGTTAACGATTAGTGACCAAATTTAATTCGAATGCCCGCATTAACCGTAAAACCATCATTGCGAGACCAAATATCAGTTGTCCAACGCCCGCTTGGGTCTTGCTGTGGTAGCACGAGCGAGTCCGTTTTTGTTTGACGTACGTTGAGTAAGTTTTCTGCATTTAAAAAGTAACTTACTCTGCCAAAGGTAATTTGACCTAAAAGGCCTAGGTGCCAATACGCCTCACTCTTGTCGCGGTATGGGTTATTTTCTAAGTGTTGTGTGCCTGTATAGTAAGCTTCAAAACCCACTAAATGACTGCCATGCTCTTCCCACATAATAACTGCACCTGCAGAATGTTTGGGGGTTAAATCAAGCGGTGTGCTACCCATGCCATTGCTATTTTGTCTACTGGCATCAAGATACAAATAGCTGCCGGTCAGTTTTATATCGTGCCAGCGATAGCGCAGTAATAACTCCGTACCATGAATATCAGTTTGTCCTTCGGCATTAGTAATGCGCATCGTTTTACCACCAAATTCTTCAGGGTTGATGGACTGTAATTCAGTGACATTATCGATTTCAGAGGAAAATAAAGTAACACTCGACTCAATGTTATTAAGGGTGTAACTAATATCAATGGATGCGGTTGATGCGGTTTCTTCTTGCAGGTTTTCAAGCGGTGCTAAACGCGATAAACCAGTATCGTCAATGTCTTCAATAAACGGCGTAGGGGCAAAAAAACCTTTTCCGTATGAGCCGCGAATAGTCCAGTTTTCAGGGCGATAGAGTATGGATGCGCGCGGGCTAAATTGGGTGCCATATTCGCTGTGCCAATCGTTGCGCGCACTCAGTGACATCGACACATCATCCGTTGCATCATAATCGATTTGAGAGAATAACCCAGGTACATGATAGTTGTAGTTAAACATAGCGAAGTCATCAGATTCAAATCGATCTGACTGATATGCTGCCCCCACAAGCCATGCAAGTGAGTCAGCGTAGCCAGAGACACTTGATTCAAGTAAATAGCTTTTGTGACTGTCATCTTCCAATACTGAGCCATACACATGTTGATGATCTTGCTGCATTGCAGAGCCGCGAATATTGAGATTCATCTCATCACTCAGAGGGCTATCGAAGATAAAACCGGTGTCGAGTCTTTGCGTATCTTGGTTTTGTGCGTACGGATTACCATCTGGCATCACTGCACCGTGTTTTGTACCGCCTTCACGGGTTTCTTGCATCGCGCCAACAGTTACATACAGGTTAGCACCGTGCTCGCTTTCCCAATACATACGTGGCCTGACAGTGGCACGCTGATACTCTGCCATATCTAACCAGCCGTCGTTATCTAAGTCTTGCTGGTGTTGATTGTGCACGCCAGCGGTAACTGATACACGGGTTTTATCGGTAACTGGTGTGGCAAAATAGGCTGTAATATCTTGCCCGTCTTTTGAGGTAGCGTTTAGTAATACCTCGCTTTCAAATTCATCGTTTGGTGTACGCGAAATTAAATTGATAACGCCGCCTAACGCTGAACCGCCATAAAGCGATGAAGCTGAGCCTTTTATAATTTCCACATTGGCTAGATCGGTGGGCGGGATCTGTAATAAACCAATAGAGGCAGTTTGGCCACCATAAAGTGGTAAACCATCGCTTAATAACTGGGTGTAACGGCCGTACAGCCCTTGTAAACGAATATTCGCACTGCCAAGCGCAGGCGAAGTATTTTGCACGCGTACGCCACCGGTTTCAGCCACCAACATCGAAATATTCCCAGGGCGCATCAGCGCCTTTTCTTGGATTTCTTCGCCGTTTATTAGCTCAATACGGGTTGCTGATTCCGTGACGATGCGACCTAAACGGGATGCGGTCACTTGGATTTTTTCAATTGTCTTTTCGCCATGCTCGTGATGATGCTCATCATGATGGTCTTCACCAGCAACTAAAAGTGATGGCGATAGCATTAGCGCGAGCGCTAAACGTGATTTTTTTGTGTACATTTTTACCTCAAATATATGCCGTGCACGCCTAAAAAGTGTGCATTAAAACCTTTTGTAACGGATTTTAAAGGGACTAACCCTAGGCACTAAAAATGGGAGGTCTAAATGGGGACTCTATTCGGCTGAGCGGTGAGCTCATATAGTGTTGGTGGAAAGTGTTATTAATGAGCTGCACAGGATGCTGTGCCAGCGGTGACAAATATAAAAATGATGCGCAGGTATTGGCGGGACAAATACAGTCGCTTTCGCAGCATTCAACATCGCAGCAGTCGTCGCTCTCTTCGCTGACGTTGGACGTGGCATCAATTTGCGAGCTAATAGTGTGAGTGTCATTAAGTGATTCTACCGATAGCGCATAGTGGTTCGCCACTGCTTGCCCAGTAAAGGCAAATAACAATGTTATTAATACAACCAATTGTACGAATGGCTTAAACATATCACTCTCACATTAAATTCAGCGATATTCTAAAAGGCTTTATAAGGAATGTGAAGTTTATCTTTAAATGACTGCTGTATATACTTTAAAGCATGCAACCAGCTTGGTGATTTAAACAGGTTGCATGCTGTGAACACTAATCCGAGTCTTTGCTCATTAAACCCATTAACCCCACCAGCGCGGCAAATAGCACGCCTGCTACAGGCCAAATAATCCAAGTAACGCCCCAGTTCATTGTCCATAAGCTCCACGCTAGGAAAATAGCGACCACTAAAGGCCAGTAAAACGGCGCAAGTTTTAGGGCGTTGCGTTCACTTTGGGTGAGTTCGCGGTTTTTATCTCCTTCGTTTAATACGTGTTTATAGGCTTCATATTCACTTGATGCAGGAATAATCACCCATAAACCTAAGGTAACGATAAACAATAACGCGGCGAGCATCAGCAAGGTTAAATCGGTGCGACCAATCAGCATAATAACTAATAATAATGGAATGCTACTGGTAATAAATAAGGTAACCGCAAGCGATACTTTGCCGTTGTACTTAGGTGTGAATGTATCGATTTTTTCACTAAAGGCACTATGCACACCATACATGAGTTCAAATTTACCTTTTTCAATGGGGGCAATGGCACGCTCATATTGATTGGTTTGGATCACCAAACGCACACCTGCTGCAATTAGAATAAAAATGGAAATTATGCCAAACACCACTGCGGTATTTTTATTTAACGCAATGCTATTGTTATTGGCTAATGCCAACAGAAAAAACAAAGGCACAGCAGAGCATACAAAAAATGCAACGCCTTTTGCGGTGAGAATGGCTTGGGCTTTTTTGGTGTTTACGTAGTCGATAGCTTGCTCTAGGCTAATTTGTGTTAAGTCATTATCGCGCTCGTCTAAGTGTTCAGCCGTTTCGATTTCATCTTTTAATAAAAAGTCGGTTGAGACATTAAACAGTTCAGCCAATTTGATAATTTTATTTAAATCAGGAATGCTGTTGGTGCTCTCCCATTTTGAAACCGATTGGCGCGATACGCCCATTTTTTCGGCTAATTCTTCTTGTGACCAGCCCAGCTGCTTTCTTAATGTAATTATTTTCTCGGATAAGATCATTGTTCGTTACTCTGATTGTTAAATTGCCTCTAGCTTAGGAATTTCAAGGGTTGCACACTAGCAAACTGACTTGGAATCTTGTCAACTGGCAGTTGCATTTACTTAATTTTGCTAAAAAACGGCAATTTTTTTACTTTCTAGCATACCGTTTATTGATTAATCGGCCAGTAAATTATTTATGCGTTTTTATAACTTTTTTGCCGCGTTTTTGTTGCAGCCCAATAGGCAATTTTCAAAAAGCGCGAAGTTGTATTTATGCGCTTTTATTTTTCTTACTTAGTTTTGATTTAAGTCCTTTTGTGAAATAACTTTAGTTGATAGATTGGTTAGCAAAACAACGATTGCTGGATACAAGATGGATTGGCTTGCCGAAGAATCAGAAACAATTACAAATAACCGTAAACCATGGAAAGTAGTGATTGTTGATGACGATTTAGAAGTACACAAAGCAACAAAATTAGCAATGAAGACGTTCGAGTTTATGGGGCGTCGACTTGAATTTTACAGTGCCTATAGTGGCAGCGAAGCAAGAGCGCTTTTGCGCGAACATCTCGATGTGGCCGTTATTTTGCTCGATGTTGTTATGGAAACTGATGATGCGGGTTTAAAGCTCGTTAACTTTATTCGTGGTGAGTTAAATAATCGCGATACGCGTATTGTGTTAAGAACAGGGCAAGCCGGACTTGCGCCAGAGAGCGAAGTGATTAAAAACTATGATATTGACGGTTACAAAGCCAAAACTGAAATTACCGTAGACAGCTTGCATCACTTGTTCTATACCTCATTACGTTCGTTTCGCGATATTTCACGTTTGTGTAGCTACAAAAATGCGTTAAAAGCCTTGCTAAATTCGGTGCTAAAAGTCGATAAGCTCGCCGATATAGAATCGTTTTCAACAAATTTGCTCACCTATTTGAGTGATGTGCTAGACGCCTATGAAGCCGAGCTAGTGATTAATAAACGCAAAGCGTCGGTTATCAATATAAAAAGCACCAATACCACGGTAATTAACGCGCAAAGTGATAGTTCTTCAGTCATTGATGTACCTGAATTTATTAACACGGTTACTGCTGCCAAACAGCTTACTTATGAGGGCAATTTCGCCGGAATTTATTATAAAAGCGAAAATGAAATTGAGGCTGTGGTTGTACTAGAAGTGGACACTGAGCTCGATAACAATGCCATAGAGCTGGTGGAAATATTTACTGAACATGTGTGTGCACTGATCAGCAAAGTAAATGGAGCAAAGTGATGATACATTTCAATATTGATAAAATCATAACCTCGCTTAAATCGTCTTATGGTAAAGATTTTTTAGATACCATTACGATGCAGCTGCATAAATCAATTGGCGCGCAGTTTACCTTTATTGCCAAATTAGATGCGATACGCAATGTATCCCAAACAATGTCGTTAGTGGCAGGTGACGAATTTGCCGAAAATTTTGAATACTCGCTGGAATTCACCCCGTGTGCTGATGTAAGTGAAGATTCTACATGTATTTTCCCCAGTAAAATTTGTAACTTATATCCAAAAGATCAACTGCTTATCGATATGGGCATCGATGGTTACATTGGCGCACCGTTGCACGATTCAAAAGGCGCGGTATTCGGCTTAGTTGTAGCGCTTTACAGTAAGCCAATCGAAAACGCCGAACAGGTTGCGTCGTTATTTGAATTATTTGCTGGACGTATTTCTGCTGAATTAGAGCGCGCTGAAAAAGAACACGCATTGTTTGAATTAAACCAATCGCTTGAGCAAAAAGTAGCGTCGCGCACCCACGAATTAGAAAGCGCATTAAAGCAGCTAAAAAATTCGCAAAAACAACTTATCGAACAAGAAAAGCTGGCATCGCTAGGACGTTTAGTGGCAGGTGTTGCACACGAAGTAAATACGCCGTTAGGTGTTGCTATGTTAGGTAATTCAACGGTACTTGCTGGGATAAATCAACTGGCTAAAAAGTTAGCGAGCAATACGCTCAGCAAGCATGATTTAGATGCTTTTTTGATTGATGCTAAAGAGGCGAGCGAAAGTGTTGAGTTTAATTTAAACCGCGCCAGTGAATTGGTGGTTAACTTTAAGCAAATCGCGACCGATTTTCATACAGATCCGAAAAGCGATGTCAATTTAGTTGAGTGGATTTCGTCTATTTCCACAAGCCTAAAACCAATGCTAAAAAATGCGGGTATTCAACTGAATCTCGAGCTTCCAGGATACGCATTAATAGTTAACACCTATCCATCTCGCTTAGCGCAAGTGGCCACTAATTTAGTATCGAACGCGATAAAACACGCCTTTCCAAAAACGCACAGCCAAACTGAAAAGGTCATTACCATTAGGCTAAGTGGCGATGCTACTGATTATGCTCTGGAAATAGCCGATAACGGCATTGGTATGGACGAAGACACACAAGCACATATTCTTGATCCATTTTTTACAACAGACCGTAAATCAGGCGGCATGGGGTTAGGCATGAGTATTGTGCATAGCTTAGTTACAGGCTCACTGAACGGACGCCTTGAAATTGACAGCGTACAAGATAAAGGCACTAAAGTAAGTGTCTATTTTGCGGGCAAGTAACTAACTTTTAATCGAAAGCTTTGGGAATAATGTATTTCGCTTTTATGGCGTGCGCATTTATGTCATGCTGCGCGACAAATAATATTAAAATATTAGTAGGTTGGTAATGGAATTACGACAGGTTAGCGAAACGATTATTCATGGTATCTCAACAAGAACTAATAACGATGCTGAAATGGGGCCAAATGGTAAAATTCCAGGGTTGTGGCAAACGTTTGATGCACAGGTACCGGTAAACTATCAAGGCGGTGAGCGAGTTTACGGCGTTTACTACGATTATGAATCAGATCACACCGGCATGTTTAATGTGCTAGCGGGCTTTGACGGCGCGTCTTACCCTGAAGATTTAGAAGAAATTACCATTAATGAAGGTAAGTATTTGGTGTTTAGCCATAAAGGTGATATGCCACAAATCGCAATAGATGCGTGGACGCAAGTTTGGCAGTATTTTGCAGGTGATGCATGTGAACATCAACGCTTATTTACTACTGACTTTGAATACTACCCAAATGGCAATCAAATAGATGTATGCATTGCGGTAAAATAACACGATAGCTGTGTTTAAGTGGGCGAGCTGATTTTACTTTCAGCCACCACAATATAAAAACTGTTTAATATCAATTGTTAGCGCCATGAACAAATGCCCAAACTGTCAACAAAAGTTAAATCCATTTTCATTGTCGTTTGCTGCATTTCCTGTTTACTTTAAATGTAATGGCTGCAAAACACGGCTAACGCTAAAACGGGTAAAGGCTTTTTGGCTTACTTATTTGCTTTATAGCGTTATTATTTTGCCAATTGTGGTTCATACACCGTTTATTAATAACAATAACCTTGGTCTGCCAGTGATGATCGCTGGCGCATTTGTGCTTTATTATTTCGTAGCTAACTACCTATTAAGACAAGAAAACGTCGCGATTTATAAATAAATTATTTATGCCACCTTAAGCGGTTGTGCGTGAACATTTGCGTGTTTGTTGTGCGGCTTTTTGTAATACGCTTTTCCTTCCTCACTAATATTTTTCAAGTTGAAAATGCAAACGAACGTTTGTATTCTCTCTTTAAATATTGTCGACAACATTGTGTATATAAATATAAAAAATGATTTAAATTTAACTTTTCACTTTATATTGTCGACAATTAAATCTTAATAAAGACTGTTTGTCATGTTTTATAATTTGTTTGGCACTATTAATACACTGTTTATTTTTGTGAGTTTGTATGGTGTTCTTTCACAGCTTAAAACCATTTTTGAGCGTAAACAGGCTGCTCAAAGCAGCGGTTCGCCAACAGCACTTTTGTCGCTGAATCAATTTTCTGTGAGCTTTTTAGCGTACTTGTCGTTTTTTATTTATGGTTATTCCATAGCGCCATTTAATCATTATATTGTGTGGCCTAGGCTTGTGGCATCGCTACTTGTGTTGGGTATTTTAATTGAGATATGGCGAGACCGAAAAACACATTTAGCGTTCATTAGTATGAGTTTGGCATGTGTGTGTTTATTAGGTTCAATTTTGGGCTTGCTGCTTGGTGATACGTTTTCTGATCAGGGGAAATTTATTTCGACAGTCATTATTTTGTTGGTATCGCTATTAATAGCGCAGGGATACGCACATCAAATTTATGTGATTATACGTTCAGGTTCTACCGGTGCGGTGGATTTAAAAATGAGTCAGTTTATTTTGATGATGGATGTGTCGACAATTGCATTTGCACTAAGTATGGGTTTAAACCATGGTTGGCCGTTATTGGTATTGGCAATCACCAGCGGGATTACCAAACTGATTATTATGTATTTGTTTCGCTGGGTTAAGTTAAGCTCTGTTGCAAAGGCGCGTCGCGTAAAGACTTGTTAAACTGAATACAGTGTGATCTTCAAGCTGAACTGATATTTAGAGCGATGATTAAATATCATTTTTCCAAAGTGTTGGCAGTTTATACAAGCCTTGTATTTGCTTATGACAGGCAAAATATATGGAGTATGGTAGTAAGGCTTAAAGCTATACTTAACTGCGCGATAACGCGCAGTTGCTGTAAAACGTAGTAGTAGCAGGCCAATCACTAAATACTCCCATTACACCCACTTTTTTAGCGAGAAAGTCGAGCAACTCTAAGGTAAACCCTTCATTTGTAATTGCTGGTTTAACTGATTGATAATAAAAACCACCACCTTGTGTGAGAAGACCTGAACGCTCTAACGTCCACGTGATTATTTTTAGTCCGGCTTTTTTCGCCTCTAGCGCATAGGCTGATTCAGTTAGTTGATTATTTTTATTTAAACTCACTAAAACCCAAAGTGGTGGCGCAATAATATTGATGCCCATGGCTTTTAATTCGCTCATGCTGTGTTGCCAGGTTGCGGGGTTATTATGATCAAAATTATCTTGCTCGTAGCCATCGTTTAAATACACAGCTTGTGTGGCGAAATCGGGATGGTGCTTTATCCAATATTGTAAATCGCCAAGCTCAAACGATTGCACAAAGACATCGCTTGGAGAAATACCTGCTTGTTTATATTCGCTGATAAGTTTTTTTGCGTATTGGTGTTGTGACAATCCATCAAACGGCATTGTTACTTGGGGCTTTTTAAGCTCAGGTGTCATTTTTACATCTAGGCTTTTAAACAGTTCTATGCTTTGTTGGTGAGTCATTAAAGTGCCGTTAGCAGCATATAAATCAGTGCGCCAATTAGGTGTGCCAGTTAGGTAGTCTTGCGGCGTTTTGGCGTACACATTGGCGCCGTCCATTTTCCCTGATAACTGTAAAAACTCTGCGAGCGTAAAATCGGACGTGCAGCACTCTACTTGTGCTTTTTTGCCAAGGGACTTGTCACCTGGAGTAAAAGGGATGCGGCATTTCTTAGCTAATTCTGGCTTTGCCAGCACGTTTGTTGTTTGGTGCAAATCACATTGCGAATGGCGACATACTAGGGCTTTGTCTTTAGTAAAGGCGACATCACATTCTAAAATACCCGCGCCCATTTTTGCTGCAGCAAGGTAAGACTCTTTGGTATGTTCTGGAAATTGCAGTGGCGCTCCGCGATGGCCTATTGAAAAATCGGATTTTTCGAAGGTATTTTTATTACAACTTTCAAGCTGGGTTTTAAGTGGTGAGTTGTCCATTTGCGAGACGAGATAATATGGCCGTACACCCACTTCAACTTTTTCATTATGTGTTTGTGACATGCTTTGGCAGCCACTAAGAAGCAAGATCATCAAGAAAATTATCGCGCGCATATACAACCCTTATAGTTATGATTTGCCCATTACAGCACAATAAAATGACAAAATGTGAAACAACAAACTATTTTTGGCAATGGTTATATTAACGTTGCTGTGGCGTTATAATTAATACCCAACTAAACCTTTTTAGCACTAGCAGTTTGACTTTATTACTTTACGCCCTTGCCTAAATGACATTGGCTAACCAATTAAAAACTTGAGCTCGTTAGCTGCTTTAGTCGGTATAACTTCTGTTATCTCGTAGCTGGCAATGTTTTCACGATAAAAAGGGTCACGTGTTAGTTCGCGCTCAAGTGTTTTGCGATCGGTAATGGCTGAAATGATAACGCCGCCTGTTCTTGGCTCAGGCTGTGTGAAAACTCTGATCACCTTTTGGTCTAAACACCTGCTGTTTATGGTCAAACAGTCTAATTAACAGTCACGTTAATTGATATAATAATCAGCAAGTTAATGTTGGAGATTAGCTGATTATGTCTAACCATATAAAGGGGCAAAGCCGTACTCAAGCCACGCTATTTCCTGAAGTTCTGGATGACTTCATTGCTGAAGATAACCCAGTTCGTGTTATTGATGTATTTGTAGATGAACTCAATTTAGAGCAAATGAAGTTTAATCGAGTTATTGCTAAACGCACAGGCCGTCCTGGTTATCATCCTGCCACCATTTTAAAGCTATACATATACGGTTACCTCAATCGCATCCAGTCTTCTAGACGATTAGAAACGGAAACCATTAGAAATATAGAACTCATGTGGCTATTGGAACGCTTAAAGCTTGACTTCAAAACCATAGCTGATTTCAGACGTGACAATGCTGAAGGTATTAAACAAGCGTGTAGTCACTTCGTTACCATATGCCGAGAAATGGGTATGTTCAGTGAAGGTAAAGTGGCAATTGATGGCAGTAAGTTTAAAGCCGTTAACAGCAAGCCAACAACCCCGCAAGGGTAAAACAATTTGATTGAACTCATGGGAGTGAGAAACCGGGTTTGCACTGTAAGAGCGAATAGATAATAGGTTTGGCATGCCAACTACATCAAATTGTGATAATTCATAGCAATTTAATCGGTAATTTACCCCGCGACAAGAGGCGTTTTACCTTTAAGCGAGTTTTAAAAACCGAAATCACAATAGCCGGTCACGCAAAGCCTTCAGCCGATTTGGTATCGATTTGGCTGAGTTGATTAAACAAAATGCCGGCTTGGGTGCGGTTATTTAGGCCAAGTTTGCGTAAAATGGCGGATACATGTTGTTTTACTGTGGTTTCTTGCACAGACATTTCATAAGCAATTTGTTTGTTTAACAGGCCGTCGGCAATCATGCCGAGTACTTTGTATTGCTGTGGCGTTAGCTTTTCTAGATTTTGCGCAAATTCGGTTTGCTCGTTGTCGATTGGGTGGGCTTCTAGGTCTAGATTTTCAGGCAGCCACGTGTCGCCATCAATCACAACTTCAATGGCTTTGCCAATATTGCTCAGCGAGGTCGATTTTGGAATGTAGGCGCAGGCACCAGCTTCCATGGCGTGGTTAATTATTTTGGCGTCTTCTGTTGCCGATACCATAATCACTAAAATATCAGGGTATTGGTTGCGGATTTGCGTGAGCCCTTGCAGGCCTTTGGCGCCTGGAATATTTAAATCGAGGAAAATCAGTTCGGTTTCTGGGTGAGTTTCCAGCAATGAAAACAAGCTCGCTAAATCATAACACTCTTGAATATTGTCTTTTTCGAGATAATTTGCCGCCGCTTGGCTTAAAGCACTGCGAAATAGCGGGTGATCGTCTGCGATAATGGCTTTCACTTGCGTTGTCATCCAATTAACTCCAATTCTTCCTGTTATAAGGTATTCGAAATACGGTTACAAGCATTTCCCCAAAGCTGGGCCACCAAACTAAGTGTTGGCGACCCAAGGGGGAGTGTTAATTAAAAGCGGTAATTAACGGTGAGCGTAACGGTGCGCGGGTCGCCGTAATAACCAATTAAGGTATTGTCACCACCTAACCCCGGCGTATATTTGCTTGTATCCGTTGGGTCTGTAGGATCAGGGGTGACAAATTGGTACCCACCAACAAGGTATTCTTCGTTTGTGAGGTTTTTACCCGTTAGTGATGCGCTCCAGTGGCCATCATTCGAGTACCAAGTCACACCCAAATTCACTAAGCCGTAGGCATCTTGCGAAAGCAGGCTGGCTTCTTCAAACAGCACATAATCGCCGCGGTGGTAGTAGTTACCGTTTACTACAAAGTCACCAAATGTTGATTCAATTGAGTAATCAAATCCTAGGTTAAAGGTTAAATCTGGGGTGTTAGCGATATCAAAGAATTCAGATTTATCAAACTCTTCACCCGTTTCTGGGTTGGTGTCTATCACCTCAGTAAATTCAGCATCGATATAACCAAGCGAGGCATTAAAATTAAGGTTGTCAGTGGCAACATAGGTAAATTCGGCTTCAATACCTTGCGACTCTGAGCGGCCAATATTGCCAAGTCGCTGGTTGAGATCGGCTGAGGTTTCGCCCGGTAAAATCGAAATATACTGGCGGTCTTTATGCAGCAATGAGAATAAGGTGATATTAGCGCGCAGATTATTGTTCCACTCGCTTTTCATACCCAGTTCAAATGAATCTACAAT
Source organism: Pseudoalteromonas sp. P1-9 (assembly GCF_001399975.1). GTDB lineage: Bacteria > Pseudomonadota > Gammaproteobacteria > Enterobacterales > Alteromonadaceae > Pseudoalteromonas. The sequence continues at coordinate 252,696 of NZ_LKBD01000001.1, forward strand.
CTCTGGGTTGGCAGCGGGCTCTGCGGTTGTGGCACGTGGGTTATAAGTACCTGACTTAAATCCTTGTGCGTAACTTGCAAAAAACATCATGTCATCTGAATGTTGATATTCCACACCAAGGCGTGGCGTAAAGCGCGACCAATCTTTGCTGTCGTTAAGTACTTCTGGCACTAATTCGCCTTCAGGGCGAACATAACCAGGGATCCAGCCCGAATACGGATAAACCGTTTCATAGACTAAACCGTTGCTAACATTGGCTTCTTTTTCGTCTTGAGTGTAACGGGCACCAAGGGTTGCCGACCATTGGTGATTAAAGTAATAGCTGCCTTGAATATACGCAGCTTTACTTGATGAGTTGTTACAGCCTGATACTTCACGGGTTAACCCCGGCAGCGAAATGGCATTACCTAGCACTTCTAAAATGGCTTCAAACTGGCCGCATGATTCGCCATCATAGTAATAAAGGCCCGACACCAATTTGTAGTTTTCACCTGCGTGGTTTAGTTGTAATTCATGGCTGGTTTGATTGTCGTCATATACGGCTGGCACATCAAAAATACGAAGCGGTGTATTATCAAAGTCGATATTCGTTGGCGAATAGCTTTCACGCTTCGATGCCACATATTTTACGCTGGTGGCATCTGTTAAATCCCAGTTGGCAAGTAGGCTATAACCTTCAAGTTCTACTTTGTTCCAGGTTGGTAAGCTGGTGTACGAGTCGTATACGCTATTTGGCACTGGCGCATCTGTTAATAAACTCGGCAGTAAACGGTAGCCGCCTTTGGCATTTGATGTATCGTCGGTTTTATCCCAACTTAAGCGAAAGAATAAATCGTCATTAGCGTGCCATTCGAGCGTAACGCGGGCTGCTTCCACTTCTTTGTTGTAGTTTTCGCTATCTTGATTTGGTAAGTCTGATTGTAAATATTCACCAAACCCGTCGCGGTTTAAGTTGGCATAACCAACGCCAACATAAAGGGTATCTTGAATAAGTGGGTATTGCCCTGTGAGTTTAATATCGCGCTGGTTATAACTACCTACGCTTGCCGATACGTTAAATGTTGGGTCGCCCGACATTTCTTTGGTTACGTACTTAATAGCGCCACCTATGGTGTTTTTGCCATACAATGTGCCTTGCGGGCCGCGAAGTACTTCAACACGTTCAACATCAAGTAAATCAAGTACGGCACCTTGCGGTCGTGCTAAATACACATCATCAATATAAATACCCACACCTGGTTCATAACCCCAGAGCGGGTCTTGTTGGCCTACGCCGCGAATAAACGCCGTAATGGTTGAGTTTGTGCCACGACTGCGTTGTAGCGTGGTATTTGGTGAAAATTGTTGTACTTCAATAAGCTCGGCAATGCCTTTTTCGGCAAGCTCGGTTGCACCTATTGAGGTAACTGCCACTGGCACTTGTTGAAGGTTTTCGACGGTTTTACGTGCGGTTACTTGAATGCGCTCAAGCTCTGCTTTTTTCTCGCCGCTTTCCTGTTGATTTGCAAATGTAGGGGTTGCTAATGCCAATAATACAGCACCACTTACTGCAGACAGTGAGCGTAGGCAAGCGTGTTTGCTGCTGTTGATATTTGCCTTGGTCATAATGTTGTTCCTATCTTTATTGTTATACGTTACATCGCACAGCCAAGTCAGTTACCAATCTAGTGGGTAATCTTAAAAATAGCTTTAGCACTATAGTACTATCCACTGTTAATTTGTTGTTTTTAAATAATAAATCATTCGCGTATAACTATAGTGCTATTGTTTAAATCGCCACCCTTAGCCACATTGATATGCAGCAGTAATTTGATGCACTAGCAGCCAAGTCACCCTTGTTAGTGATTCAAATAGGAAGATTTTATGTTAAGTATGCTTGGCCTGATTGGTGGTCTGGCGCTTTTGATTGTATTAACGCTGCGCGGCATGAATTTATTTATTGCCGCGCCAGCATGTGCACTCATTGTCGCGCTCACCAGTAATTTGGCGATATTTCCAAGCGCTGGCGCTGATAACTTTATTCAAGGCTATATGAATGGCTTTGCTAATTTTGTCAGTGCATGGTTTTTTATGTTTTTGCTGGGCAGTTTGTTTGGCAAATTTATGGAAGACACCGGTGCTGCCGACAGCGTAGCACGCTATATTGTCGATAAACTCGGAATGAAACACGCTGTACTGGCAATTGTGATTGCGTGTGCGGTATTAACCTATGGTGGTGTCAGCGTGTTTATTGTGGCGTTTTCGGTTTACCCGATGGCGTTATCGTTGTTCAAAGATGCAAATTTACCGCGCCGTTTTATACCGGCCACGCTGGCGTTTGGCTCGGTTACTTTTACCATGACATCAGCTGGTTCGCCTGAAATTCAAAACTGGATCCCGATTAAGTATTTAGGCACTTCGCCATATGCTGCGTGGGAGGTAAGTTTGGTTGTGGCGATTTTTATGGCGTGTTTTGGCTACTGGTGGCTGAAAAAAATGATTGGTAAAGCGGTTGCCAATGGCGAGCAGTATGTCGCACGCGATGACGACCCTGAAATTCCTGAGCGTGATTATCCACATCCAATAACAGGGCTTATTCCACTACTTGTGGTGTTAGCACTTTCGTTCACCTTGCATGACAGCTTGCAGCAAGCAGCACTGATTGTGGCGTTATTGGGTGGGGTATTATCGATTGTGGTGATTAACTTTAAACACTTTCACAATCTTGCGAAAGCCACCACCGAAGGCACCAATGGTGCACTAATTGCGATTGGTAACACTGCGGCTGTTGTGGGGTTTGGTGCAATTGCGAAATCGTCAGAAGCATTTACCGTGGCGGTTGACTTAATGACGCAAATTCCGGGCAACGAGTTAATTGGTGCAGCAGTAGCGGTCAGTGTGATTGCGGGGTTAACGGGTTCGGCCTCAGGCGGGCAAGCGATTGCGTTGCCATTAGTAGCGCCGCACTATTTAGATGCAGGGGTTAACCCTGAGCAATTACACCGTGTGGTGTCAATTTCGTCGGGTGCGCTCGATACCTTGCCACATAATGGGTATGTGGTAACCACCATTCGCGCAATTTGTAAAGAAACCCATCAAGCGGCATATTGGTCTATGGCGGCATTAAGTGCAGTGATACCGTTACTTGGCGTTGCATTGGCATTGTGTTTGTTTATTTGGTTTTAAGGGCTGATTATGAAAATAACAAAAATGATTACTTTGGTGTTTTTGCTACTGTGTTTACACGTAAATGCCGAAACGCTACTTGTTGAAAAACAAACGTTTACTACACAAAACTTTAAAACCTTTGGCGGTAAAAACATTGCTGAAGTAACGGTGGGTTTTGAAAGTTACGGCACACTTAATGATAAAAAAGACAATGCCATTTTAATTACCCATTTTTTCTCGGGTAATTCACATGCCGCAGGCAAATACGCTGAAAGCGACCCACTTCCAGGGTATTGGGATGCGATTATTGGCCCTGGCAAAACCATTGATACCAATAAATATTTTGTTATCAGTGTGGACTCACTCGCCAATGCCAATGTGCATGATGGCCGCACCATTACAACAGGGCCTGCGTCAATCAATCCTGCTACAAACAAACCGTATGGCCTTGATTTCCCAGTGGTGACTATTCGCGATTTTGTGAATGTACAAAAGTTAGTACTTGAGAGTTTAGGTATAAAAAAACTGTATGCGGTGATGGGCGCATCAATGGGGTCATTTCAAGCGCTTGAATGGGCGGTGACTTACCCAAATTGGGTTGGCAAATTAGTGCATGTGATTGGCGGTGGCCAAATGGATGCGTGGAGTGTATCGGCGCTTGAGCACTGGGCATTGCCAATTCGTCTAGATAAAAATTGGAATAACGGTGATTACTATGGCAAAGCTGCGCCTATCGACGGGTTAACTGCCACTATGCTCAATATCACCCAAGATGCGATGCACCCGAATATGTTTGCGCTGAGTTTCCCTAATTTTAAAGTGATGGATAAAGGGGCGCTTAATGATATTCGCACTCAACCTGAGGTAGTACAAACCCTGTTAAGTCGCGCCAAACTTCGCGCTAAAACGCAAGATGCCAACCATGTGCTGTATTTAGTGCGCGCATCACAGCTGTTTGTTGCGGGCCATCAAGATGACTACTTAGCAAGCCTTAGCAAAATCAGTGCGCCGAGTTTAATTATTCCTGCCAGCAAAGATTTACTGCTGCGCCCAGAAATGGGCCGTGCGCTTAATAGTGCATTAAAAGAGCAAGGCAAACAAACCGAACTGGTAGAACTCACCGGCGATTGGGGCCATTTAGAAGGACTGTTTGCAATCTCAGCACAAAAAGAGCGTATACAAACGTTTTTGGAGGCCAAGAAATGAATAAACATATTTTGATTACCGGCGGAGCCAGTGGTATTGGTTTGGGAATTGCTGAAGCGCTCGCGGATAGCGAAACGCTGATCACTGTAACCGATCTTAACCAAGAGGCTGCACTTGAGGCGGCAAAAAAACTCAGTAGCAAAGGCTATCACGCGATTGGTGTGGCACTTAATGTGACTGATGAAGCTGCGATTATTCAGCTACTTAGCGAGCTGCCAGCACCGGTGGATGTACTAATCAATAATGCGGGTATTCAACATGTTGCGGCGCTAGAAGAGTTTCCACAAAACCAGTGGCGCTTGCTGGTGGATGTGATGCTTACCGGCACAGCACTGATGACTAAAGCGGTTCTGCCAAGTATGCGTGAGCGTAATTTTGGCCGCGTGATTAATATTGGCTCAATTCACAGTTTAGTGGCATCGCGTTTTAAATCGGCGTATGTGGCGGCCAAGCATGGATTAGTGGGTTTTTCGAAAGTGATGGCGTTAGAAACCGCTGATCACGACATTACTATCAACACTATTTGCCCTGCGTATGTAAAAACCCCGCTAGTTGAAAAGCAAATTGCCGATCAGGCAAAAAACCACGGCATTAGCGAGCAGCAGGTGATTGAGCAAATTATGCTAGCGCCCATGCCAAAAAAATCATTTATCGATATTGCAGAAATCGCTCATACAGTGCGTTTTTTAATGGCGAAAGAGGCGTGCAATATTACCGGGCAAACCTTGGCGCTTGATGGCGGCTGGACCGCACAATAGGAGTTTAAAATGGCAGGATTTAATAAAGTAGTTACAAGCTACAGTGAGGCAATGTCTGGGCTTGAAGATGGCATGACAGTAATTGCCGGTGGTTTTGGTTTGTGCGGTATTCCTGAAGGTTTAATAGGTGAAATTAAACGCCAGCAAACCAAAGGGCTTACGGTTGTTTCAAACAACTGTGGTGTCGATGGCTTTGGTTTGGGCATTTTGCTTGAAGACAAGCAAATTAAAAAAATGGTGTCGTCGTATGTGGGTGAAAACGCTTTATTTGAGCAGCAACTTTTGGCAGGTGAATTGGAGGTAGAACTTACCCCACAAGGTACTTTGGCTGAAAAAATGCGTGCAGGTGGTGCGGGCATTCCCGCATTTTATACAGCAACAGGTGTGGGTACCTTAGTGGCTGAAGGCAAAGAGATTAAACAGTTTAATGGCCGTGATTATTTGTTAGAGCCAAGTATTGTCGGTGACTTTGCCATTATTAAAGCGTGGAAAGCTGACCGCTTTGGCAACTGCGTTTATCGCCATACCGCAATGAATTTTAACCCCATGGCGGCAACCGCAGGCAAAATTACTGTAGTAGAAGCAGAAGAAATTGTGGAACCCGGTGAGCTTGCGCCCAGTGAAATTCATACTCCAGGTATTTATGTAAACCGCGTGATAAAAGGTGCATTTGAAAAACGTATTGAGCGCGTTGTGACACAGGAGCAAAACTAATGGCATTAACCAGAGAACAAATTGCACAGCGTGTAGCACGTGAACTGGAAGACGGTTTTTATGTAAATCTTGGCATTGGCATTCCAACGCTTGTGGCGAATTTTGTGCCTGAGGGCATCGAAGTAATGCTGCAATCAGAAAATGGCTTACTCGGCATGGGCCCTTACCCAACAAAAGACCAAGTAGACGCAGATATGATAAACGCGGGTAAAGAAACCGTTACCGCAGCCACTGGCGCCGCGATTTTTAGCTCGGCAGAAAGTTTTGCGATGATCCGCGGCGGCCACGTTGATTTAACTGTGTTAGGTGCATTCGAAGTGGACCAACATGGCAATATTGCCAGCTGGATGATCCCCAAAAAATTGGTCAAGGGCATGGGCGGCGCAATGGATTTAGTGGCAGGCGCTAAAAACATTATTTGTGTAATGACTCATGCTAATAAACATGGCGAGTCCAAATTATTAAGCCATTGCAGCCTACCGCTCACAGGGGTGAACTGCATTAATAAAATTGTAACCGATTTAGCAGTGTTAGAGGTAAAAGACGGTGCGTTTCATTTATTAGAGCGCGCACCGGGTATTAGCGTGGATGAAATCGTAAGTAAAACCCAAGGCAAGTTAGTGGTGCCTGATTGTGTGCCCGAAATGGTGTTTAGTTAAATTAATTTCCAGTTGTAGCGTTAAACCAAAGGGGAAGCTGAGCACTTCCCCTTTTTATTTTTAGGGTTATTGGAACCGAAATAGTGTGATTGTGGTGTTCGAGCTTGTTGATGGCAGTAGCGTTTTAGGTTGTTGTAGGGATCAAATTAAAAAGTTGGGGTAATTACTGGTGTTGCAACTTTAGGTGAATAAAGCGAAGAATATTAAGCAAATAACTAATTAATCAGTAAACCAAAAGCTGTAGACTTGCGCTAATTGTTCACTTCATTTAGCCTGCTACTTTCTGCCTTTTGTCATAGCTTTACAAGCATTAAGGAAAGTTTATGCATCCGAATAGAAATGCAATTGCATTTGGTGGTCTAATTGGCCTTGTATTGTTTTTTGTTTTATTAATTGTTTTGGCTTTATGGGCATGGCCTAAATATAAAGTATATAAATTAGAAATGAATGGTATTGCAGCTTTAAAAGAAGCTGAATGGAGTAAGCAGATATTAATTGAAGAGGCTAAAGCGCGAGAGGCTGCTGCTTTAATGCAAGCTAAAGCAAGAGTTACGCTAGCCGAGGCAGATGGTAAAGCTAAGATTGTTCAAGCCAGAGCTGAAGGGCAAGCAGATATAGAACGAGCAAAAGCCGCAGCTGAAGCGAATAAGATCATTGGAGAATCTCTGAAAGGCAATGAAGAGTATCTTCGTTATGTCTGGATCAAAGGTTTACAAGATGGCAAAGGTGAACGTATTTATATTCCAACTGAGGCTGGATTGCCCATTTTAGAAGCCGGAAAAGCGGGTAAATAGTAAAAAACGTATCACTAGCAAATTACGTGCGGGACTGATGGTACTTTCCTTGGTTCTGCCACGTTTCATATATAAATATCAGTTACTTAAAACTTGGTGTCGTAATTGTGGTTGTAACATGCATTGGAATTGAAATTGGATATTGAAATATAAGAGCGTGGTGACCTTTACTGTCTATTTCTGCAGCAGTTTGTTTGTCATTTAGACTAGGCAGAGCGATTGTAGTGTAGCTCTTCTACATAAATGAGCGACAACACAGTATAAATGCCAAACAAGCGCTGCCCGCAGGGTTCAACCCAAGCCGTTATGCTCTTTGTTGTCACTTTTTGACTTAGCTCACTAGGCCTACAAAGCGACGCCGCGATCAAAACGGTTTGGATTTGAACAGAATTAAGACCGTTAAGGTTAACACGCTCTAACAACCCTGAAAAAGAGCTGACAGATTACCTTACTGACAGAATCAGAGAGTTCAATTGAGCAAATTGGGAAGTGCAAGAAAGATTACCTTTGGCTGCGCAAATAAAAAATGAGTTGGGAGAAATTATAGCAGGGGCTTCGGCTCGCACATTTGGTGATTGGCTCTTACTCGATATTTTGTGGGTTTCTGAGCGATTACGAGGCCAAGACGTGGGTACGCAATTGCTTAATAAAATTGAAACAGCAGCGAGAAAGCGAGGCTGCAAAAAATGCTTGCTAGATACATTAAATTTTCAAGCAATGCCTTTTTATAAAAAGCACGGCTATGTTACCCAATGGGTGCAAGAAGGTTACCCTAAAGAGGGTTGTAAATACTTTATGGTTAAAGAGCTGTAACAACATAATAAGCCAATAAGTTATGCTTGAGTTTTGTCTTGTATTAATATTTACCGCATTATAAAAGCAAACTATTTCAAAGTGTTAGTTTAGGTTCAGTTTATTAGATAACAGGTTTCTTTCGGCCTTTTAAAGTACGCTGTAGGAAAAAGGGATATAAGGTTAATGAGAAAGAGCAAATCAATAATATTACTCATAGTGTGGTTTATTTGGGCGGCGGGGAAAGATCTTGATGCCATCGTTCGTTTTGGGCTCTCGACCGTTTTTTATGTGTTTTCGCTTAATAACCTATCGCCGTTATTCTTCGTTTTTGCATTTATAGTATTTGTTCTAAATACAGCAACTGTTTATTGCCTTTTTAGACCTAATCCAAAAGGGTTTTACATCGCAATAAATGCGCTTGTGATTGCTGCAACTCAAAATATATTTACGTTTTGTCTTGCGCTTCGAGATCTAGATGCGGTTCGCAGTGTATATGCGGCAAGTATAGAAGCACGTGGCTTGCCAGTGAGAGAAGAGGCACTCAACATGATATTTTCGCAGCAAGGCATGTATACATCGTTGCTAATTATGTGTGTGCTTTACCTGGTGATTGGCTTTATAGTTTTCAAAAAGAGAACGTATTTTGAGCGAACGTTAGTCACTTCTTCATAATCGAATAATTAGCGTGGTATGTTGCCGTTAAGTGTATCTTACATACGGGAAATAATGCGTATAAAACGGCTATTTGACGCCAGAGACTCATTTTAACAAATCGATTTAATCTTTTTAGCGACACAAAGTGTTGCTTATTAACACTCCGTAGGAGCCCTTCTTGGAAATCCGAAAACTGAATATGCTGCGTGGTTTAGCTGCGTTGATTGTGTTTTTTACGCATTTTAGCGATATAACCCATTGGCTTGATGGTGCGTTAGGAGGTGGCTCGGGAGCTTACGGGGTAATGCTCTTTTTCTTATTGAGCGGTTTTTTAATGGCGTATTTGTACTTAGGGCAAGATTTTAACAAACATAACCTTATTCGCTATTTTTTAGCGAGGGCAGCAAGGGTGTTACCACTATTCTTTGTTGTTGTTTTCGCGTCGTATTTTTTAACGTTAATGGGAAATGACAGCCTTTATCATATTCCTGACGCAAATACATTAATGGGGCATTTACTGTTTGTTTACGGCGACAGCGTGCTCTGGTCAATTCCCCCAGAAATACATTTCTATTTATTATTTATCGTATTTTGGTTATTTGCACTCAAGCGAAGAGGGTATATTTATTTATCTATTTTGGCTGTAATGATCGCCTTGTTTTTGACGAATTTTCCAAGAATAACGGGCGATATTTATGGGGTTCCATACAATTATTTTAGTATATTAAGAACGCTGCCATTCTTTTTTGTTGGTGTTCTTTTTGGCATGCATTATCACACCTTTAATGTGCCCGAATACCTTAAAAAACACAGGTTTGTATTGTCTCTTTTGCTTATACCTTTAATGTATCCTGCGTTTTCACCTGTTACTACTGTCGATAAAGTGAGAATGTGGCTTAGCTACGAAGTGCTGCTTGTTATGAGTACGGTGTTCTTTTGTGTGGTATTTTTGGTTCCGAATAACAATGTGCTTTTGGCAAACCGATTTGGCGATTTTATTGGCAAAATATCGTATTCATTGTACTTGTTGCATATGCCGATTATTACTAAAGTGAATCAACTTCAACTGTCTATCGAGATTAAATTGCTACTCTCATTGGTTTTGAGTGTGCTTGTTGCTTTTTTATCGTATCAATACTTTGAAAGGCCGATTGCAAATTTAATAAGGCGAAATGTAAATTTTCGAGCTGCTAGTTAATAAAGCGAGCACGTTAATAGCTCGCTTGCGACTAGGTTAATTTACGTTAGTAATTAGGAGTTTTAGTCGAGCATACCTTGTAAGGCAGTAATACAGCTTTTTATGTGTTTTGGGTTGTACCCTGAGACTTGTGCGCTGACAATGGCACCTTCTTTCATAATACAAATTACATCAACTAATAATTGGTTAGTGCCTTGCAACTTATTTTCAATTACGGTTTTTACTTCGGCTTTATGTTGTTGACATAGCGCATAAATATTACATTGGGTATCGCTAAATTCAGCTGATGTATTTATAAAAAAACAGCCCCTAAAATCCCCCAATTTGGGTTCATTGTGTGTAAACCAACTCGCCAACGCGTTAAAAAGCAGTTCAATAGTGTGCTGATCCGAATTTGCGCCATCTAACTTATCATTTAGCCATGCCATAAAGGTGTTATGACGTGTTTCAAGTGCGGCCTCTAACAAAGCGTCTTTACTTGCAAAATGACTGTACAAAGTGCGTTTTGCCACGCCAGATGTAGTTAGTATTTCATTGATCCCAATAGCGTGAATGCCTTGCTTATAAAAAAGCGTTAGGGCGGTATCAATAAGCAATTGACGTTTTTTACTCATATTTATCTTTGTATGACTTTGTCTGAAAAGTATATTGACAAAAGTAGACCGTTTTGTCTACTCTAAAAATGTAGACAAAACGGTCTACTTTTATTTGGAGTTGAAATGAATACATTATTTTTGCCGATACTAGCAGGTTTGGGGGCGTTTTTAGGCATCGCTTTGCTCTCGTTTTTTGATGCGTCTGTTATGGGCTTTGCCTTACTTATGGCGCCGTTTGGTGCAACCGCCGTATTAGTTTTCGGTGTGCCAGAAAGCCCATTAGCACAAGCGAAAAATGTGATTGGCGGCCATCTCATTACGGCTTCGATTGGTATTATATTTACCTTGTATATTGGCGTGTCACCTTTTACTTTAGCGCTGGCATCAGGTCTTGCGGTAACCGCAATGTTATTGACTAAAACAACACACCCGCCAGCGGGAGCAAATCCAATATTAATAATGTTGGCGGGGGAAGGTTGGAGCTTTTTAGTGACTCCGGTGCTGATTGGCGCGGTGCTGTTAGTGTTAGTTGGAAAATTAATGTTGGTTGTAAAACGCAATGGGGTAAGCATGTTAAAGCGTGCTTAAGTGCCTGTCTGATGTGAAAGTGACTTTTATTCTGGGCGCATTGTGATGAGTTGCATCGGTAAATGTGAAATACGACTAGATGCTATCTTTTTTACTCTGCTTATGAAGTGATTAACTCAGGCAAATATTGCAGTGAAAAATTAATGCAATTCGGCTTCTAGCCAGTCCTGTGCTTCATTTACTGTTTTAAAAAAGGCGATGTTTTGCTGTTTTAATGATGGCGTACGCGTTAGCAGAATATGTTTTGTGACGTTGTCATCAATGATAAATGCTTTTGCAACGATAGCTTGCTGATTTAACCAGTGATTGTAGTTATCGAGGGTTTGGTATGCCTCTGGCGTGCCACCCTCAATTTCCAGATTATTGATTAGCATTGCAAATGGTTTGCCGGCAAAGTCACTGATTATTGTTTTCACCTGATTGATGTAATCACTAATACCACGCTCACTAAAGCTGCCAATAAGTTTGGCGTAAATAATGCGCTCACTTAATAGGGATACGGTGAACTTTCCATAGCTACTTGATGAATTAACTTTCATTTTCGGTGATTAGGGGTGAAAAATGTAATTGTAACCGAATTAGTGACAGATATCAGTTGGAATTTAATACGAATTTGTTGGAGGGGAGCTGAGGCAAATAGATTACTTGCCTCCGGAATTTTTGCTTATAAAACCACTAGGTTTTCAGCTTGAGGTCCTTTTTGACCTGTCGTTACAGTGAACTCAACTTTCTGACCTTCAGTTAAGGTACGGAAGCCGTCACCAGTAATAGCACTAAAGTGTACAAATACGTCTGGGCCTGATGCTTGTTCGATAAAGCCAAAACCTTTTGATTCATTAAACCACTTTACAGTGCCGTTTACTTTTTCTGACATGATATAAATCCAGTATATAAATAGGGGTGTAACAATTGCTCACAATGAGCGTGAATAGCGTCAAAATAAAGCAAAGTGTTAATCACAACAGGACGACGTACATCATATTCGACGAAATGAAGAAATAATACTGTAACTCAACTTATTAGCTACTAACTCAAGTTAACTGGCATGCAAGTCAAAGTCAATGATAATTTAATGACAATGTTGGGAAAATTTTACTCAACTTTTGTTTGATAAGTGAGCGCTTTATGCGCCTCAATATACACAGAAAGATTGGCTTTTCTGATGGTTTAATACTTGAAGTATAAGTAATTAATTTAAATGTTGTGATAATGACAAGAGGTTACATTGGTTACAGTAGTGTTGAGTGTGCAAAAGATACCGCAGTGGCATTTGTGAAGCGCTTAAATGCAGCGTTAACACGTTGCAGTTTATTACTTTAAACAGCAACGTATAATTCGCTTTGAAGCTACTTCGATTAAAGATGCATCCCCCGAATTGGATAGTTATTTTCGCGGTTACAGATCTTGTTTAAATCGCTTTCATAACGACAAAAAATAGAAGATATATATGGGGTGATGAGAAGGAAAAATGTAAATTTATCAACTAATGTTAAAGACATCTCATAAAAAGAGGCTAAGCAACCTACTTGCTTAGACACTTTTTAGTTATGTAGCAAACATTAGGTTGAGAATGTTATGAAATTTGTTCATAAGGTTGCAATTGCATCTTCGCTGTTACTTATTATCACCATTGCCTTTCTTGGCACCATTCAGTTTTTCACCATTAAATCAAAACTTCACACAACCATCGAAGAAAGTATTGAAGACATTGTTCACGGTGTTAAAAACACCGTTTCGTCAGAGCTTGGTGGTAAAAAAGCAATTGCTAGTTATGCCACCTCGCTTGCACAACTAGACCCTTCTCATCAACACATTACCGATGTCATTCGTATTCCAGAAATAAAACAAGAGTTTTTACTGATCGGCGGTGGCTACGAATCGGATGGCTCTAACTTCAAAAGTGATCCTGACTGGGAGCCGGGTGCAGGTTGGGACCCAAGAGTAAGACCTTGGTATGTAAAAGCAAAAAATGAGCGTCAACTCATTATTACCGAACCTTATGCAGATTCAGCCACAGGTGAAATATTGATTTCCGTTGCCACTCCGCTGATTAAAGCGAACGAATTTATTGGCGCGATCTTTTTTGATTTGAGTTTGTCTGGTTTATCGGATTTGGTAAATCGCGTGCAATTGTTCGATGCTGGTTACATTTTTATTGTATCGGAAAGTGGCGTGGTGATAGCTCATCCAGATACCAGTAAAAATGGCAAAAATATGAGTGAGTTTTTACCCAACTCGCGTATTCAGGTTAATAACATTGAACACCCAATCGTTGATGGCGAAGAGTTTAACCTTCGATTTGCTAAAATTCCTGATCAAGATTGGTACATTGGCGTGCTGCTTAATGAAAAAATAGCTTACAAAGCGGTTACCGATATGCGTAACCAAGTTATTATTTTCAGTATTATTGCGTTAATTGTGAGTGTGTTGGTACTGCAGCTTATTATCAAAAAGTTGTTAACGCCACTTAATGCACTAAACAGTGCGATAGAGAATATCGCAACTGGCGAAGGGGACTTAACAAGACGGCTATCGACCGATACTGACCAAGAATTTGCTGAATTGGCCACCGGATTTAACCTCTTTAAAGAAAACCTGAGAGAGCAAATTAAGCTATTAAAGTCGACCGGCGATGATGTTTTGAGCAGCATGAGAGTATCACAACAAGGCGTACACGATTCGAATGCTGCGGTATCGACGCAGTTGCAAGAAATTGATTTACTCGCCACAGCGATGAATCAAATGACGGTAACCGCTTCCGAGGTTGCCAATAATGCACAAAGCGCGGCCGAAGCAACGAAAGAAGCTGATAACGCCACCCAAACAGGCGTGCAAATCGTAGAACAAACAACGTCATTGATTGACACATTATCGACGCGCATTGAGCATGCGGTTGGTAATGTCGAAATTTTAGAAAATGCCACCCATAACATTGAAACCATTTTGCAGGTGATCAACGAGATTGCTGAACAAACTAATTTGCTTGCGCTTAATGCTGCAATTGAAGCGGCAAGGGCGGGTGAACAGGGCCGTGGTTTTGCCGTGGTGGCAGATGAAGTTCGCACACTCGCCTCTCGTACTCAAGATTCTACAACTGAAATACGTGCCATGATTGACCAATTGCAATCGGGCGTAAAAACGGTTGTAGAAGCGATGAAAGTAAGCCAAGGCGCTGCACAAGAAACCGTTGAACAAGCAAAAAGCACACAGCAAGCACTCGATAGAATTTGCGCTGCAATTAATTTAATTAACGACATGAATACGCAAATTGCATCGGCAGCCGAAGAGCAAAGTTCGGTGTCGGAAGAAATTAATGAAAATACCGTAAGGATTCGGGATATTTCGGTCAATGTTTCTAATTATGCGCACCAAACGAGCGAATCAATTGAGTTGCAAGCCAATAGTATTCAAGAACAGAAGCAGATACTGGATCGCTTTAAGGTGTAACGGACAATCGCCTGTTTTATTAATGGACAGAAGTTTAGTCAGTTAGCCACAGTGAGGATACACCGATGAAACGTTTTAACATTCTGCTTTGTGCGCCATTACTTTTTAGCCATGTTGCACATGCTAATGATAACCAAGCAAACGAAATTGAGCTTATTAAACAGCAGTTAGTTGCGTTGCAAAAACGACTGGCAGGTTTAGAGGCAAAAGCCAGTCAACAAGGCGCAACGAATAAAAACGATGTGCCAGAAAACCCAGAGGGTTTACAGCCGAAGAAGAACGAAGACGGCAGTATTAAGCTGTATGCGACGTTGCGGCCAACTTACGGTTATATTGAAGACCATAACGATGATTTTTGGGACATTCAGGATGCGTTGTCTCATGCAGGATTTAAATCTACCTACCAATTTAAACCCGGCTGGCAGGCAATCGCTCATGGCGAATGGAGTATTGATCTTGGCAATAATGGTGATTTTGGTAAGGCCAGACAAGTATACGTGGCGCTAGATTCGCCAGTAGGTCAGTTTGGTCTTGGAAAACAAAGACCGGTGCAATACACCTTGATTGCTGAATATGTCGATATTTTTAACCATCGCAGTAGTCCCTTTGCTTACGATGTTGAAAGCCCGTTTTTTGTCAATAACCTAGTTACCTATGAAAACCAAATTAATGATTTTAAGTTTATGATAGGTGGACAGTTTGATGGTGATAGTGGCGATGATTTTGCCGACTTTGTTAATACCGGTTTAGGTTACAGCCGAAATGGCTTGCACTTAGCGCTAACTTATTCAACGCAAGATGATTATGATCAGCAACAAATAAAAATCGGCAAAACGGAAGTGGTAGCGGGCATGGCAGCGCTTGATATTAGCGACAACCTTTACGCAGCTATTGCGTACCAAGATGTTGATTATCAGCGGGTTAATTCCAGAAGTGGCACTACGCTTGATGTTTCACTTGCCTATCGTTTTCACCCTTTGTATCGCGCTAAATTAGGCTTCTTTGATTTCGATGACGGAAATTCAAAACTTGAAACTAAAAGCCATCAAGGAGCCAACTTAACATTTGAGTGGCTGCCAAGCGATAACCTACGCTTTCATTTAGAGTATTTAACGAAAGACTTTGATGCCTTGAAAGACACTCAGTCAATTTCGGTAGGCTTTCGTTATGATTACTTTCAGCAGTGGGCGTATTAAAACCACATGATAATTAAGTACTATTTACGTTTGCGCCCATTAGTTGCATTGAGTTTTCTGCTTTTTTGCAGTGCCCATTTATTTGCGGGAGATAGCCAAGAAGTACGCATTTTAGTTGACGATGATTACCCGCCTTACAGCTACATTGAAAATGGCAAAGTCAAAGGCATCTATATCGACTTTATACGCCAAGTGAGCCGAGAACTTGCACCTAATTATCATATTCGTTTTTTGCCACTGCCATGGAAACGCGCATTAATGCTTATGGAACAAGGTAAAGAGCTTGCCATTTTGCCCCCTTATAAACACCCTGAAACACGCCCCTTTATTTCTCATTATTCGGAAAAAATTGGATTAGAAGAAGTCGTAGTGTTGTGCCATAAAAATGTGCGATTAGTTGATTATTTTTCTCAAAATAAAAACTCAAAGCCGCTTAGTTTAGGCATTAATGCGGGTTATATACTGCTCAATGATAAATATTCTAAAGCAGTTAAACTGGGCACAATTTTGCTAGAAAGCAATAAGAGCACAGAGCATAATGTTGAAAAATTACTGAAACGGCGAATTGATTGTTATATAAATGATAAAACATCAACCTTGTTGGTGTTAAAAGATGCGTTAGCGCAAAATGATATGCCGAATAATGCCGATTTTATTGTTATGGAAACCATTTCTTCTCAATCTGCACATATTGGCTTTTCAAAAGAATATGTGCAGCATTTTACTGATTTTGAGTCGTTTTTGGCTGAGCTAAATAACGCCATTAAACAGATATCTAATCAGCAGCGAACGACTGACTCAGTTGATCAGTAAACTTAATCTATAAAGTGGTACATAAGGATATGATGTTTCTACTCTACATTTCAGCTTGCTTACTGTTACTTGTATCGTTTGCACACTCTTACCTTGGAGAGCGTTACATTCTGATAAGGCTATTTAAGCGAGATAATTTACCTAAGCTTTTTGGTAACGATGATTTTACCAAACGCACATTGCGTTTTGCTTGGCATTTAACCTCGGTTACTTGGGTTGGTTTTGCCGCGATTTTGTTGACACTTGCAGAGCCAAACCCTAGTAAAGTTGCGCTGCTTTATATTATTGCAGTGACGTTTGCTATTCATTTTATTGTGGCATTAGTGGGCTCGAAAGCCAAACACTTGTCGTGGATGTTATTTGCGGTAGTTAGTATCTTGAGTGCGGTTGCGGCAAATAGTTAGCGTTGTGTTGTTTTTTGATTAGCGATAAAAATAGCGCGTTACGCGCTATTTTCAATTACCGTAAATTGGCTTTGCGTTAAACGTTACACACGGCCGATTTTTCCCGTTTTTTTGCTGCGATTAAAGCGTTTTTAATTACTTGCTCTAACAATGTTTTATCGCTTCCAGGGCCAATAGTAAGTAATTTTGTTCCGGTGTCAGGTTTTCCGCGATAAGGTCTTACATATACTTCTCCGTCTGGGCAGCGCTCAAAATACACATAATGGGGCTCATCGGCGACAGTGGTACAACCCTTTATGCGTAAAATGGTGCTAGGCAAAGCATCGCAAATGTCTTTTACACATAGGTAATCGGGTAAATGCGGTAAATCGGCCGAACTCGATGCCCAATGTGCTTTATGGTGGTCAAGTTTTATTGCTGTGTTGTTCAATGGCGCAATTTCAGGCAGCTGCGCAATATCCACATCAGCAAAGCTAATAATGTGAGCGCTTGAATTGATATTTTTGAGCTCGGCTTTTACGTGATTTATACGATTTGCATCTACTTTATCTTCATGGGTGAGCACTAAAATCGACGAGACTTGGATTTGATTTGCTTCGAGCTCGTTATACTCATCGCGCTTTTGCCAATTGTTTACATCAACCACTGAAATTTGAATGGGCGCTAAAAAGCGCTCGTTTATACCAACACCTAAAAAGCCCATTAATGAGCATGCGTCGGTAGTACCGTTTGCTTCAATAAAGGTAACGCCATTTTTACGTTCAGGTATGCGATTTACAGAATCTCTTAGTTCAGAAATACCGCTACAACAAATGCAGCTGCCACTTAAGGCTTTTAACCATTGTTTGTCTAATTTATCATTGAGCTGTGCGATATCTAACTCAGCAGTTTCATAGTCGTTAAGCACAATAAACGGCTGCCAAGATTGCGCTAGTGCATTATCGACTAGCTTTTTAAGTAAGGTTGTTTTGCCGGCTCCTAAGAAACCAACAATAACTATAATTGCTTCCATAAAATTCTCTAAATGAAGTGCGAAATGGTATTAATACCTTGCCATAATGGTTAACGCTAAACGCCAATTTTTACCTGAGCTTGGCGTGTTAAATCGGTCGCTTTGGTTGAAGTAGCGTTAATCGATAAAATCGAGCGTGATTACTAGACGTTTTTCATTATTTATAACTTGAGGTGAACGATGAACTAGTGCCGCATCTTGATTATTTTGCCAGCCTGAACCTTTTAGCAATGCCACATCACCAGATTGCATTTGTTGTATGGCATTTTCATGCAAATACACGCCAGACTCATCATCGCTTAGGCCAACACTGGCTAAACCTAGCTTAGTGTAATCAACATCTTCAAAAGCGAGCCATTCAGTCGCAGGCCCGCCCAAGGTTGAAACCAATCGACACGGGATTTTGTCAACGTGGAATTTGGGACACATTGCTTTATCTAGCAAGGTTAGGCGCAGCCCAGCACGCTGTAATTCAAACAAGGTACAAAACATATCGAGCAATATTTGAATATGCTGACAAAGTGCGGGTTTATCGGCAAGGGCCTGATTTTCCAATAATTGCGCCATAACGTTGTCTGGTGTTGCCGCCAGCACCATATTTAAGTGTTCGCTACTTTGGCGCAAATCATTTGTTTGTTGTGTTGCGAGTTCGCTCAATTCGTTTTGCCAAATCGCTATGTTTACGTCGTCTTGATAAATATCCGCAAGGATATTTGGTTGTTCAGAAATGGCAGCGCGGCGGTAAAGCGCGGTGTTGTTTTCTAAAATGGCCTGATTACTCATAAGTTGCCCCTGTTAAGTCGGTTTATTTGCTAAAAATTGCGTGTCATAGGTATGACAAATACACGTTACATTTAGCGGTTAAAAATTAGCGGCATTGCGCTGGTGGTGTCGTCAATAATGTCGCCATGGTTGTAAACGCATTGACCATTTACAAAGGTGTAGCGAATGCTATGCGAAAACTGATGCCCAGCAAATGGCGACCATGCACAGTGATAATGGGTGTTGTCGTGTGTTACCGCTTCGCTCGCGCAACAACTCACCACGGTTAGGTCGGCAAAGTAGCCTTCACGGATAAAACCGCGTTCATTTATTTTGAAGCGTTTAGCTGGGTTATGAGCTGTTTTTTCAACAACTTGCTCAATAGTTAATGCGCCGCGTTTTACTTGGTCAAATAAACTCAGCAGAGCATGTTGCACTAGTGGTAATCCTGCGGGTGCTTCACTATAGGGTGCTTGTTTTTCTTGCCATGTATGCGGTGCATGATCGGTGGCAATAATGTCTATTCGGCCGTCGTTTAACGCGTTTAATAAGGCGAGGCGATCATGTTCTGATTTAATTGCTGGATTACACTTAATTAAATTGCCAAGGCGGGTGTAATCATCTTGGTTAAACCATAAATGATGGACACAGGCTTCTGCGGTAATGTGTTTGTTATCGATGGATCCCGCTTCAAATAGTGTTAGCTCTTTGGCTGTTGTGATATGCAGTACATGCAAGTCGCTACTATATTTTTTAGCCAAATTTACCGCGTAAGAAGACGAAGCATAACAGGCTTCAACATCGCGAATAATTGGATGGTCGTGAATCGTTAGCGGTCTATTTGCCAATCCTTTTAAATTGTTGGCAATAATATCGCCCTTTTCACAATGTGTGGCGATAAGCGTTGGGCATTCTTTGAAAATCGCCTCAAGCGCGGCTGGGTGCTCTACTAATAAATCACCCGTTGATGCACCCATAAACACTTTTACACCACATACGGTTTTTGGGTCACACGCCTTAATTTGATCAAGGTTGTTAGGAGTCGCACCTAAGTAAAATGCGTAATTTGCCAGTGAATTGGCTGCGGCAATATCGCGTTTATGCCTTAACGCCGCATGATTTGTGGTTGCAGGGTTTACATTGGGCATTTCCATATAACTTGTAATACCGCCAGCTACCGCAGCGCGCGATTCGCTAGCGATGTTTGCTTTCCACTCAAGGCCTGGTTCGCGAAAATGAACTTGATCATCAATCATCCCCGGAAGTAACCAATCACCTTGTAAATCGATGACTTGTTCGTTTGGCTGTGCATTAAGGTGTTTTTCGATGCGCTCTATGCGGCCTTTATTTATTCGTAAGTCGGCTTCAAATATGCTGTTTTCATTAACAATTTTGGCATTTTTTAAAAGAGTTAAATTCATTTATATTCCGCAAAAGTGTCAGTGTTAAAGGGTCAAGACGAACATGCTTGGCAAATGCCTTGAAATTCGTATTGAGGTGATTTGAGTTGAAATCCGTGTTTTGCAATATGCTCACTTAATTCATTTGTGATGGTGTGGGGAATATGGATTTCGGTGACTTTTTGGCACACATTACAAATTAAAAATTGGCTGTGAGGATGATGTGATTGGCACTCTAAATGGGCACAGGCAATGTATTTGTTTACAAGGTCGAGCTTATGAACAAGGTTAACCGAAACGAGTAAATCGAGCGTGCGGTAAATTGACACTACAGGAATTGACAGTGAGAAATCATTCTCACAAAAATGTGCTAATTCGTAAGGTGAAAGCGCCCGATTAGCCAGCACTAAAGTATGGAAAATTTCCATGCGTTTTTGTGTTGCTTTTACACCTGCGAGTTTGAACCGCTTTTTCAGTTCGGC
Source organism: Pseudoalteromonas sp. P1-9 (assembly GCF_001399975.1). Taxonomy (GTDB): domain Bacteria; phylum Pseudomonadota; class Gammaproteobacteria; order Enterobacterales; family Alteromonadaceae; genus Pseudoalteromonas. The sequence continues at coordinate 273,321 of NZ_LKBD01000001.1, forward strand.
TTCCTTTTCAATTGATAACATTTTCGCCCCTGTTATGAATTATTGAAATGTTATAATATAACAAAATAAATCAAAGGCAACATACACAGCGATTTAATGAAAATGTCGCTTTTATGGGGTAGGCTAGAATTTATAACGAAAGGAGGCTTTTATAATGGTTTCACGCAGGCAATTTACTAAAAATACCGTGACATTAGCGTTTATGGGGTTGAGCAGTAGTTTACTCGGCTGTGCAATTTCGCCGTCGAGTAATTCAAACCGTGCTAGCACCCCCAGTGTGCGCGGTTATGGTGATTTAGTTGAAGATCCAAAAGGGTTAATTGATCTGCCAAAAGGATTTAGTTACCGCGTTATATCTTCTTTGAATAATGAAATGAGTGATGGTTTAACGGTGCCCGATCGCGCCGATGGTATGGGCTGTTTTGCACTTGATGAAAACCGGGTTGCGCTTGTGCGCAATCATGAATTAAGCCCAAAGTATTTAGATGATGCATCAAATGAGATTAAACATCACGTAAGCGACCTTGCTTATGACTCGCAACATAGCAAAGTTGCACTCCCCGGAGGGACCACTCACATCATTTATAATTTGCGTACGCAAAAAGTAGAGCGTGAGTTTTACAGTTTAGTTGGCACGATTCGAAATTGTGCGGGCGGCACAACGCCTTGGGGAAGTTGGCTAACATGTGAAGAGTCGGTGGCGACACCCGATGGTGAAATAAACAAATCTCATGGTTATGTATTTGAGGTGCCGGCAACTGCTACGGGCTTGATAGAGGCGAAACCACTTCGCGCTATGGGTCGCTTTAATCACGAAGCGGCTGCAGTTGATCCGCGTACAGGCATTGTCTACCTTACAGAAGATAGAGGCGATAGTTTGTTTTATCGCTTTATTCCTAAAGTTAAAGAAAAATTGCACTTAGGTGGTCAATTACAAGCACTTGTTTTTAAACACAGCAAACAGTTCGATACACGCAATTGGCAGTTAACCACTTTGCCACTTGCAAAGTGGTTTGAGGTGGAATGGATAAACCTTGATAACCCTGAAAGCCCAGAAGATGATCTGCGTAAACGCGGCTATGAAGCGGGCGCAGCGGTTTTTGCTCGTGGTGAGGGCATTCATTTTGGTGATAACGAACTTTATTTTTGTTGCACCAATGGTGGTGCAAAGCAGCTTGGTCAAATAATGCGATATCAACCGTCTGCTTTTGAAGGTACGGATAACGAGGCAGAACACCCAGCGTTATTACAGCTGTTTTTAGAAAGTAGCGATAAATCACTATATAACTTTGGCGATAACTTAACGGTGATGCCAAATAGCCACTTATTGGTGTGTGAAGACCAATATAGTTTATTTCCTGATAACTATTTACGCGGTGTAACGCCAAGTGGGGCGGTTTATCCATTTGCCAAAATAAATATTAATACAGAGCCGGCAGGGGCGTGTTTTTCGCCAAATGGTGAGGTGTTATTTGTTAATTTGTATTCACCTACGCGCACATTGGCAATTAGAGGGCCTTGGCAAAATTTTATAAATGAAGCGGCCGAAGCATAAACTGTTAACAACATAAGTTGACCTTTGGTGTTTGTTTTTGCAAGGTAATAGCTTTATTTCTCGTTACTGGTTTTTACATGTTTAGTTCAATTAATGCGCTGGGTAAATTTACCCTATATGTGCTTTTTATTATTAGCTTTAATCTTAACGCCGCGGATCCGAAATTAACGATAAAGCCAATACAAAATGGGGTTTATGAGCATATTTCCTATCAGCATGTTGGTCAGTGGGGTAATGTTGCTGCACGCGGGTTAGTTGTTGTTGACGATAAAGAGGCTTACATGATTGATACGCCTTGGTCGAACAGTGACACCGAAAAACTGATTAATTGGATAAAAGAGCAAGGGTTTACGCTGAAAGCCGCTGTTGTGACGCATTTTCATCAAGATGCAAGTGGCGGATTAACTGCACTAAACCAGCGAAATATTCCGACTTATGCCTATAAAAAAACAAATCAATTATTGGAAAAGCATAAAGGGTTATCGGCGACACATATTATTGAAGAGGATAAGTTTTCGCTGCTCAAAGATAAAATAGAGGTATTTTATCCTGGTGGCGGGCATACCGCTGATAATGTTGTGGTATGGCTTGAAAAGCCACAAATTCTCTTTGCAGGCTGTTTTGTAAAGGGGCTTAACAGTAAAAACTTGGGCAACCTTGAAGATGCGCGTGTTTCAACGTGGCCAACATCAATTGAAAATACGCTCACTACGTATCCGAATATCAAGCATGTATTTCCGGGCCACGGCCGCGCTGGCGATCAATCGTTACTACTTCATACCGCCAAACTAGCCAAAAACTACTTGGCAGAGCAAAATAAATAATTAGCTCAGGGGCAATAATTTAAGCGCACTAAGGTGCGCTTTTTATATTTGCCAGCAAGTCATTAATTAGTTCTTCGCGGTCGTTTTTTATACGCGTTAAAAGCTGCTCTGGTAGGTTTAAATTCTCACCGTGTTTACTGCTCCACACAATCATTTCAAGCAATATTGGCAAGGTATCTTTACCCGCTTGAGTAAGTGTATACAGCTTTTTTCGTTTATCGTTTTGCGCTGTTTGCTTACTTATAAAACCAACATTTTCTAGTTTTTCTAGCCTGCTCGATAAAATATTTGTTGCCATTTTCTCTTCAGAGTTTTGTAGCTCCGAATAAGAATTTTTATTGAAGAAAATCAAATCCCTTAGGAGCAGTAAGCTCCATTTATCACCAAGGTGATCCAACACATTCGAGATAGGGCAAAGCGATCGTTTAGTCATAAGTATGCTCATTGAATAAGTTTTAGAGAGTTTAATTTACTTGCAAACTGCAAGCAAATAATTTAACTTGCAAAATGAAAGTTAAATTTACAACTATATTCGAGAGTATTTATGAACAAACCACATATTAGTGTTGCAGCGTTAATTAAGCCTCACTGGTCAGCACAAGACAGAGAAAAAGTTGAGGCCGTTATCGCCTTTGTTCAACTGATAATGAATGACCATAATTTCGACGAAGTTACTAAGCAGTATGGCCAAAATAGTTACAAGCAACATAATCGCACCATCGCTGATAATATTGAGGGTGTAGTTAAAGCGGTAAGCGATCTTGTAAAAACGGCGCCGGAATTTAGTTATGATGTTAAACGTGCGTTTGTCGATGGGGATTACGTTATTATTCATTCGCATGCAACGCTCAAACGCAAACATCGTGGCGATGATACCCAAGGTTTTAATATTATTGATACATGGCGTTTAGAAAATGGCAAATTGGTTGAGCATTGGGATGCCGTGCAAGGTTTAAGTTTTTCGATGCGTCTTTATAGTTTGATGGTTGGCGGTAAAGTGCGTAATAGTAATGGCGTGTTTTAGTCTCTAGGTATTAACTTAAAGGTGTTAACAGTAAAGATAACGTTCATTTAAAGCTGTTTAGATATAAAAATTCTTTTCTAACCATCAATAATGCGCTCTTGTTTATTTTTGTTACACGACAAAAACAAACCACAAATTTATTGAGAATAAATCTGAACAGCGAAGCTGGCCCGAAGGGTGAAAGGCAGGAAGCCTTGAATCATCTAAGCTTCGCAGCTTGAGCAAGTGAGGTGTGTGGCCTACATGGTCATAGGACATTAGAATAATGTAGGAGCGATCATCGAGATGACCGATGGAACAAAGCTTCATGGATGAATTCTAAACTCAGGCCCATAATATTCTCAGTTGCGATAAGGCGACTCACAGCGAGGAACGGCCGTTCACAAGTACTTTTAAATTCTGCTTCCATAGTCAGGAAAACGACCCATTTGGTCGTTTTCATCCTTTTCATAATTTCTATAATGAATAAAAGTATAACTATAGCAACAAGTTAGTTAGTGTGTTAGAAATGGTACAATGATAAAAATGACCCGTGGCTCGGTAGAAAAACGACCCAATGGGTCGATATTAAATTGTTAGATTTTTCTTCTAGAATGGAGTTCTTTTGAAAAAGTTTTTGTTTATTCTCGGATTGCTTAGTCCTTCGGTTTGTTTCGCGAATGGCGGTCTCCCGATAATATGGATGCTAAACACTTACGCTCTTTTGGTTGGAATAGTTTTTGTATTTTTCATTGAGCGAACCTACCTAAAAAAACTTGTAAGACCTGAGCACCACTCTCATCTGAGTGGGCTAGTAATTAAATTTAATTGTTACTCAACTTTATTTGGTGTTATTGCTTTACCAATCTTTATGATTATTGTGCGACTCGAACCTCTTAGTTACATGATTCAAAGTAATACAACTAAAGAGACTATGACTCTAATTTGGTGGTTATCATTAAGTATCGATTTATTTCTTGCTTATCTAGGTACTGTTTTTATTGAATACTTAGTGTTAAAAAAGTTTGAATATTGGTCAGATGAAATAACACCAAAATTATTACTTAAGCACTCATTTGTTTTTAATGCTTTTAGCTACTTAACTTTGTGTGTAATTGTATTCATTACATTTTTATATTTTAAACTTGCTTAGAAAAATCTAACAAGAGACTATGGCGTCAATAGTTAAATTTAGACTTTTGGCGCTTCCCAAATCACTCCGTCTCTTAGCATAGAATTTAAGATCAC
>NZ_LKBD01000002.1 GCF_001399975.1 Pseudoalteromonas sp. P1-9
ATTTTGTTACGCTTTAAAAGCGTATGTTAGAACTTAATCTGTACGAGTGCCCACACAGATGATTGCTTAAATTTTTAAAGAACAGTGCAGCATCTCTTGCTGCGAAGTGGAGCGCCATATTAACCGCTTCACTTTTAAAGTCAACTAGAAAATTAATTATTTTTCAAAGTAACTTTCCGTTTGACTTTCCTTCACTTAACTCAGCGTTTGTTGTTGCTGTGCTCCGTGTCGGTGGATGCGCATTATAGGCAGATCGAAAATCAGATCAACCACTTTTTTATAAAAAAACGATCTTTTTTGATCGTTTGATTATTTAATATTCAAAACAGCTATTTCGTTAACTTAAGAGCTACATTTGCGCATAAAAAAACGCCAAACTTAGGTTTGGCGTTTTACGGGAGTGTAATACTAATTAAAAAGTGGTTATTACCAACTACGCATTTTATGACCTTTTAATGCGTAGAATAGAATGTATAGATAGCTAGGCACCATTAATGCGTATGCACCTTGAGCACCTAAACCCGCTACGTTACCTAAACCGATTAGTAACGGACCTAATGCGCCACCAGCAATACCCATAATAAGTAAACCTGATGCTGTACCAGTTAAACGGCCTAAACCACTTAATGCCAGCGGCCAGATTGCAGGCCACACCATTGCATTAGCAAAACCAAGTAATGCGATACACACTAATGGGTCTGGTAATTCTGGACCACCAAATGGCACAAGTAGCACATTTGAGATAGCGGTAGATTCGTTACTACCGAATACAACAGCGGCAACGGTAATTAAACCTGCGATACCAGACATCACCAATGCATTTTGTTGAGACATATACTTAGGAATAAGCGCAATACCGATTGCATAACCCACTAACATGCATGCCATAGTGTATGATGTCATCATAGAGTAATCAGCAACGCCAATCGCGAGTGCGTAAGAACCAATAGTATCTGCAGCAATTACTTCTACTGCTACATAAAGTGCAATACCAATTACACCTAATACTAAATGAGGGTGGCTGAGCGCTTCACGTACTTCACCTTTTGCATTTGGGTTTTCATCTTCAAATACTAAATCTGGAAGTGGTGAGAATTTTGCGAATGCAGCAAACGCAAAGATTAATCCTGCGATAGCTATATAAGGTGCGACTAAGCTATTTGCCATTGCATCTTTTTGCGATTGTGAAAGTACTTCCCCTTCACCTGCAACTGCTGCAACCGTTACCATAGCGAATACAATAGGAACAACAACACCAGCAAACTTATTTAGTAAACCCATGATACAAACACGTACAGCTGCTGACTTTTCTGAACCCATTTTAACAACATAAGGGTTAACTGCCGTTTGTAATACAGTTTGACCGACACCGATGAGCAATTGAGCAAATAAGAAAATTTCAATCATTTGCAATTTCGCTGCTGGAATATACAACAGCGCAGAACTCGCCATAATCGCACAGCCAATTGCCATGCCATTTTTATAGCCCACTTTCTTAATTAACATTGCCGATGGAATACCCGCAATGGTTACTGCAATATAGAAAGATGAAATAATAAATGAAGCTTGCAGCGGCGACAGCTCAAGCATTTGTTGTAAGAAAGGTGTTATTGCACCGTTTAACCAGGTAATACAACCTAGTATAAAAAACATAGAGCCAGCTAGTACCATTGGTAAAATGATGCTTTGCTGGGAATTTTGTTCGTTTTCCACTGTTGCTTCCATAAACTTCTTCTTGTTGCAGTTAATCTTATGTCATAGCTTTACGCTATGAAAATACCATTTGCGTTAAGTCGCCCCATCTTTCAGACGCACTATATTAATAGTTAACGCAATCAGTTTATTTCTTGGTTTTATTATTAACGCTAATCACTTTGAATACGGCAATTTATGGAAGTTAGCGCTTCCCCTAAGCCTCAAAATGATAGCGCTGTCATTTTACTTTAATTCAATTGAATAAATATTGCCAGTTTGAATTTTGAATTAATTAGAACAAAAAGGGAGCAAATGCTCCCTTTAGTTTTAATAACAATTAGTTAATTAATTGTGGTTATACGACTCTTAACTTGGTCATTTAATGAACTTCTTAACCACACTTGCGTATCACCTACATTAACTGGTTGTTGGTATGTTTGCCATGATTTTCCTTGGTCAACACTGTATTCAACATCTAAGTAAGCCGTAGCCACACTTGTAGTGAGTTTACCATTTTTGACTTCACCGCCTGGTACATCAAGATTTGCTTTGACACCAGACTTGGCTAATTTTGCCAGTTCTTTCGTGCCAAGTGCCGCTGAGAATGTCATCCAATCTTTAGCACGCTTTTGTGCATCTGGCTTTTCACCTTCCCATGGCGCTTTATACCATGCACGTTCAGCTACTGCTAACACGCGTGGGAACAACATAGCCAATACTTGATCTTCAGTACGGATAGTTTCAGACCATACCTGACCTTGCATACCTAAAATATTTTCCGGCTTTTCAAGCTGTGGTAGCGGACGACCAACTAAGTCTTCTAAGTTTTTGATAACTTCACCAGTACGAGTAAAGTCAGCATTGGCATAAACATTGTCTGGCATATAACCAAATGCTTTTTCATTACTGATAAAACGAGTTGCCCAATAATAACCACGTTCTTCAGGATGAGCTTCATACGGGTGGTCAAAGTAAAGATGCGTACCATGCGATAAAACAACTTGATAGTCATTGTTTGCTAAGCGGTAAGCTCGGTCAGCAACACCCCACTCCCAAATATTATCCCAAGCATTCGCTGTAAATACTGGATTCGGGAACTCTTCACGGTTAAATGTATTAACGCGGTCATACATTAAGCCATCTTCCCATGCGCCAGGAGCAATACCGCGTTTAGCAAGCATTTTTGCTACGCGTTGAGTAAAGTAAGGCTTCAGATCTGCAGGACCTGCAACACCATTACCGGCCTCTTCAAACATTTTTTGACATGCTGGTGAATTAGTCCAAGAACCCGCACCCACTTCATCGCCACCAAAATGTAGATTTTCTAACCGTACGCCCGCTTCACGATACATTTGTTGCAGCTCGTACGTCACTTTCTCCATAAAGTTATAACTTGAGTCCATACACGCATTGATCGAGTTATCTGTGTAATTCTGTACTGTGATGTATTCTGACTTATCCTCTGGGTCACTTAATAAATATGCTTTCGCACCCGCTTCATCGCCTGCTTTCATCAATTTACGATAACGCGCTTCCATCGCTTTAATCGATGCACGTGCATGACCTGGCGACTCTACCTCAGGAATTATCTTAATATGACGTGCCGCTGCAAATTTTAATAATGCAACAAAATCATCTTTTGTTAAGTAGCCATTGCCTGATCCGTCTTTATGCGGACCTGTACCTAACTGAGTCAATAAGCAAGAATCTTCAGATAAATCAAAACAACGCACACCACCAATTTCTGCAAGCTCAGGTAACGATGGGATTTCTAAACGCCAACCTTCATCATCAGAAAAGTGCCAATGTAATGTATTGAGCTTATATTTTGCCATTTGCTCAACCAGCTTAAACATTGCATCTTTACCATGGAAGTTACGTGCATTGTCATAATGCATACCGCGGTAACTAAAGCGTGGTGAATCTTTAATTTCTACACGTGGTAATTCAACGCTGCCGTTAGCGTCTGCTGGGAAAAGTGCTAATAATGACTGCAAGCCATAAAAAACACCGGCATTATCACTACCAACAACCGTAATTTTGTTTTTATCAATTTCTAAGTGATAGCTTTCGGCGTCGCCACTTTGAATTGAATTATCTACTTTTAAAGATAAATGCGGCTTTTTACCTACTGAGATATGATCAGCATTCGCTTCTAGCTTAAGGCCATATAATTTCGATAAGTCATCAAGAAATACTGTTACTTCTTGCTTTAAGCTGCCTTGATAGCTCACAACCCAATCTGACGAAAGCGTTACTTCGCCACGAGAGAAATCAACATCAAGCGGCTTAGGAATAATACGCTTTAAAGCATCTTCTTGGCTTGGTGTATATTTTTCGTTTTTGATATTAAGTGCATGACGGTTCTGTGCGTCGGCAATCACACTTAAATCTTTTGGTGTATTAAATTTCTTTAATTGACGTTCTTCAACTATTGGCAATACAAACTGTTTTAGGTCTTCAGTATCTGTACTAGCAAATACTTCTGCGTCTTTATTGTCTAACGCGATAAACGCACGTGGCATCACATCGGAATAAGACACAATATAAGCTGCAGCTTCATACTCAAGCGCTAATGTTTCACCTACGGCTAAACCGGCAAATGCTTTAGTTGGCACTAAACGATGCAAATCGCCATTCACATGCTCAATAGCGATGCCTTTTACTTCAGAGGTTTTTACTTTACGAATACTGTGAAAATACAGCTGCCAATTACTTTCGCCTTTTGGTAAAGCTACTTTTGAGGTGTTTTTAAGTTGGATTTTTCCAATGTAGCCACCGTCATTATCATGAAAGTTATCAACGACACCAAATTTAAGATCCGCTTGAGCTGCAAACTGTTTAATGTCGGATTGCGATAGCTTAGCATTAGCAAACAGAGGGGTTGCTAATAAAGCTGTAGCAAGTATGGTTTTTCTCAAATGCATAAGACTTCCTTTACTTGTTTATTGTGCGCTTTCTAACATTAGACAGCGAAAGCGTTAATTTTAGTTTTTGTTATTAGGAATCATAATGACTATTTAATGACAGCGCTATCAAAACAGTTTAAAAAAAACCTTAATTTTATCTGAAATAATTAAAAATCAGGATGTTAGAGGCATCATAAAATACCTCTAACATGTTGAATATTAATAGCCTGCAGCCATTCCGTCTTTTCGTGTTTCCGATGCGCCCACATAAACACCATTAGAAAGTCGCTTCATAATCGCTTGATAACCACCGTATGGGCCAACCGCATGCTGAAGAGTGTGTCCTTTTTTCACAAGCTCACGTTTTGTTTTTTCCGAAAATCCCGCTTCCAAGCTGACATAGCCACCATTTGCCATAACTTCGCCAGTTGGCTGTGACGAACCAGTATGTAAAATGCGTGGTGCATCTCCGGCTTCTTGTAGGTTCATACCAAAATCAATCATATTAATTAGAATTTGCGCATGCATTTGCGGCTGTGTTGCACCACCCATCACACCAAAACTGATATATGGTTTGCCATCTTTGGTGACAAAGGCAGGAATAATAGTATGAAAAGGTCGTTTTTTAGGTGCATAAACATTAAAGTGGCCATCTTCTAGGGTAAATAGCTCACCACGATTTTGCAAAACGAACCCTAACTTTTCTGGTGTCATACCTGATCCCATACCACGATAGTTACTTTGAATAAGTGACACCATGTTGCCATCTTTATCAGCAGTGGTGAGGTAAATGGTATCGCCTTCAACTGGCCCCGCATCCACTTGCTTGCTCGCTTTATTTTCATCAATAAGCTTGCGACGCTTTGCCGCGTATTCTTTGCTAATTAATTGTTTTACTGGAATGTCATTGAATGATGAGTCAGCGTAGTATTTAGCGCGGTCTGCAAAAGCTAATTTTTTAGCCTCCACAAAAGTGTGAACATACTCAGGGCTATCAAAACCCATACTTGCAATATCGTAGTCTTCAAGAATATTTAAAATTTGTAGTGCAGCAATGCCTTGGCCATTGGGTGGCAGCTCCCATAAATCATAACCACGATAGTTAGTACTTACTGGTTCTACCCAGTTACTTTTATGCGACGCTAAATCGTGATAACTCAAATAACCACCATTAACTTTCATATAACGGTCGATTTCTTTTGCGATATCACCTTTATAGAATGCATCACGACCGCCTTTTGCTATTTTTCGGTAAGTTTTTGCAAGTGCAGGGTTTTTAAAGATTTCACCTTTTTTTGGCATATGACCGTTTGGCATAAAGACTTCTTTAAAGCCCGGATATTTTCCACGAACAGAAACACTTTTATTGAGGTAGTAAGCAATTAACTCTGATACTGGAAAGCCATTTTCGGCATAGTGGATTGCAGGGGCTAATAACTCAGCCATTGGCAATTTGCCAAATTTATTGTGCAATTCAAACCAACCGTCGACAGCACCTGGCACCGAAACCGGCAAAGGACCATAACTTGGGATTTTGTCGCCCTGTGCTTTTAATGTATCTAGCGTTAACGATGCTGGTGAACGCCCAGATGCATTGAGTCCATGCAGTTTTTGCTCTTTTTGTTGCCACACAATGGCATATAAATCGCCACCAATACCGCAACCTGTTGGCTCAACTAATCCCAATACTGCATTTGCAGCAATCGCGGCATCCACAGCACTGCCCCCTTTTTTTAAAATATCGAGTGCAACTTGCGTTGCTAACGGTTGTGACGTTGCAGCCATACCATTTTCAGCAAAGACTTCTGAGCGACTAGCAAACATTTCACCTGTAATGCGATCGTAAGCACTGGCGATTGAAGGAATTGCCAAACTGATAATCAGTAAAGAGGGTTTAAGCCATTTCATTATTATTATCCTGTTGTTCTGGTGATAACTAACATAGCGCTTTTTCTGAACAGGAAACAATAATTCGAGGTAAATAGAGAAGATCTATAGATAAAATGCAGGTTGGTAGCAAAGCGGTACATGCTTTGCTACTAAGTTGGGGACTAGTTTGATTGCAGCTTTTCGATAATCACCACATTAGCTGCTGGAAATTCGTAATTATTTAAATCACTAATAGCCACCCATTTGTGATCTTGCCCTTCAAGGTGTCTCGCTTGCCCATCAAATTCTTCTACTAAGTGAATATCAAGATGTACTGATTTATCTGGGTAGGCGTGGTGAATTTCTAAAAAGGGGGTTGAAGATTTTACTTCAATGCCGATTTCTTCGTTTAATTCTCTTGCCAGTGCTTGCGTTACTGTTTCACCCGCTTCCACTTTACCGCCTGGGAATTCCCATTTTCCGCCTTGATGTTGTTCATCGTGACGCTTTGCAATAAATATTAAGTTAGCTTTTTTGATTACACCCACTGCAACATGTACTTGTTTTTTCATTTTTTACTCACTTTAATCATAAAAAAAGCGACATCTAAGTGTCGCTTTTTTAGCAGAGCCTGGTTCAATTAGCTTAATTTACCATGACACTGTTTGTATTTTTTACCTGAACCACATGGACATGGTTCGTTACGGCCAACTTTTGCATCATTGCGCACAGTTACCGCTGCACCTTCTGGTGTTTCACCACCTACGTGCTCCGCTTCTTCATGTTGATATTGCTTTGGCGTATTTTCTGCTTGCTGACGACGGCGCTCTTCAACCGCTTCAACATCTTCTTCAGCACGTACTTGTACTTTTGCAAGAATACTAACCACTTCTACTTTCAGTGCTTCTAACATGTCAGAGAACAACTCGAATGATTCACGCTTGTACTCTTGCTTTGGATTCTTCTGTGCATAACCACGCAGACCGATACCTTGACGTAAGTGATCCATTGCAGCAAGGTGATCTTTCCAATGTTGGTCAAGCGTTTGTAACATAATAGCTTTTTCGAAGTGGCGAAGTACATCTGCACCCACTTGATCTTCTTTATGTTTGTAAGCCGCTGTAACACCTTCTTCAATACGCTCACGAAGTTTTTCTTCGTAAAGTTTATTGTCTTCATCAAGCCACTGTTGAATCGGCATTTCAACTAAGAAATCTGCACGTAAGCGATCTTCTAAGCCAGCAATATCCCACATATCAGCAAGTGATTGTGGTGGAATGTACTGGTCGATAATACCGTTTAATACATCCGAGCGAATTGCTGTGATTGTTTCTGAAATATCGCCTTCTTCAAGCAGTTCATTACGCTGTGTGTAAACAACACGACGTTGATCGTTTGCTACATCATCGTACTCAAGTAATTGCTTACGAATATCAAAGTTACGCGCTTCAACTTTACGCTGTGCATTTTCAATTGCACGGTTTACCCACGGGTGCTCAATTGCTTCACCACGTTGCATACCGAGTTTACGCATCATGTTCATCATGCGTTCGCCAGCGAAAATACGCATAAGCGCATCTTCCATTGATAGGTAGAAACGGCTCGAACCCGCATCACCTTGACGACCAGAACGACCACGTAACTGGTTATCAATACGACGTGATTCATGACGCTCAGTAGCGATAATGTGTAAACCGCCTGCTTCTAAAACTGCATCATGGCGTTTTTGCCACTCTTCTTTAATCTTTGCAATCTGCTCATCAGATGGGTTTTCAAGTTTTTCAACTTCCAGCTTCCAGTTACCACCTAACACGATATCGGTACCACGACCCGCCATGTTAGTAGCAATGGTTACTGCGCCTGCAAGGCCAGCATTGGCAACAATTTCAGCTTCTTGTTGGTGGAACTTTGCATTTAGTACGTTGTGCTTAATTTTCTCTTTGCGTAAAAACTGCGATAAGTACTCAGAGCTTTCGATTGAAATAGTACCCACAAGCACAGGTTGACCACGCTCTTGGCAGTCGCGAATATCCGCTAAAATTGCTTCGTACTTTTCTTCTTGTGTTAAATAAACTAAATCCGCGCGATCATCACGTACCATCGGCTTGTTAGTTGGAATAACAACGGTTTCTAAACCATAAATTGACTGGAACTCAAATGCTTCTGTATCGGCTGTACCTGTCATACCTGCAAGTACATCGTATAAACGGAAGTAATTCTGGAACGTGATTGATGCAAGCGTTTGGTTTTCGTTTTGAATACTTACGCCTTCTTTTGCTTCAACAGCTTGGTGTAAACCTTCAGACCAACGACGGCCTTCCATAGTACGGCCAGTGTGCTCATCAACAATGATTACATCGCCATCTTTTACTACGTAATCAACGTCTTTTTGATAAAGCTTGTGCGCACGAAGTGCTGCATATACGTGGCTTAGTAATGTGATGTTATTAGCAGAATAAAGCGAATCACCTTCATCAATTAAACCTAGCTCAGTAAGTAGTTCTTCAACACGTACTTGGCCACGCTCTGTAAGGTGTACTTGTTTAGCTTTTTCATCAATCGTGAAATCGCCATCACCTTCAACGCCTTCTTCGTCTTCTTTTTCTTGCTGCTCTAGGCTTGGAACGAGCTTATCAATTTGTTGATAAAGTTCAGAGCTATCTTCCGCTGGACCAGAAATAATCAGTGGCGTACGCGCTTCATCGATTAAGATTGAGTCAACCTCATCCACTACGGCGTAGTATAGAGGACGTTGTACACGTTCATCTGGTGTAAACGCCATATTGTCACGTAAGTAGTCAAAACCGAACTCGTTATTTGTACCGTAAGTAATGTCTGCAGCATAAGCCACTTTCTTTTGCTGCGGCATCATGCCCGGTACGTTGCAACCAACAGTCAGGCCTAAGAATTCAAAAAGTGCGCGGTTTGTTTCCGCATCACGTTTTGCAAGGTAGTCATTCACCGTAATAACGTGAACGCCTTTACCTGTTAAACCATGTAAGTATGCTGGTAAAGTTGCTGTAAGGGTTTTACCTTCACCAGTACGCATTTCAGAGATTTTACCTTGGTGTAAAACCATACCACCAATCAGCTGTACATCGAAATGGCGCATACCATAAACACGCTTTGATGCTTCACGTACAACTGCAAATGCTTCAGCTAGAAATGAATCTAAGGTTTCACCATTATCATAACGCTTACGAAACTCAGCTGTTTTCGCTTTTAGTTCTTCATCCGACAGCCCTTCGTATTGCTGTTCTAATCCATTAATTTGCGCGACCGTTTTTCGTAAGTTTTTAATTATTCGATCATTGCGACTACCAAATATCTTGGTAAGTAAGTTAGCTATCATGATAAAACCGTTACAACCTTAGTTTAGTGACAAAACCCATGCCACTTTTCAAATTAATTGTGCGTACAGTATCAGCAGAGCACCGATATTGCTAGTTAACCCGACCAAACCTGGCTCGTTAACAATAGTGAAATTGCATTATTTGAGATAACTAGCAATATAGCCTTGTGTGATACAACTATATTTTTCTATATATTGAGACAAAACTGCCAAATTCAAGGGCGATATTTTATTCGTTTAATCACAGTGAGCCAAGTTTAATTTGCCCTTTGTTCTGCTTTATTTACAGCTTTTTACTTGCTGTAACTATTCTTGCCCAATACAATAATAAAAAAGAGGTATCTAACCATGGCTAAAAACAGGTTTGCACCTAAACCGCTAGGGGATGTACTGACTAACCTTCCTAATCGGCTGCAGCAATTTTCAAATAAGAATCAAGAAAACAAGCAATTACAAAGTTTGCTTGAACAAATACTTGATAAAAATATGCTACAAAAATGCACCATAGCAAACTATCAAGATGGCACATTAGTGTTAAACGCCCAATCTGCGGCCGTTGCTATGCGACTAAATTATATGAAAATGAGCTTACTCAGTGACTTTAGACGCCTTGGTTTGCCTGAGTTGTGCCAGATTAAAATTCAAACATCGCCACGCAGCGCAAAAAGCCTACAAGCAAACCAACAACAGCAGCAAAGCCAAGAGAAGAAACGCCTAACCAAAAGTGCACAGCAATCGCTGCTTGAAGTTGCTCAGCACGCACCGGACTCTCTTAGATTAAAACTCGAAAAACTCGCTAAGCTCGCAGATAGATAATGGAATTTAGCGATAGTTAAGTTACTATATAATCGCAATTATTTTTATTACTAACCTAGGTATGCGTTATGCTTAAATCACTTTTTTCAATTGCTTTACTAGCAACAAGCTTTAGTTCGCTTGCAGCGTGGCAACTACAAAACGACAGTTCAAAACTCAGTTTTGTCTCGGTAAAAAAAGACACAATCGGTGAAGTACACCACTTTAAAACATTATCTGGCGCGATTGCTGATGACGGTAAATTATCTCTAGAAATTGACTTAACGTCTGTTGAAACTAACATCCCTATTCGCAATGAACGTATGCAAAGCATGCTATTCAACACTAAAGTCTTCCCAAAATTAACGTTAAGCTCCAATGTGAGCAAAGAACTTGCCGCAATGAAAAACGCACCGACACATGTATTTTCAGTACCAGCTACGTTGTCGCTAAATGGCATTGAAAAAACACTTTCAATCGAAGTATTTGTTGCGCGTACTAGTCAAGATGATTTACTTGTCAGCGCAATGACACCGGTTGTGATTAACGCCAGTGACTTTAATTTAGATACAGGCGTAGCAGCGCTGCAAAAAGTAGCAGGCCTACCCAATATCGCGCGTGCTGTTCCTGTGACTTTCGTATTGCATTTCGCTAAGTAATTTTTGCGGCAAACACAGGTCTTGTTCAAAAATGAACCTTGCAGAATTAACACAACAAATTGAAACCAGTATTGCGCCATTTGAAACATGGCAGCCAGAAAGTTGTGGCGATATTGATATCACTATCAAACGCAATGGCGATTGGTATTTCCAAGCAAGTAAAATCAATCGCATTAATTTGGTAAAACTATTTGCTAAGGTGTTAACCAAAGAGCAAGGCCACTACTATTTAAAAACACCCGTTGAGAAAATGCGCATTCAGGTAGAAGATGCGCCTTTTCTAATTACGCATTGGTATCAAAAAGACGGCTTTATTGTTTGCTGCGATAACCTAGCGAGAGAGTATGTGCTTAGTGAAAATCACACCTTAGAGATAAATGGTGACGTGCCTTACCTGCATTTACATCATGGTGTAATGGCGAAAGTGTCACGAAACGTATTTTATCAATGGGCTGAAATCTCAGAGCAAAAAAAAGGCCGCTTTGCTATTTGCTCTGGCGGCCAAGACTTCTTTATTGGTTAAACTTTTAAATCACTCGCGAGAAGCGTGTTAGCTTTGCCTGTTGCTTTAGATAAGCATCAAACGTCATACAAATATTACGAATAAACAAGCGCCCTTTATTTTCAACCACAAGCTGTTCATTGTTTAATGAGATCATGCCATCTTCAGCAAAACACGAAAGCCCTGATAATTCTTCTGCAAAATAATCTGCAAAATTAATCGAAAACTTGCGCTCAACATCTGCGAAATTTAACTTAAAGTGACAAATAATTTCTTTAATCACAAATGCGCGAATTTTGTCATCTGTGGTTAACGTTAGGCCTTTAACAACAGGTACGCCCGTCGTTTCAACGGTTTGATAATAATCTTTTAGATCTTTCGGGTTTTGGAAAATGCTATCGCCTACCTGCGAAATAGATGATGCACCTAAACCCAATAAGTCGCACTCACCGTGTGTGGTGTAACCCTGGAAGTTACGGTGTAATTTACCTTGCTGCTGCGCAATCGCCAACGAATCCGTGCTTTTGGCAAAATGATCCATGCCGATATTAACGTACCCAGCCTCAACCATTTGCGCCAAGGTGTTTTTAAACATTGTTAGCTTATGCTCTGGGCTAGGTAATTGCTCATCTTTAATTTTGCGCTGTGCAGCAAAACGATCAGGTAAATGGGCATAGTTAAATACCGAAACACGATCAGGCGACAAGGCGATTAAACGCGCCATGCTTTCTTGAAAGCTCTCTGGCGTTTGCAATGGTAAGCCGTAAATCATATCGGCATTCACTGAAGAAAAACCGAGTGCGCGCGCTTCAGTTACCAAGTTTGCAACGTTATCAGCACATTGTTCACGGTTTACCGCCTTTTGCACATCGTCATTAAAATCTTGAATACCAAAAGACACACGATTAAAACCAAGCGAGCGTAAATGACTAAGCATATCTTCAGGTAAAGAGCGTGGGTCAATTTCAATTCCAGCTTGCACTTGGTCTGAAAAGTTAAAATACGTTTTAACAATCGCCATTAAACGGCTCATTTGTTCTTTTGTTAAAAACGTGGGTGTACCACCACCTAAATGTAACTGCTCGATTTTGTAATCTTTATAAAGGATTGCTTGTGCTTTTGCTTCTTGCTCTAAAAAGTCCAAATACACATCTGCTTTATGTTGGTGGCGAGTAATTATTTTATTACAGCCGCAGTAATAGCAAAGTTGATGACAAAATGGCACGTGAATATACAACGACAAGCGCGTATTATCGCTTTTGGCAATCGCCTGTGTTACCGATTCAACAGAAAAGCCAGGCTCAAACGACAACGCCGTTGGATACGAAGTATAACGAGGACCTGACACATTGTATTTTTTTATAAGGGAGTTATCCCATTCAACGAAGTTTTGCACGACTGAAACCTAACAATATTAAGGTTTAGCAAGTGTACAAAAGGAACGAGAAATAGGCTTTGATCCAAAACAATAAAGCCAGCGAGTGCTGGCTTTATTTACAGATTAGATAAGGTGGCTAGTTAGCGAATACGTGTTTGGTATTCGGATCAGCTGGGAAATAAGCTTCTAGCTTAGCTGCTTCGGCCAAAATGCCTTCTTCAAGCTCTTTTTCAGCACGCCAACGCTTGCTATCCATTTGGAAAACTTCTTTCTTACTGTATTTCTTACGCGCATCGTGGGTCGGCATTTCCTTTACCACATCATACATTTTGAAAACGTGCTGGTATTCCGTTTCAAGATCCACTGTTTCGGAGAATTGATACTGCGACATCAACACCCAAATACGTAAACAGCCTTCTGAGTATTCACACTGCTTCTCTTTCATCGCGCGTGCAATCAAGTTAATGCTGTCGGCAATTTTTGCATTGCGCTCAGCCGCTTTAACTTTTAACTTTTCAATTTGCGCTTGTTGCTTTTCTTTTTGCACTTTCAGTTGGAATAACAACTTACCAGCGTAAAAAGCTAACCCTGCAACAATAGCAGCGGCAATAATAATGGCGATAACCCAAATAGCATTCACTACTTAAGCTCCTCCTCGTCATCATCACTTAACCATTCATCGGCAAGATCGTTCGACATAAATTGGTCAAGCATGTCTTCGTCGTCAAACTCATCTTCATCATCAATACCTAACAAGTCGCAAAGTGCTTGGTGACGCTCTACTTTTGCGTTTAAGTATTTGATGTCTTTTCCAACTAACACTTCACCTGCATTTTGACGCTCAAGTAACGACATTAGCTTTTGATCGTTTTCAATTTGCTCAAGCTCTTGCTCTGGTGTCAGTTCAGGCTCGCCCACTTTACGCAACTCTACTTGCGGCTGTAGATGGCGCTTAAACTCTGGCTGTTGCTGAGTAACCGCTGCTTCAGGCACAAGACTAATAGGTTTTTTGCTGCCTAAACGGCTGTCTTTGCGTTGCTTACCCGTACCTTGCTGCTCATTTAAGGCATCTTGTGCATTGCGTGTACCCGCTTTATTACCAGTACGCTTTTTAACACGCTGCTCTTTCAAAGCGCGTAGTTCGGCAAGTTTCTCTTTGCTAAGGCGGAAGCTTCCGTTGCCACCGGTACCGATTTTGCGTGACTTTTTCTTTCTGGTCATAATTAAATCTAAAATTTTTACAAAACTAAGCTTATTTTACACTATTGCTGACTGTTTAAATAGCATCACGTCATCACCATGATATGTCAGTGATAAGCCATGGTGCTGTGCTAAATAATCAAACGTGGCTCGCGAAAAAAAATTGATATGCGTAATATCATTTTTGTAATGCCAATTTTTAAATCTATCTTGGTCGATGACGAGCTTTGTCATCACAACTAATACGCCATTTGGCTTTAATAAGTTCAGTAGTTGCGCCCACACTTCGTTTGGCTTGGCTAAGTGTTCGATTACCTCAGTACAGGTTACAAAGTCGTACTGACGATTTAACACCTCAGTGTTTGGATAATAGAAGATATCGTAAAGCGCTGTAGCGTGACCTTTCTCTGCGAGCATTTTGGCAAGTGCAGGACCCGGTCCACAACCAAAATCAAGACCCTGGCTAGCTTCTGCTAATTCTGGAAGCAAAGGCGCTAACGCGCGGCTCAGGAACTTCTGATAGCCCGTGTCATTTACATCATTTTCATGACTATCGTAGATTTGTTTTTCTTGTTCGAGTGAAATTAACTGGCTGCGCGCAACAAATACTAACTGACATAACTCACATTGATAGTAAGCTCTGCGTTTGTCTTCGCTATAAAAGGCGCTTTTAGAATGCAGGCATAGTGGACAAGGTTCAGACATGGTTTAAACGTGAAATTTATTTGCCGTAATCATAGCAATTTTATTCGACAAATAAAAAAGCGACAGAGAATCTCTGCCGCTTACTAATCTGAGTGTCTTATGACACTTCTCCCTTCGACTGTTTTAACCAACGAGTCTAATATTATTATTATTTTGCTATCCGTATTTTTATTATTTTCATCCGTGCTTTTTTATTTTCGGTCTTCCTGACGCTTTCTTAGCAGTCCATTTGTAACCTATGGTTACTTTCCCCTACGCACATAATTGTCGCTGCACTTCCGTATTTTACTGCTTTCCCTGTTATTTTTTTTGTCCCTTGCGACAGGTGAATAATTTACTTGTTAATAAATTTGTTACAACTAATTTAACTAAAATAAATAAAAAAAGATTTCTTTAAAAATCATGTTAACAATAAAAAACAGACACTTAAACCATAACCAGAGACAAAATAGCGAATTAACTTACAGTTAACATTGGTCATTATCCCACCCTTAATGTGAGATATATCTCACAGACTAAGGTATAAAAAAAGCAGCTTGCGCTGCTTTTTTCATCACTTATAAGAGTAAGTGTTATTAATGAAGACCTGAAACGTACTTAGAAAGTAGTTCAATGTCCTTATCTGTTAGTTTTGTCGCTAAATCGCGCATCATACCATTTAGGTCATTATTGCGATCACCGGAGCGGAATTTCTCAAGTTGCGCTTTTACATAATCAGCATTTTGGAATGATACTTTCGGGAAGCCCGCTAATGATGTACCGTTACCACGAGGACCGTGACATGCTGCACATGCCGGAATACCACGTTCCGCATCACCTGCTTTGTATAGTTTACCACCTAGCTCAACCACCTCTTCTGGTGTACTACCTGGTTCCATATTAAGACTTGAAAAGTAAGCCGCGATATCGCGCATATCTTGCTCTGATAGTGGCATAGCCATACCACTCATTACAGGGTCCATACGACCTTCTGCACCGCCTGATGTCATACCTAATTTAAACTCTTTTAATTGCTTAAATAAGTATTGAGCGTGCTGACCTGCAAGTTTAGGGTGATTAGGAAGAGGTTTGTTTCCATCTACACCGTGACAAGCAACACATGTCGCAGCTTTTGTTTTACCAGCTTCTATATCGCCCTCAAAAGCAGCAGCTTGATTGACGCTGAACGCACCAGCAACCATCATTAAAGATAAAGCTATTTTTTTCATGCTATTTCTCTGTTTCGACCCTGTTAAAACCTGACAAGCAGGAATGAATACCAGCTAAAGTAGTCATATTCTACACGATTAAATTTTATCTGACACCTCTTGTGCCTTGATAAAACATATAAAATATAGGGGTTTTTACTAAAAAACTCCGTAAAGGCGCATTTCTTTGATCTTTCTCAAGGTTAAATATGCCCATTAAAAAAGACAAAGCATTACTTATTTGGCTATTGTTAGTATAAAATACGCGCCCAGAAATAAAAGATATGTTAAAGGCAGTGTAGCAAAAATCTCTGAAAATAGGGATTCGCCTTTAATCTTAAGATAGCGTTTTAAGGAGCTAACCTTGCTAAAGTCACGGGTTCAATATTCAAAAGCGAGCTTTATTACAAGTGCACCAGACATCACTAAACTGCCTGCTGACTCGGGTGTTGAAGTTGCGTTTGCAGGTCGTTCTAATGCGGGTAAATCAAGTGCGCTAAACACGTTAACCGATCAAAAACTTGCGCGCACAAGTAAAACACCAGGTCGTACGCAGCTAATCAACACCTTCTCGCTGGGTGAAGATATGCGCATCATCGACTTACCCGGTTATGGTTTTGCCAAAGTACCACTTGAAATGAAAAAGAAGTGGCAGAAATCACTGGGTGAATACCTGCAAAAGCGTGAAAGTTTAAAAGGTATTGTGGTCTTAATGGATATTCGTCATCCATTAAAAGAGCTTGATATGGACCTTATTAACTGGGCCGTTGAAAGTGACTTAGAGATTCTTGCGCTACTTACTAAAGCCGACAAACTAAAACAAGGTAAGCGTAAAAGTGAAGTGCTAAAAGTTCGCCGCGAGTTAAAAGAACTCAGCGACAAAATTACTGTTCACGCATTTTCATCGTTAAAAGGCATTGGTTTACCTGAATTGGCAAAAACATTAGATGTTTGGTACTTAGGTGAAATTGAAGCTGTAGAACAAGAGTCAGACGAGCAACAATAAAACGTTTGAGAAAAAACCGGTTGGTAAAAACCAACCGGGTATAGCAATCTGGGGAGAAGCTATTAAAACGCTGTACCCCGTAAGAGATACATCATCAACAGGATGTCCTTATAGGACGGCGCGCACTTTAACAAAGCAGATTTGCAAAATAAAGTTATATCGCGACAAATTGCAAAGAAATGTAACAATCTGCACTAAAATTCAGCAAACTTAAATTTAACATAAAAAAATAGCCAACATTAAATATTGGCTACTTAAAATTGTTGTTAATTTATGCGCAAACTAGTGAGCTTGCTCCCAGTTGTCACCTGAATCAGCTTCCACTAATAATGGTACGTCCAACTGAGCTGCTTCACTCATCAATAAACAAATTTTATCGCTAAATTCGTTCACTTTATCTGCGTTAATTTCAAACACCAATTCATCGTGAACTTGCATGATCATTTCAATATCATCTGACGACTGCGTTTTCAGCCAACCAGCTACATTGATCATTGCGCGCTTAATAATATCTGCAGCAGTACCCTGCATTGGCGCGTTAATTGCCGCTCGTTCAGCTGCTTTACGACGCGCACCATTACGCGCTTTAATATCTGGCAAATATAAACGACGACCAAATAAGGTACTCACGTAACCTTTTTCAGCAGCATCTTCACGCGTGCGTTCCATATACTCAAGTACACCAGGGAAACGTTCAAAATAAGTATCCATATAATGTTGTGCTTCATTACGCGGGATATCTAATTGTCGTGACAAGCCAAATGCGCTCATGCCGTAAATTAGACCGAAGTTTACAGCCTTAGCTTTACGGCGCATATCAGATGTTACGGTTTCAAGTGGTACACCAAATACTTCCGCAGCCGTTGCGCTGTGAACGTCTTTACCTTCAGCAAATGCACTTAATAGGCCGTTATCTTGCGATAAATGCGCCATAATACGCAGTTCTATTTGACTGTAGTCAGCTGCCATTATTAATTTGCCAGGAGCCGCAACAAAAGCCTGACGAATTCGGCGACCTGCTTCATTACGAATTGGAATATTCTGTAAGTTAGGATCGCTTGAACTTAAGCGACCTGTTGCGGTAACCGCTTGATGATACGAAGTATGTACACGCTGTGTTACTTCATCTACCATTTTAGGTAGTTTATCAGTATACGTTGATTTGAGCTTAGCTAAACCACGGTGCTCAATAATCAACTTAGGCAACGGGTAATCATGCGCAAGTTCTTGCAGCACTTCCTCCGCTGTCGACGGCGCGCCTTTTGGTGTTTTCTTTAATACTGGTAAGCCCAGTTTTTCAAACAGAATACCTTGTAATTGCTTGGTTGAGCTTAGGTTAAACTCCTCTCCTGCAATCTCATACGCTTCTTTTTCCAGCTCTTCAAGGCGCGCTGCAATTTCAACACTTTGCTGTGCCAACATTTGGCTATCAATATGAACACCGGTACGTTCCATATCTGATAACACATTTACCAATGGCAATTCGATTGAATTGAAAACATCCACTAGCTCTGGCTCTTTTTCTAACATTGGCCAAAGCGTATTATGTAAACGCAGGGTAATATCGGCATCTTCCGCCGCATACGGTGCCGCTTTTTCTAGCTCAATTTGACTGAAGGTTAGCTGCGCTTTGCCTTTACCTGCAATTTTTTCAAAACTAATGTTTTTATGGCCGAGATATTTTAGCGCAAGTGAATCCATATCATGACGAGTACCTACACTGTTAAGTACGTAAGACTCAAGCATGGTATCAAAACGAATACCATTAAGTTGAATACCCGCTCGCGCTAATACGCTCTTATCGTACTTAAGGTTTTGTCCTACTTTCGCTTTATTTTCATCAGCTAAAATTGGCGCAAGTTTAGCAAATACTAGCTCATGACTTAGTTGTGCTGGCGCACCTAAATAATCATGTTTAAGCGGTAAATAAGCTGCTTGTGCTTCTGTTACCGCAAAGCTCATACCGACTAGATCAGCTTGCATGTAATCAAGACTGGTGGTTTCGGTATCAAACGCGAAAAGATCTGCCGCTTGGAGTTTAGCAACCCAGCTATCTAGCTGTGCTTCAGTTAGTATAGTTTCGTAATTTGTTTCAATGGGTTTAGTTGCCACTTCAACTTCCGCAGCAGGTGCAGTGTCACCATCAAGTAATTCGCTTAACCAACGCTTAAATTCACACTCGCCATAAAGCTTGATCAATTCATCAGTATTTGGCGCCGCAACTTCGAAAGAATCCAAGTTTTGCTCAACCTCTACATCCAACTTAATCGTTGCAAGCTCATAAGAAAGCTGAAGCTGTTCTTTATTATCTTCTAGTTTCTTCGACATGGTTTTTGAACCACGGAAACCAAGATCTGCGATTTTGTCTAAGTTATCGTAAAGTGAATCAATAGAACCGAGTCCTTGCAGCATTGCAAGAGCCGTTTTTTCGCCCACACCTGGCACACCCGGAATGTTATCGACTTTATCGCCCATTAATGCGAGATAATCGATGATTAACTCAGGACCAATACCAAATTTATCGACAACTCCAGCAGGATCCATAATCGTATTAGTCATGGTGTTGATAAGTGTTACATGCTCATCAACTAACTGCGCCATATCTTTATCGCCAGTACTAATAAGTACATGACGTTTTTGTTCTGACGCGCGTTTCGCTAATGTGCCAATTACATCATCGGCTTCAACACCCGGAATGCTAATAAGCGGTAAACCCATTGCCTTAATAATATTGTGAATAGGCTCAATTTGAGTGCGCAAATCATCAGGCATCGGTGGGCGGTTTGCCTTGTATTCAGAATACATATCATTGCGAAAAGTTGGACCTTTAGCGTCAAAGATCACCACCATATGACTTGGCGAATACTGCTTAACCAAACTCTTAAGCATATTAATTACACCATAGATAGCACCGGTAGCCTCACCCTTTGAGTTAGTTAGATGTGGTGGAGCATGGTAAGCACGGAATAAGTATGATGAACCATCAACCAAGATTAACGGATTTTCAGGGATCTGAGCCATTAGCACTCGCCTTAAAACGATTAAACATAAATTGCCGATAGCATGCCATATCCCCGATAAGAAAACGAGAATTCAGCTATATAAACAACAGAAATAATCAGTGCAGTGCAAGCAGTAAACGAATTGTTGAAATATTCCTCAGACCAATTGGTTGTAACCTGTGGATAAGTTTGTTAGTAAAGATGTAACAGTGCCTTCCCCGAATTTGAAAAAACAAATGGAGAATCTGATTTTTTGTTTAATATACAATGAGTTAACAAGGCTAATTTACTAGCGTATTGTTATTATTATTAATTTTCCAAGATGTGGAAACTGCTAAACTTTTTATCCTTAAAGCTTGGCAAGGAACATCCTAATCTTTAGCAGGGCAGTTACTCTACCAATAAAAGATCAAAGATCCTAGCGATCTTTTTATAATTTTTTTTTATTTACATCGTTTCTTTATAGCTAGAATATAATGCTTAACCAATCTTGAGATATGGAATAGATATATGAAGAAGATAGCAGTGATTTTAAGTGGCTGTGGGGTATTTGATGGCGCTGAAATTCATGAGGCAGTATTAACGCTGTTAAATATTGAACTGCAGGGTGCAAGTTACCAATGTTTCGCACCCAATATAGATCAACACCATGTAATTAATCATATCACTGGCGAGGAAATGTCAGAGAAACGCAACGTACTAGTCGAATCTGCGCGTATCGCTCGAGGTGAGATCAAGGATCTTAAAGAGCTCAACATTTCGGAGTTTGATGCACTGGCTTTACCTGGTGGTTTTGGCGCTGCGAAAAATTTGTGTGATTTCGCATTAAAAGGCGCTGATTGCGAGATCAATGAAGACGTTGCCAATGCGTGTCGTGCATTTGCTGATGCGAAAAAACCGGCAGCCTATATTTGTATTGCACCGACAATTATTCCACAAGTGTACGCCGCAGGCACACTTGCAACCATTGGCAATGACCTAGATACAGCAAATGGCGTTAACGCATTAGGCGCAGCACACCAAAACTGTGCGGTAAACGATATTATTGTCGACGAAAGTGCAAAAGTAATCAGCACACCAGCTTATATGTTAGCGACAAATATTCGCGAAGCGGCGAGCGGTATTGAAAAAGCCATCGCACAATTAGTAAAAATGAGCTAACCCTGTAACAAAAGAAAAAGTTGCGCTAGCGCAACTTTTTCATATTTTACGACTAAATAGCCATAACTAACCATTTTATAAATTCGCAGCAAACGTTATAATTGTGCTAATTTCCGTCTATTGTGATTGATCACCTCAATTTGTGAGCAAGTAAAAAATGAAAAAATTAACAGCAGCATTACTAATGATGAGTGCAACTGTCGCAGTTGCAGCACCTTTTGATAACTCGTTAACTGAAGAAGCAATTAAAAAACGTATCGCTCCAGTTGGCTCTGTTTATTTAGCAGGTGCAGAACCAGTTGTTGCTGAGCCAACAGGTCCACGTACTGGCCAACAAGTGTATCAAGCAAGTTGTTTTGGTTGTCACGGTACAGGTGCTCTAGGCGCGCCAAAGACAAAAGCTGACTGGGATACTCGCATGGCGAAAGGCATGGATGTACTAATGCAGCATGCAATTAATGGTTTCAATGCAATGCCTCCTCGCGGTACATGTATGAACTGTTCTGATGATGAAATTAAAGATGCAATCGAGTTTATGGCAAAAGGTCAATAAACATAAAACGCATTTTAAAAGAGCCGCTTAACAAAGCGGCTTTTTTATTGGTTAACATTTATATAACTAAGGAAACACAAGTTAGAATAAAAAAGAATATTCGATTTATTTAAAAACTCAAATTTATCAATGAGTTATAATTTAACGCAATTTCATCGACAAGATTGCTATTTAAAACGAAAAATGGAAAAATAAGGTTAAAAAATAGGCAGTGATTAACTGTGTGGTTCGGTTGGGTTCACACTGCTATAAATTCTACCTAATAATAAGAAATAGCAATGGAAGATGCTTATGCCGATAACGGCTCACAGCAAAGAAAAATAAAGCGCTTAAAAAGTTTAGTAAAGAAATATCAAACCTCTTTGCAAACACAAACTGCGTTATTACAACTATCCGAACAAGCAAGTAAAGTATCAGAACTTACCTTGCTCTACCCCGCTATTCAGCAAATTTTAGAGAGCAGCCTTCCATGTAGAAACTTTTATGTGGTGTTATTCAACCCTGATATTGGCGAACTCGAACTTACTTATTTTGTCGACGAGATCGATGGCATTCATTTACCCATTCAAGCGCAACAAACTGGCATGCTCGATAATTCGCTTACTGGCCTCGTATTTAAAACCGGTAAAACCAAACTATTTAATAAAGAACAAATTGCCGATTGCGAAATTAAAGGTGTATGCCGTGTTATGGGCACGCCCTGTGAATACTGGTTAGGTGTGCCAATCCATCACGATGGTCGCGTGATCGGTGTTATGGCAACACAAAGCTATAATGTAAATCAGCCGTTTGATGATAGCCAAATAGCACTATTTGAAACCGTCGCATTCTATTTTAGTACCGCGGTTGAGCGTGTTAAAAAACGCCAGTATATGGCGCAACAAGTTGCTGAGCGCACGGAACAGTTAAGCCGCGAAATTGCTCGAAACCAAGATACTATTCGCAAACAAAATATTTTGTACGCGATTTCTAAGCTAGCGACAAAAAGCCTTAATAACCAAGACTTCTTTGAGCGAGTTCACAATATTGTTAACGAAGAAGTATTCGCTAAAAACCTGTTTATCGCGCTTTATGATCACAGCGAAAATATGATCAGCTGTCCCTACGCAGTGGATGAAATGTCTGTTGATTATCAACCTCGTACCTTCTCTAAGGGGCTAACTGAATTTGTTATTCGCACAGGTAAAACGGAATTGTTTGACCAAAACCGAATATTAAATGAGGTAGCAAAAGGTCATGTTGAGCTGCCCGCTAAATTTAATAACTCTCCTTTACCGACTTCTTGGATTGGCGTGCC
This sequence comes from Pseudoalteromonas sp. P1-9, assembly GCF_001399975.1. Lineage (GTDB taxonomy): Bacteria > Pseudomonadota > Gammaproteobacteria > Enterobacterales > Alteromonadaceae > Pseudoalteromonas. Next base: position 23,271 of record NZ_LKBD01000002.1, read on the forward strand.
GCTTTATCACCGTCAACAAGTAATTGGTGTATTGGCTTGTCAGGCGTTTAATCACGAATACAGCTACAAACAATCTGATATTGAGCTTATCTCATTTGTCTCAGAGCAAATTTCCAATGTAATCGTAAAACACTTGGCAGATAATCAATTAGAGCAACGAGTAAAAGAAAAAACCGCTGAATTACAACAAGCCAATATTCATTTGCAATTGCAAATTGAAGAGCGTAAGAAAATTGAGCGTCAGTTATTTCACGATGCCCACCATGATAATTTAACAGGCTTAGCAAACCGAAGCTTGTTTATTTCTCAATTAGATAAAACCCTGCAACGACACAAGCGAGATAAATCGCATGGCTTTGCTGTGATGTTTATCGATCTCGATAATTTTAAAGACATCAACGACACACTCGGTCATCACGCTGGCGATAAATTTTTAAAATCGACTGCTAATGAGTTTTCTACTTGTATTCGAGAGCATGATTTACTGGCACGTTTTGGTGGTGATGAATTTGTTATTCTATTAACCCATTTACAGCACATAGACGAAGCAGAGCTTATCGCTAAGCGAATAATTAAATTAATGAAAAAGCCTTTTTGTATTAATGAATTGTGCATTAAAAGTGGGGCAAGCATTGGCATTGCATACAGCAACAAAGCCTATACCAGCACAGACCAAATTATTCGTGACGCAGACAGTGCTATGTATCAAGCGAAGAAATCAGGTAAAGGTACCATTGAGCTCAGTGCAGAACATCTAGAGCCAAGAAGTAGCCTGATTCGCCCGACCGAAATTAACGCAGGGCAACTGAGTTTTGCTAAATCAAATGTGATTGATCTGCATAAAGATCACAGTGTCGCAACTTTTTACAATCCACAGCTAACACTGGAATCAGGTGCAACAATAGCCCTTGCTCACTTATTACAAGAACAGCATGCAGCAATTGATTACTGCGATTACTTATTAAATCAAATTCTTCCTCATGTTGTGCAAAATGGTACGGTGTTTTTGCAACTGCATACCAGTATTTTGGCACGTGAATTTGATCGTTTTTACAAAGAACTAAGTAAGTCAGCAAATAATATTTGCTGGTTAATTAACGACAGTAACCTTGCTGAAATGTCGACGACCCAAATTGATAATCTAGTAAAACTCAAAAAATTGGGATTCAAAATAGGTGTTATTGACGTTGCTCGTCAGCAAATCGATCTTGCAAAGCTAACCTGCGTGGAGTTTGATTTTATGCAGTTAGAGCTAAATTTTTGTCGTAAATTAGTCACAGAGAAAGTAGCACAGCAACAGCTTGCAGCCTTACTTGCACTTACAAAAGGCAGTAAGTGTGAAATTATCGCTACCGGACCTGCCATAGTGAATTTTCAGTCGGCACTCAAAATACTTGGTATCAATTTATTCTTAAGCCCACTGGCGCAAGGTTCTGAGCAGCTATCGCAGTTAGATAAAAGCCAATCACTGCTCAGTAAAACCAATAAAAAGTAAACGTTATTTCTTTAACATGGCGCGTAAATTAGCAACTCGCGCTTGGCCTTTTTCCATACGTTGTTGTTGGTTTTGCGGTTGTTTTCGCATTTCGTAAGCAAGATCATCTTGTGGCATTTCAGCAACAAAACGACTTAACTCTGGCGTTGCCGTTTCACCAAACATTCTGCGCTCTTTTGCATAGGTTAAAATCAACTCTTGCTGCGCACGAGTAATGCCTACGTAAGCCAAACGCCTTTCTTCTTCAACATTATCTTCATCAATGCTGGTTTGGTGTGGTAACAATCCCTCTTCCATGCCCACCATAAACACATAAGGATATTCCAAGCCTTTCGATGCGTGTAATGTCAGTAATTGCACCGCGTCTGACTCGTCTTCTTCTTCATTGCGTTCAAGCATGTCGCGCAGTGTTAGCTTCATCACAACCTCAGGTAAGGTCAGCGGCGGGTTATCACTGCTGCCAACTAACATATCGGTGATCCATCGGTACAGTTCCGACACGTTCTTCATACGCATTTCAGCAGCTTTAGCGCTGGTTGAAGTCTCATACAAGTAATCTTCGTAATTAATCTCGCGCACCATGTCTTTTACGGCTTCAAGGGTGTCTCCGCGGGTTGCTCGGTCAGAAAGCTCAACCACCCAACGGGCAAAACCCATTAACGCATTATAACCACGCCCAGCTAAGCGCGATGATAATTCAGGTTCAAAACACGCAGCAAACAAACTAATGTGCTTTTCATTCGCCAGCGATCCTAATTTCTCAAGTGTGATAGGACCAATTTCACGGCGTGGTGTATTTACGATACGTAAAAAGGCGTTATCGTCATCTTGATTCACCAACAACCTTAAATACGCCATAATGTCTTTAATTTCTGCACGTGAGAAAAACGACATACCGCCGCTAATTTTGTACGGAATATGGCTTCCCATTAAGGCTTTTTCAAATACCCTTGCTTGGTGATTACCACGATACAAAATTGCGTAATCTTTATAGCTGGTGCGCTTCATAAATTTATGCGAAATAATCTCAGCAACCACTCTCTCAGCTTCATGCTCTTCATCTTTTGTCGCAATAACTTTAATCTGTTCGCCATAAGCTAATTCACTAAATAACTTTTTATCAAACACGTGCGGGTTATTAGCAATCAGAATGTTGGCAGATTTAAGAATACGCCCCGCACTACGATAATTTTGCTCAAGTTTAATTAAACGTAATCCGGGAAAGTCTTTACTCAACAGCACTAGGTTTTGTGGTTTTGCCCCGCGCCAAGAATAGATACTTTGGTCATCATCGCCTACAACTGTAAAGCGCGCTCGCTCGCCCACTAACAGTTTAACTAATTGGTATTGGCTGGTGTTGGTATCTTGATATTCATCCACCAACAAATAACGAAAGCGATTTTGCCAGCGTTCACGCACCTCTGGCTTAGCGCTTAGCAGCAAAGTTGGGATCATAATTAAATCATCAAAATCTAGCGCGTTATAAGCGCGTAATTGATTTTGAAAACGCGCATAAAGTTGAGCAAACTGAACTTTTTGTTGCTCTCTGGCTTCTGCAATGGCCTGCTGTGGCAAAATCAGGTCATTTTTCCAATTCGAAATCTGCATTTTTAACAGATTAAGTAAGTCTTTATCGCCTTTTAATTCGGGTTCTGTTAAATCAGCCAAGAGTTTGTTGCTGTCTTGATCGTCAAATAATGAAAAACCAGGTTTATATCCCAGTGCATCCAGCTCTTTTTTAACAATTTCCAAGCCAAGCGTGTGAAACGTAGAAACCCATAACCCTTTCGCTTCTTGCTTACCCAGTGTTTGTGCCACACGCTCACGCATTTCTTTTGCTGCTTTATTGGTAAAGGTTACCGCCGCAATATTGCGTGCCTTGTATTCGCACTTTTGCACTAAGTAGGCAATTTTATTTGTGATTACACGGGTTTTACCTGAGCCAGCGCCTGCCAGCACTAGGCATGGACCACTGATATATTTAACCGCTTCATCTTGTTTAGGATTGAGTTTCATTAAAATCGCTTGCATTAATACAACAAAGAAAGGGATTTTAAAATGCAGCTATGTCAGGCGCAAGGATTGTCTTTGCCTGCAAGCCCCGATGGGTTAAACTAAACACAGTTTTTATTACTAGAATTTGACTATGATTAACCCAGCGAAACTTGAAGAAATTGCCAAGCAAATTACTGAAAACATGCCACAAGGTGTTAAAAACTTAGCAGATACATTGGAAGGCAAAACAAAACAAGCTATTCAAAATAAATTAAGTGAAATGGATTTTGTTAGCCGTGAAGATTTTGAAGTACAAAGCCAAGTATTATTAAGAACACGTGAGAAATTGGCGATTTTAGAGCAACGTGTGAACGAGCTAGAAGCAAAGCTTGCCGATAAAGACGCAGAATAAAAAAGAAGCTAAAGCGCTTCTTTTTCCTGTGCTTTTAGTTTTGCTAACTCGCTGTTGAATGCGTCTAAAAACCAGCGGTGCTCTACTAAAAAATTATTTGAAAAGTAAACAGAGAAATTTCTGCTTGCTTCAATAATGCTTGCTATATTATCAAGGTTTTGCGAACGTTTCGATAATGCATGAACAAACACACTTTCCGATAAAAACACCGCATCTAGTCGGTCAGCCAACAGCATTTCAACTAGCGTATCCACATCATTACTTAGAGTTGCTATAGGATAATTATTATCTTGCAGCCAAACCTGCGTATTGGTGTTTAAAATAGTACCTATTTTTGCTTGTTCGCGAAATCCACTGTGTTTCACATCAATTACATTAGATGTTTTATAAAACCAGCTCCAATTATTAATGAGTACCGCATCGCTAATTTGTGCAATACGGTCGCGAAAACGGTTTTGCGTCGCTAAGAAAAAACCATCAACGTTGCCACTTCGCATTTCACGCAGCGCCACACCGTAATTTGCAACAAGTTCAAACTCGTAGTTCACTTCCAAGTTGTTAAGTACTTGCGTTACACGCACAATACCTTGCCCTGCAAGCTTTTTATTTTCATTTAAATAAATGTACGGTGGAAAATGCGGCACTGCAAAACGCAGTGTTATTTTTTGTTCTGTCGTTTGTGGTACAACTTGCTCGGCATAGGCATTATTAGCTGTTAACGCAAAATACGCACTAACGACTAAACACACCTTGAACGGCATTGTTATAAATTTTTGCCACATCGTTCGCCCCATTAATGCTGGTTTCTAAATCTCTAATATGGCCATCGGCCAACCCATAAATCCAGCCATGGACTTCTAATGCTTGCCCTCTTTCCCACGCATCCATCACGATATTTGTTTGGCACACATTCTTCACTTGCTCAATGACGTTTATTTCACATAAGCGATCAAACTTTTGCTGTTCACTAACAGAATTACTAAGTTGAGTCTCATACTTATCGCGCGCATCGACAACATGTCTTAGCCAATTATCGATTAAACCAAGTCGAATGCCGTCAAGAGCTGCTTTTACGCCACCACAGCCGTAGTGCCCTACAACCATAATGTGCTTAACTTTTAACACCTCTACTGCATATTGTAGTACAGACAAGCAGTTATGGTCGGTATGTACTACCATATTTGCCACATTTCTATGAACAAACAATTCGCCTGGTAATAAACCAACTATCTCATTAGCGGGTACACGGGAGTCGGCACAGCCGATCCATAAATATTCGGGGTTTTGTTGCATTGAAAGAATCTTAAAAAACTCAGGATCCCGATCCGTTGTTTCTTTTGCCCACGAGCGATTCTTGACAAAAAGATGCGCTAATTTATTCATCAGTGTTTGCGTTCCTGATAGTGTTTAGGCTTTTGCCTGAATTAGAATATTCCTTGGTGTGATTTGCTTTTCACAAAACTCACTGAGTGTAACGCGGTAGCCAAATTGCTCCAAATATAAAACGCGATCAAGTACTAACCAAAGCTCAATCAAACGCCTAAAACCATGGCGTACTAATTCTATGCGCTGCGTAATTTGACGTCGTAATTTGCCTTGCGCTAAATAAGCTGCGTAATCTATTTGTGCTGGTAAAGTGATGTTTTTTTGCTTGGCAGCCCACGTACAAAAATAGCTAAATTCACCGGTGAACAACGCTTTTTTGGCGGACGGCACCGGAAGGTAGCTATCTTTTTCAAGTACATCATCAAGCAAACAATCAAATGCTAAGCGCCATACGGTTTCAGTTTCGCGTAAACGTGAAATGCGCTTGCCTGAAGTAACTGTTTCTTGCAGCGCAAGTTTTAAATCACTGGCAGTAAAGGCAACCTGAGACTGCTTAGCAATATTGCTCATAGCTTCATACTGCTCAGATTGCTGAAATAAGTGATAACAACACGGTGAAATACTCATTAATTTAGTGCCTTTGGCAACACCATGTTTAATTAGTGCTTGGTGTAACCCGCCACAGGCATGAAGTGCCACTGCATGTTGTTCTTGCTGTAAATAATCTGCCGCACGTTCAGATAAAACATCCAATTCAGCCAGTTTAATATCTAAACCAAATTGCTGTGCCAACTGCTGCCCCTGCGCCACCAGTTGAGGCTGTATTTCTACGCTCTGTACCGGCACTTTGTGAGCAAAATGATATAACCGACCTAAATGCCCTTTTCCTGCACACCACTCCAGCAGGGGTAAGTTTTGCTCTGCGGTTTGCATCACAAAACTTTCTAATTGCGCAATTTTGCTGCCTTTTATGCCGTTTGTAAGCCAAAACGGAAATTCAGCTGTTTGCTTATTTGCGCTTGGCAATTGCAATAAGCTTTCAACATTAGCTAATTCAGGAATAAGATTTGCCAAGTAACGTTGCAACTCAACTTGATTGCTTTCAAGTTTTTCAACATCATCGTCAGATAACGCCAGCAGGATTTCCGTTAAATGCGGCCAAGGTATTTCGCGCGATGCAAACGCAACACATTGCCAATAGGCTTGTGTTTTAGTTAATAGCGTATCGATTGCGGTAAAAAGTGCGGTGTGAGACATCTTCAACACAAGCTAAATTTGAATAGCGCTATGATAGCAAATCTTGCTGTGATGTTCAGAATAGAAAATACCCCAATAATTGGGGCATTTAGGTAAGTTGTTTACGTTAGCTATTTGCTACCTGCGCGAGCTTTTGTGCTTTACTCGACAAAAACTGCAAATAGCACGGATTGTTTGTTTCTTCTTGATAAGCATAAGCTAAACGTTGTAAGTGCTCACTAAAGGCAGCGTTATCTTGTTCAGGCACTTCAAATGCAGCCAATACATTTCCGGTTGCGGCACCATGATTGCGATAGTGAAACAAGCTGATGTTCCAATTTGCACCTAAGGTATCAAGAAAACGCTCAAGCGCTCCTGGGTATTCAGGAAACTCAAAACGGAACAAGCGCTCTGATAGCTGCTCACCCGGTTTACCGCCAACCATATAACGCACATGCAATTTAGCAAGCTCGTTATTGGTCATATCAACAAAAGCATAGCCTTTTTCAGTCAACTCTTGTTTTAAGCTCACCAGTTCTGCTTCACCATTACGCAAGCCAACACCAACAAAAATTTCAGCATCGCCTGGACCTGTGTAACGGTAATTAAATTCCGTAATTGAGCGACCATTTAGTGCCTTACAGAAACTTTTAAAACTGCCTTTCTCTTCTTTAATAGTTACCGCTAAAAGTGCTTCGTTATGCTCACCTAGCGCAGTACGCTCTGCCACATAACGTAATCTATCAAAATTAAGGTTTGCACCTGATAAAATTGCCGCAAGGTTTTTACCTTTTGAACCCGTTTGTGCTACCCACTTTTTAAGCCCTGCGAGTGATAAACCGCCAGATGGTTCAGCGACAGCGCGGGTTGAGACAAAAATGTCCTGCATCGCGGCGCAAATTTCATCACTCGAAACGGTAATGACTTCATCACAGTATTTTTGTGCTAAGCGAAAGGTTTCTTTACCAATTATTTTAACTGCAACACCATCAGCAAAACTGCCTACGCGCTCAAGCTCCACGGGTTCACCTGCATCCATTGCAGCTTTTAAACAGGCACTATCTTCAGCTTCAACACCAATCACTTTTATATCTGGGCGCAGTGATTTTAAGTAAATCGACATACCTGCCAATAAGCCACCGCCGCCTACCGGAATAAACACCGCATCAAGTAATGGCAACTGCTGCATCAGTTCGCGCGCAATGGTACCTTGCCCGATGATCACATCTTTATCATCAAACGGTGGTACAAACACCGCGCCTTCTTTTTCAGCAATTTCTAATGCATAGCTATTCGCCGCATCAAAATGATGGCCATGTAAAATAACTTCGCCACCCAGATTGCGCACCGCATTTACTTTGATTTCCGGTGTCGTCACTGGCATTACAATGCGTGCTGTATGACCAAGGTGACTGGCACTAAGCGCCACACCCTGAGCATGGTTACCTGCCGATGCGGTAACTACTTGCGAGCCTTTTGGTAACTGCTTTAATTTGTTATACGCACCGCGTAATTTAAACGAATATACCGGCTGCTGATCTTCGCGCTTTAACCAAATATGATTGCCAAGTTTCTGCTCAAGGTTAGTAACCGGGCTGACCTCAGTTACTTTTGCCAAGGGCTCCATGTTGGCTTGGATAATAGCGCGAAAATAGTCGAGCTCTTGGGAGACCATTAACTGAGCTCCTCTAACTTTTTAAGGTCACGTACCGCGCCTTTATCCGCACTGGTTGCCAATAATGCATAGGCTTTTAATGCAGGCGTTACACTGCGTATACGATCCACTGGTTTATAGGCATCTTTACCGCGCGCTAATTGCTTTTCATGACGCGCGGCAAGTTCTTCATCGCTAACAATCATATCAATGCTGCGCTTGGTGATATCAATGACGATTTCATCGCCGTTTTCAACTAACGCGATTGCACCTTGGCTAGCAGCTTCAGGCGATGCGTGACCAATTGATAAACCCGAGGTACCACCCGAGAAACGACCATCCGTTAATAGGGCACAATCTTTATCTAATCCCATTGATTTTAGGTAACTTGTTGGATACAACATTTCTTGCATACCAGGGCCGCCTTTTGGCCCTTCGTAGCGGATGATAACCACATCCCCTTTTTCGATTTGACCACCTAAGATGCCGTCAACTGCGTCATCTTGGGATTCGAATACTTTCGCTGTGCCCTTAAATACCAACATACCGTCTGCAACACCGGCAGTTTTAACGATACAACCGTCTGGCGCAAGGTTGCCGTAAAGTACCGCTAAACCACCATCTTGACTAAACGCATGTTCAACACTGCGAATACAACCATTTTCACGGTCTAAGTCAAGTTCAGGCCAACGCGTTTCTTGGCTCATTGCTTTAGTGGTGCGAATACCTGCAGGGCCCGCTTTATAGAATTTTTGCGCAGCGCTATTGTCAGAATTGGTTGCATCCCACTTTTCAATTAATTCGCCTAAGGTGCCACCAGCCACATGGCCTGCATTTAGTTCTAACTTGCCTGCTTTACCAAGCTCGTTAAGAATACCCATGATGCCACCAGCGCGGTGCACATCTTCAATATGATATTCAGGTGTTGCTGGTGCTACTTTACATAAGAAAGGTGTTTGACGTGACAGCTGATCAATATGGGTCATATCAAAATCAACGCCCGCTTCTTGCGCTGCGCCGATGATATGTAACACGGTATTTGATGAACCACCCATTGCAATATCGAGTGTCATAGCATTCATAAACGCACTGCGATCGGCAATATTACGCGGTAATACTGAATCGTCTTCATCGCGATAATAACTGCGACATAAATCGACAATACGGCGACCTGCTTCCACATAGAGTTGTTTGCGGTCTTTGTGTGTTGCTAATGTTGTACCGTTACCAGGCAGCGCTAAACCAAGCGCTTCTAATAAACAGTTCATTGAGTTTGCAGTAAACATACCTGAGCACGAGCCACAAGTTGGGCAGGCGCTACGCTCAACTTGGTCTGAATCTTCATCACTTACCGATGGATCGGCACCTTTTACCATGGCATCAACTAAATCAAGCTTGATATCAATTTCAGCAAGGCGCGTTTTACCCGCTTCCATTGGTCCACCTGATACAAAAATCACTGGAATATTTAAACGAAGTGCAGCTAACAACATTCCTGGGGTGATTTTGTCGCAGTTTGAAATACACACCATGGCATCCGCACAGTGAGCATTAACCATGTATTCAACAGAGTCTGCAATTAGGTCACGTGAAGGCAATGAATACAGCATACCGCCATGACCCATAGCGATACCATCATCAATCGCAATAGTATTAAATTCGCGCGGAACACCGCCTGCATCACGAATGGTTTCAGCCATCATTTCACTTAGTTGATTTAAGTGAACATGACCCGGTACAAACTGGGTATATGAGTTCACTACAGCAACAATGGGTTTACCAAAGTCTTTATCTGTCATCCCTGTTGCACGCCAGAGTGCACGAGCACCAGCACGTTTACGACCTTCAGTTGTTGTTGCACTTCTTAATTTTGCCATGGTTTACCTCATTTTAGGGCTCTGCCCCATTCCTCATTCCCAATAAATATGTCGTGTTTTTCTATTATTCGTTGATTAGTGTTAACCAGCCATTTTCATCTTCTGTTTGGCCTTTCACTAAATCAAAATACGCTTGTTGTAATTGCTCGGTGATTTCACCGCGCTTACCTGTACCAATTTCAATTTGGTCTACGCTACGCACTGGTGTTACTTCTGCTGCTGTGCCTGTCATAAAGAACTCATCTGCAAGGTAAAGCGCTTCTCGCGAGATTGATTCTTCACGTACTTCAAAGCCCGCTTTTTTCGCAAGATACATCATGGTATCGCGTGTTAAACCCGGCAGAATTGCAGCGGTTGTTGGAGGCGTATAAATCACCCCGTTTTTAACAATAAATAGGTTTTCGCCAGCACCTTCACTAAGATAGCCATTTACATCAAGTGCGATACCTTCAACGTAACCATTACGTTTTGCTTCACCTGAAATTAGCTGCGATGACAAATAGTTACCACCTGCTTTTGCTGCTGTTGGCATGGTATTAGGTGCTAAACGGTTCCATGATGAAACACACGCATCAACGCCCGCTTCTAATGCGCCGTCACCTAAATACGTACCCCATTCCATTGCGGCAACGGCAACGTCTGCTTTATGTGATTTAGGATTTACGCCTAATCCCACATTGCCTAAAAACGCAAACGGACGTAGGTACGCATTTTTTAAACCGTTTTCACGTACTGCTGCTTTACACGCTTCATTAATTTCATCAGCTGTGTAAGGGATTTGCATACGGTAAATTTTTGCTGAATCAAATAAACGCTTGGTGTGATCTTGCAAACGGAAAATGGCTGGACCATTTGGCGTTTCGTATGCGCGTACACCTTCAAATACTGAGCTACCATAATGCAGTGCATGACTAAGTACGTGAGTAGTTGCTTGTTCTTGTGGAATAATTTTGCCGTTGAACCAAATTAAATCTGACATTCTGTAAAACCTTAAAAATAATAATTAGCTAGTTGCTGCTATCGATTGTTGTTCAAGTATTTCAACTTGGTTTACTTCAACTAACTTTTTTAATTGTTGTGTTAATAAATAAATAGGTCGGTCACTGTCTACCATCATATTTACAATATACTTTTCTTCGCTAGTCTCAATGTTCATTGAGGTTAAATTAAAACCTCGGTGGCGTGTTACACGTAAAAACCGCTCTAATGCGATACTTTGTTGTTTCACTTCGATTGATAAGTTGTGCTTCATTTTGCCACCTCAGTTAGCATTTGATCGTTCGCGGCGCCTGGCGGTACTAATGGCCAAACATTTTCTTTATCATCTATACACGCGTGAAGAATATAAGGGCCTTCACTCGCCACTAATTTATCTATCGCTTCATCGACTTGGTTTGCATGCGTGATGGTTTCACCCGGAATACCAAAAACAGCGGCTAATTGTACAAAATCAGGATTATCTGAAAGATTTGTTTCACTGTAGCGACCATCAAAGAAAAGTTGCTGCCACTGTCTAACCATACCTAAACGCTGGTTATCTAAAATAAGCAATTTTACGGGTAAGTTGTTACGGCGAATTGTGGCCAGCTCTTGAATGTTCATCATTATTGAACCATCGCCAGAAACGGTTAATACAAAGTCGTTAGGGCGCGCGATTTGCGCACCGATTGCGGCGGGTAAACCAAAGCCCATAGTGCCTGCACCGCCACTGCTTAAATGATTACTTGGATGTGAAAACGTCATGTGTTGCGCAACCCACATTTGGTGCTGACCAACATCGCAGCACACCACGCCATTACTTGGCATTAAACGGCTTAAGCGGTTTAATAAATAAGGGGCATATACTTTTTCACCAGGGTAGTCATAGCGCCATGCATATTGCTGTTGCATGTGACTGATATGCGCCAACCATTCTGGATTACTTTTGTGCGTCGCTAAATGCGGTAATGAATCTTTTAAATCAGCAACCAGTGAGGCATTAACTGGTTTACGCTTACCTACCTCAGCAGCATCAACATCTAAATGGATAACCTTAGCTTTACTGGCAAATTTAGCAAGGTTACCTGTTACACGGTCGTCAAAACGAGCACCAATACACACTAGCAAATCGCATTCTTGCACTGCTAAGTTAGCCGCTTGACCACCGTGCATGCCCAGCATTCCGAGGTTATAGGCATAATCAGGTGTCACAGACCCAAGCGCTTTTAATGTGCTTACAGCAGGCATATTAGTCGCTTTTAAGAATTGCATAAGCTCATCTTGTGCATCTGCCATTTGTACACCGCCACCCACATACGCCAGTGGTTTTTTCGCTTGGCTTAGTAATTCATTAGCTTTGGCTAGTTCCGATTGGCTCAATTCAGGTTTGTAGTCGTCTGCCGCAAGCCAAGGATGATAGTTAACAGCGCCCATTTGGATATCTTTTGGAATATCAACAAGCACGGGGCCAGGTCGGCCTGATTGCGCTAAATGCATCGCTTCTTGTAAAACCTCGGCTAAATCTTCAGCTCGTTCTACCATGTAGCTGTGTTTAGTACAGCTCAGTGACATACCTAACACATCGACTTCTTGAAAGGCATCTGAGCCAATCGCTGCGGTAGGTACTTGACCGGTAATTGCAAGCAGTGGTACAGAATCCATCATGGCATCGGCAAGTGCAGTGATAAGGTTTGTCGCGCCAGGGCCTGAAGTTGCAAAACAAACACCCAGTTTACCTGTGCTTCTTGCGTAACCAACAGCGGCAAAACCAGCGCCTTGTTCATGACGGGTTAGATAGTGAGTAACAGGCGAGCCATACAGCGCATCGTAAATTGGCATAATCGCACCACCAGGGTATCCAAATACCTCTTTCACGCCATGTTTGGCTAATAAATCGATTGTTAACTCTGCACCTGTCATTTTCTCTACCCTGTGATGTTTACTACTTGCTCATTTTCTTACTGCCAAAAAAAAAGCCCCCGGACTTTTCAGTTCGGGGGCTCTCTCAATGCTTAACTTTTGCTACAGCACTACGAAGCCCCCGCGGTAATAATAATCACCACGTTAATAATTAGGACTAGTACGTTTACTGTTTTAAACATCTGTGTAAGCAACCATAAATTCTTTACAAAAATAGCCAAGCGTTCGTCTGCTTGGCTTCTTTTTTATTAGTATCGTTTATGAGCAAAAAAGTCAATCAAGAAATCTATGCATTTTTAAATCAATAGAATTAACTAAAAACCAAGATAAGCATAAAAAAACGCATAAAAAGAATAAAAAATCCATTTTATACAATTTTAAAGATTATGTATGCTAAGACTAAAGCTTATTTGAATATCGCTTTATTTTTAAAAGTCTTATAACTTTTTTGTTAATCATTAAGCAAAGACTAATATTGCACTATCAAGTACACTGATACGCAAAATTAATTATTAACGCAAGGATCTGCAATGCGACTTTTCTTAATTACGCGAATACTGCTACTACCCATTTTATTACTCGGTTTAACTCAACCGGTATTTGCAAACAGCAATATCAACCCAAGCCTTTGGCAAATTGAAAAAAATGGCGTGACATCTTATTTAGTAGGAACCGTTCACCTGGGTGATCAGCAAATGGCGGGATTACCAAGCTACGTAAAAAGCGCGATTGAAAAAACCGATAAACTGGTTGTTGAGGTTGATCTATCTAAGGTGAACCCAATAGAACAGCAGCAAGTAATGATGAACTATATGATGCTGCCTGCAGGTAAAACATTACAGTCAGAGTTATCCGCTAAGAATTACAAAGCGCTAAGCAGTTATATGGCGAAGTTAGGCCTTGGTATGGAGCTTTTTCAGCAAATGCAGCCCTTTGCTGTAATGCTACAGATCACCCTAATGGAATACCAAAAAGCAGGTTATCAAGACTCCTTTGGTATCGACAAGCAAGTAATGAATGTCGCGCAACGTTTGCAAATTCCGATTATGCAACTTGAAACGCTAGAGCAACAAATGGGCATGTTTAAAGGATTTAGCAAACATAACAACAAAATGATTGAAGACGGTTTAAAAGAACTGGCTGATATGGATAAGTACTTTAATCGTCTGATTGGTAACTGGAAACGAGGCAACGATAGCGCACTTGAAAACTACTACCGCGAAACCTTTACGGGTGACAGCTACAGCGCGTTAACTGAAAAAGTACTGCTTACTGATCGCAATAACAACTGGGTAGATCAGTTAAAGGCTCCCCTAACCAAACAACCACATTTTATTGCTGTTGGCGCACTTCATTTATACGGTCCACAAGGTCTACTAAAGCTTCTCGAAAAGGAAGGATTTAAACTTTCGAAAAAAAATAAATAATTTTTTAAACCTTTTTAATTGATGCCTGCGTCTAACTAAATAACAAACAGTTAAAACTGATTAAGCGCAGTCATCAAAAGGAATAATCATCATGAAAAAATTAGCGTTAGCAATGACATTAATCGCCGCAAGTATCTCAACTAATCTTTATGCTGGTGATGAAAAACGTATTACTGAAACTCTTACATTAAACCAAGGCCAAAATCTTGAAATTGATTTCCCTGTGGGCAGCATCGAAATTATCACAGTAGATAGCAACGAGCTTAGCATTGAAATTGAAATTGAGGGCAAAGACGAAGGCTGGTTTTCAAAAAATCGTGATGTATCAAATGTAGAACTAAGTAAACGCGTTCGTGATAACCGTATTTCATTGGAAATTGACGAAGAAAACTTAAGTCAAGAGTGGGTTGTAAAAGTGCCAAAGCATGCAGCGATCGACATTGAAATTGGCGTTGGCAGCATTGATGTAGAAAAACTTGAAAACTCACTTGAAGCAGAAGTAGGTGTTGGTTCAATTCGTGTCGACACAGTACTTGATGACTTTAAGCGCATCGAACTATCAACAGGCGTTGGCGATACTAGCATTAAAGGCTTTAGTGGCGACTTAGAAAGCACACGTAATATTGTTAGCTCTGAAACACGTTATTCTGGCGCAGGCGATCACAGCATTGAAGCCGAAGTAGGTGTGGGTGATATCAAAGTGCGTAAATAAAATACGCAACAAGTAATAAAAAAGGCGCATTAAGCGCCTTTTTTATGATTTAGATTTTTTGTTCACCGTGAACATCGGCCAATGTAAACTGCGCATTGGTATCACCAAAAACATACACAGAACAACTTCCCCAAGACTCAGGAATTTGCCATTTATTGCCTGATTCAACCAAAAATTGTGAATGATGATTATCACAACGCACTTCAAGATTAGTTAAATTACCAACCACATTATCAATGATAAAAGCACTGCGTTCGAGCTGATAGCTCCAAAAATCACGCTTACCAATTTCGGCATCAATCACTAATGGCTTATCACTGGCTAAATAAGCGGTTATTTGATCGTAGTAAGGAATTAATTTCGCTACATTCGGGTTGTCAGAATAATGCGTTTGCAAGTTTTCAAATATTGATTTTGCATCACCATAAAGCTGCAATTCAACCGCAAGGCTAAACGCTCGTGCAGCAAAGGCACTGTACTGCTCTTCTTTTTGCAACTCGCGATATCCTAATACACTCTTAATTGCGTTAAGTTCGGCTTCGTTATCTTTTGACTGTTCTGCAATCAATGAGTGAAGAATTGCATAATACATATCTTCATAGGCATTCCAGCGCCCTTTTTCTTCAATTTTTTTAGCAATTTTTTTTGCATCTTCTAGTTTATTTTCTTCAAGATAACGATTTGCTAAACGATATTGCCTAAAGAACCACTTTGACGCACCTTTGGGGATGTTGCTTAATTTAAAATCCAACTGTACTTGATTTCGACATTGCTGAATTGGCTTACCATCTTTAGTGGCTGGTGAGTATTTCCACTTTTTGATTGAGCGCAGTGCATACTTTTCAAATGCCTCATTAGAGGAGTCTTCAACAATAATATTAGATGTTGAACCGTCTGGTTCGACTACAAAACTTAGTTGCACCCAACCTTCTTTGCCGTTACGCGCAGCATTAATTGGATATTTAGGCGGCACACGCTCAATTGCCTCAGCATTGACAATGGTATTTAAGTGAAGCTGTTCGGTTTTGTTTGCTAAATCAGATGTATCAGCTGCACTCAAAGCACTTGCAGACAGCGTTATAAGCGGTAATAGAATCATTATCTAAGTCCTTTTATATTCGTGGCGTTCACCAACTCTTTACGTCTATGTTCAAATATTGCGCTGAGAAAATGACATACTAAATAAGGCGGAATTTATCTGATAGTGCTACGTCACATCGATAATTTAGGCTTAGTTAGCATTGCTTTTAGCGCACTAGAATAATAACAA
The DNA here is from genome assembly GCF_001399975.1 of Pseudoalteromonas sp. P1-9. Taxonomy (GTDB): domain Bacteria; phylum Pseudomonadota; class Gammaproteobacteria; order Enterobacterales; family Alteromonadaceae; genus Pseudoalteromonas. The sequence goes on from NZ_LKBD01000002.1 coordinate 39,573, forward strand.
TTACAGTGAGTTGGAGTTACTCTTCATTGAAGTAGATTACAATACTGCCGCCACTAAGTACACTACCCTCGTTGTAATGCAAGCCAATGCCGATATTATCAAACCAAGATGTCCACGGCCGAGTGTCAATTAATAAGCCGCCACCGTACTCATAATAATGGCCTGTGCTAAAGGCGCTACGTGCGTCTCCACCCAAATCAACACGCTGAAATTTAAGATAGATTGACTCTGTATGTTTTAATTTTTGGTCGAGCTTAATGGTTGCCCTAACGCTATTCGCAAAATACCAGCCTGATGGGGTTGAATCACGTGTTGCATCATCACCACCAAACCCTTTACCAAAGAAGTGGTTATAGCTCGACTTAACTAACCAATGACCCCAACGACTGGCTTTTCTGCGACTGAGAGTTAACCCCATATCGGTTAACACTGAGTTTGCAGTTGTATTAAAATAAATACCTTCCACCTCTGCTTTAGCGGCGCGGCTTTCAGGGCTGTTGTAGTCATGAATATTGTCGTAATGCATCACATGCGCACCAATTGAGCCTTCTAACAACCAATTATCGTAACGATACAGCGCTGTTTCATAATCGGCATAAGCGGTGAAGATTTGATCATGGCTATCGTCGGGAATGGTCACATCATCCAGCAATATTTCTTGCGATTGTGAAATATAAGAAAAGTGCGTGTTTATGCGTGAATCTTCGTCTAACGTGTAGGTATAAGGCAGTGCAAATACTTGTAGCTGAGTTCTTAAATCAACACTTTTATCGCCCGCATCATCACCGAGTTGCTCTAAAATATTAACCGGGTCAAAGTTACCAAAACCAAAGCGCACTACGTCAGAGTCACTTAATACTACCGAGGACGCAAACGATTCCTCATAGGCTTTTTTCACCGATGCATCGCATGGCAAGGTTATAAAAACGCACAACAGAAATACTAACTTTCTCACAACTAACGATTTTTACTTAATTTCAACGGCAATAGCCGCTAGTTATATCATTAAACATCATGCGATTGCAGTGCTCTAAAATAAATTTTATTGACATTTAGACGTCCAAAATGTTTCAATTGCCGCTCAATCACCCTATTTTACGTTAGTGGCTATTTAAAATAGCGGCTAGCTTAGGGCTGGAAGAGGTGCGTTATTCAGGTAGTTCAGTTGAGGGGAGCAAACTCCAAAGACACTGAATGAGGGGAATTAACGCCGAGAGATAAGCTTTTTTGCTGATAACTTATCTCGGGCGCTTGGGCTGAATCCCGGCGACTGTCACCAATTACTTGTATTAAGTAAATATGTTTGGTGGAGAGCTTCTGGTCTTAGAAAAATAAGGCCATTCGCCTTATCTATTTTTTAAGTCCATTGCTCTTCGAATTTTTAGTTGTTCGAAGCTGGACTAAGCCTTTCTCTTATCCCTTCTTCGAACACATATTAAGTTCGCTAGAGATGAAATCACAATTTAATTTGACGCAGTACCCGCTGTGGACTGCATTAGTCACTCCCTTCACTGAGACGGGTGAAGTTGACTATGACAATCTTGCGCAATTAGTAGCAGATCAACAAGATGCCAACAATGGCATTTTATTACTCGGCAGCACAGGTGAAGGTTTAGCATTAACCATCGCAGAGCAGCAGCAAATCGTGCGTTTTGTCTGTGACTTATCACCGACTGTACCTTTGATGGTTGCTGTAGGCGGGGTCAACTTAACGCAACAACTTGAGTGGTTAGAATTCTGTAACCAACAGCCGATTGACGCACTATTACTAGGTTCACCACTTTACGCTAAACCCGGCATTAAAGGCCAAATTCAGTGGTTTGATGCATTACTCAGTGCCACAGAACTTCCTTGCATGTTATATAACGTGCCAGGACGCAGCGCCGTGGCACTTGCTCCTGAACTGTTATCAGCATTAAGTCATCACACCAACTTATGGGCTTTAAAAGAAGCCAGTGGTGACATTAGTAAATTTGAAGTATTTAGAAGCAGCAATCCTAATGTGGCTATTTACAGTGGCGATGATGCCTTAATGCCATATTTTGCCCAAGCTGGCGCAAAAGGTTTAGTATCGGTTGCTGCGAACGCATGGCCTAAACAAACCGCAGAGTTTGTTCGCAGATCGCTTTTAGGCACACCAAACCTGTTTACTACTTGGAGCGACGCGGTAAATAGCTTATTTGAAGTAGCTAACCCTGTGCCGGTAAAAGTGCTAATGCACCAGCAAGGCAAGCTCAACACCCCAAATTTACGTCCACCGCTTACCCATCATGAGCTGGAATCACCTGCAGCAATTCTCGCTGCTAATCAAACAATTTTATCTTGGAATTAAGAGAGAAGTACTATGAACTGGCAAGAACTATTAAAAAACCTAGAGAACGGCACCTTACGCGCAGCAAACCAAGATGAAAATGGTAACTGGCACGCGAACGTTGAAGTTAAAAAAGGCATTTTAGATGTTTTCAAAAATGGTACTAATACTGAATTTCCAGGTGGTTTTGTAGATAAAGATAACCTTGCTGTACGCGGTTTTTCGGCACAAGAAGGTGTACGTATGGTGCCAGGTGGCACGAGTGTTCGCCCAGGTGCCTATGTTGCAAGCGGCACAGTGATTATGCCACCAGCCTATGTGAATATTGGTGCCTACATCGACACCGGCACTATGGTTGATAGCCATGCATTAGTAGGCTCATGTGCTCAAATTGGTAAAAACGTACATTTAAGTGCTGCAGTGCAAATTGGCGGTGTTTTGGAGCCTGTTGGCGCAAGCCCAGTAGTAATTGAAGATGATGCATTTATCGGCGCAGGTTGTGTCATCGTTGAAGGTGTGGTCGTTAAAAAAGGTGCGGTACTTGCACCGGGCGTGCGTCTTTCTGCGACTATTCCTGTTTATGACTGTGTAAATGAGCGCGTATTAGAAAAAGGCGAACCAATTCCAGAAAATGCGATTGTTATTCCAGGTTCACGCCCTTCATCAAGTGAATGGGGCCGCGAGCAAGGCTTAAGCATGTCATGTGCCCTTATCGTTAAATATCGCGATGAACAAAGCGATGCATCATTAGAACTGGAAGAGGCTTTACGTTAATGAGCTTTTTGAGCACACCACAACGTCAATTACTTGCAGATCTTTGCCAACAAACAGATCTGCCATTTTATCTATACGATTTAGATAAGCTAGAAGCACATTTAACGCAGCTTACATCACAAAATGTGGTGAAGCTTTGGTACGCAGTAAAAGCAAACCCGCTTTCGGCGATCATCCAAACGTTAGATAAATGTGGCTTTGATTTTGATGTAGCAAGCAGCGGCGAACTAAATCAAGTTTTAGCCCAAGGCATAAACGCAAAACGTGTGCTCAACACTGGACCTGCAAAATCGAAAAAGCAGATCCAGCATTTTCTCGACAAAGGTGTTCGCACCTTTGTTGCTGAAAGTCACAACCAATTGGCTTGGTTAAACCAAGCTGCAAGAGAACATAATATAACCCTGCGAATTTTATTGCGGGTGCAGTTACGCTGGCCTGATGGCGAAAAGAATCCGCTAGGTGGCGATAGCTTAACGCCGTTTGGCCTTGGCTGTGACGACTGGGCCACATTGAATATTGCAGATTTCCCAGCGCTCGACTTTGCCGGTTTACATATTTTTCAGTGGGGCAATATGCTCAGCACAGAGAAGCTAGCTGAGCTTTGGCGCGCCATGATTACACCATTACAAAGTTTAAGTAAGCAACTCGGATTTGATCTACGTATTTTAGATTTAGGCGGTGGCCTAGGTATTCCTTATTGCGCATCAAGCACAGAGCTTATCTGGCAAGAATTAGTAGATGCTCTGGCAACAATAAAGCACGCGGTAGGCTGCGAAGAGCTTTGGATGGAGCTCGGTCGCTATGCGGTTGGCGAAGTGGGCTTTTATGCCAACCCTGTCGTTGAACAAAAGCAAAACTACGGTGCTAATCAACTCATTGTTGCTGGCGGTATTAACCACATTTTACGCCCTGCGGTTACCAATCAGGCATTCCCTGCTGAGTTATTGCGTGAAACAGACAGCAAAACTAAACCCTATTTAGTGCACGGACCACTTTGTACAGCATTAGATAGCTTAGGCGAATTTGAATTAGCCAACGATATTAACGACACTGACTGGCTTATTTTTGCCCAATGCGGCGCGTATGGCTTTACTGAAAGTATGCCGTACTTTTTATGCCATGAATTACCAGCCGAATTTGTCGTAAAAAATGGCGTCGTAACATGTGTCAGACAAAGCGAAAGCGCTGATTATTACTTGAGGTAACTATGAACCTAATCACCCAAGAAAACATTCAAGTTGGTGAAATTGCCAACGGCTTACCGCTGACTATTCCGGTTTATCGCCTCAAAGGAAACGGCACAGGGTCAAATGTGTATATTCAAGCCAATATGCACGGTGCTGAAGTGCAAGGTAATGCGGTGATATACCAGTTGCTTGAAAAACTGAAGCGCGAGACGTTGGCATCGAACATTACCTTAGTGCCTTATGCGAACCCAATTGGTTGTAATCAAAAGTCGGGGGAGTTCACTTTGGGGCGCTTTGATCCAGTTACGGGGACCAACTGGAACCGTATGTATCAAAACCACTCGGCTTTGGTCGATGGCTTTGTTGCGGAATATTTGGATGCTGATATCGCTACGATTAAAAGCGCGTTTCAATCGCGCCTAATCAATGCAACTGCGGAAATTTTAGAAGGACCAAGTTACGCACTCAATACGGGTAAGCGAATTGCTTTAAACTTACAAAAATTAGCGCATCAGGCAGACATTGTGCTCGACCTGCACACAGGGCCAATCTCAGCTAAGCATTTATATTGCCCAGAATATGCCAAAGACAGTGCCCGCTTTTTTGATATTGAGCATGTGTTACTTATTCCAAATGAATTTGATGGCGCAATGGACGAAGCGAACTTTTGTCCATGGTGGCAACTAAGCCAAGCCTATAAAAAAGCAGGTCGCGACATTCCCGTTTTAGTGGAAGCCTTTACCGTTGAACTGGGATCTCAAGAAAAGATTGATCTGACAGAAGCCGCTAACGATGCAAATAGCATACTAAGCTATTTAACGTATAAAGAAGCATTGCAAGATTCACATTACCAGCCACAAGCCATTACCCGCTACGCCTGTTACTTAAATGATTATCTTGCGTATTACGCCCCAATGGGTGGCATGGTTGAATACACAGCAGCGCTCGGTAGTCACGTAAAAGCAGGCGATACCATTGCCAAAATTTTACGTATGGAACGCTATTTGTCTGAGCAGCCACTAAATGAAATTACCCTAGAGCAAGATGGCATAGCAATTTTGCACTTTGCTTCAGCCAGCGTAAATCAAGGCACTGAGCTTTATAAATTTTTTACAAACTACTTTGAATTGTAACAGTTGCGTGAGAAGTCCCCTTTGGGGCACAAGGCGGCAAATATGCCGCCTTTTTTATGTGTCTAAAATGGTTATAATAAAAGCTCACTCATTTTAGGGATATAATTAATGCGCCTTTTAGCTTCTAGCTTAATACTCTCACTGGCCAGCTCGCTTGCATTTGCAAACGATGACACTTCCGAAAAAGAACTCGCCAAGCAATGTATTCTTAACGAACTTGCTGCGGGTGATGATTCGCAAACGCTTGCTGAAGTTAAGAAAAAGTGTTTGAAAATAACAGATATGGATGACATGTCGGCAATTGATAAACGCGTTATCCGAGAAAAAGTTACCACTAATAACCCCAATGTAATTACGCCACATAATCGCAACTATATTCTACCGGTGACTTACATGGATCGCCCCAAGAACACACCTGCAGAAAGCGACCCTAACCTCAAAGGTGCGCCTTTAGATGAATTAGAGGCTAAGTTTCAACTTTCGTTAAAAGTGCCGCTATACCAAGTTAAGTCTGATATCGACCAAGCATTTTATTTTGGTTTTACCATGCAGTCGTATTGGCAACTCTACAATAATGATATTTCATCGCCATTTCGTGAAACCAACTATCAACCTGAAGTATTTTGGATGAATTTACTGGACGATGAAAATCGTTTATGGGGTGACGAAATGGGCATAGTGCTTGGTTTTGAACACCAATCAAATGGCCGAAATATTCCACTTTCTCGCTCTTGGAATCGAATTTATGCGAACCTGTTTTGGGAGCAAGATGGCTTTGTCTTTAGCTTTAGACCCTGGTACCGCATCCCTGAAGAAGAAAGACGCAACGAAGATGACCCAACTGGTGATGACAACCCAGATATTGATGATTATATGGGACACTTTGAGTTTGCTACGATTTATCGCTATGAAGAACATGAGTTTACCGTAATGTTACGCAACAACTTAAAGTCAGATAACAAAGGTGCAGTGCAACTTGATTGGTCATTCCCTGCATGGGGGCGATTACGTGGATATGCGCAATATTACAATGGTTATGGCGAAAGCTTGATTGATTACAACCAACACATTGAACGCTTTGGTGTAGGTATTTTATTAACTGACTTTTTATAATTTCATACCAATTCTGTTAAGTATGTGATCAGGGATAGCGCTGGATAAATGAAATGCTAACAAGGCGGGATTTTTCTTATGTAGTTGTTCTACATTGATAAATTCTAACGTAGTTAGCATGATATTTAGCCCGCTAGGATGATTAGCTACTTAAGCGAATTGGTACCAGAGCATTTAGTTAAATTTCAAACATAAAAAAACCAGCCTAGGCTGGTTTTTTATTACAAAACGAAATCGCTATTACGCTTTTTTCGATTCGCGGCTAGCACGCTTACGCTCGCTTTCCGTAAGAAGTTTCTTACGAATACGAATGCTTTCTGGCGTTACTTCTACTAGTTCATCATCATCAATAAACTCAAGCGCCTGCTCAAGAGACATAATGATTGGTGGCACAAGGTTTTGTGCTTCATCAGTACCTGATGCACGAACGTTAGTAAGTTGCTTACCTTTAAGCGCGTTAACTGTAAGGTCGTTATCACGAGCGTGAATACCAATGATCATACCTTCGTATACTTCTACACCGTGACCGATGAATAGTTTACCGCGGTCTTGTAGGTTGAATAGTGCGTTAGTAAGCGCTTTACCTGTTGCGTTAGCGATAAGTACACCGTTCTTGCGCTGACCAATGTTACCGCCTTTGTGAGGACCGTAGTGATCAAACGTGTGGTACATTAAACCTGAACCAGACGTTAGTGTCATAAAGTCAGTTTGGAAACCGATTAGACCACGTGAGGGCATCATGAAGTCCATACGAATACGACCTTTACCATCTGGTGCCATATCAGTCATTTCAGCTTTACGCAGACCAAGTTGTTCCATGATAGAACCTTGGTGCTCTTCTTCAACGTCAACTGTTACTGTTTCGTATGGTTCTTCTAGCTGACCATCTACTTCGCGAAGGATTACTTCTGGACGAGATACTGCAAGTTCGTAACCTTCACGACGCATGTTCTCGATTAAAATACCTAGGTGAAGTTCACCACGACCTGATACGCGGAAGCTATCTGGGTTATCTGTTTCTTCAACACGTAGTGCAACGTTGTGAACTAGTTCAGCTTGTAAACGCTCAAGAATGTTACGTGAAGTAACGAACTTACCTTCTTGACCTGAGAACGGTGAAGTATTTACAGAGAACGTCATGGTTACCGTTGGTTCATCAACAGAAAGTGCAGGAAGTGCTTCAACTGCGTTTACATCACATACTGTGTCTGAGATTTTAAGCTCACCCAAACCTGTAATTGCGATGATGTCGCCAGCTTGCGCTTGTTCAGCTTCGTGACGATCAAGACCTAAATAAGTAAGAACCTGACCTACTTTACCGTTACGCTTAGAACCATCAGCACCTACAATCGTTACCTGCTGGTTAACTTTAACCGTACCACGCTTAATACGACCTACACCGATAACACCGATGTATGAGTTGTAGTCAAGCTGTGAGATTTGCATTTGGAATGCGCCTTCAGGATCGGCATCAGGCTTTTCTACTTGATCAACAATTGCTTCAAACATAGGTTGCATGTTGTCTGACGGTGAGTCTAGATCTAACGTTGCCCAACCATTGATTGCTGACGCGTAAATAACTTGGAAGTCTAACTGGTCATCAGTCGCACCTAAGTTATCGAAAAGATCGAATACTTGGTCCATAACCCAATCAGGACGTGCGCCTGGTTTGTCGATTTTGTTGATAACAACGATAGGCTTAAGACCTAATGCGAATGCTTTTTGCGTTACGAAACGCGTTTGTGGCATTGGACCTTCTTGTGCATCAACAAGTAGCAGTACTGAATCAACCATTGAAAGAACACGTTCTACTTCACCACCGAAGTCGGCGTGTCCCGGAGTGTCCACGATATTAATGTGGTAGTCATTCCACTCGATTGCTGTATTTTTAGCTAGGATTGTAATACCGCGCTCTTTCTCGATATCATTTGAATCCATTACACGTTCTTCATTACCGCCACGTGTTTCTAATGTACCTGATTGCTCAAGTAGCTTATCAACTAGTGTTGTTTTACCGTGGTCAACGTGCGCGATAATCGCAATATTACGTAATTTTTCGATACTCATATTTTTACTCAAGTTAGTGCTCTGGATAGAAGCTACGGATTATCTAATAGGCACAATACCCATCAAAGCCCGCTAAAAATCTAAGCTAAACACCTTTTATGTCATCTTAATGATGACCTCAAAAGGGTCTGCGCCTGCAAAAAAGTGGCATATTATCCCCTATTACTGTGACAGATGAAAGTTTAGACAGAATAAAAATAGCTGATTTTTGCGATATTTTTGTCACATTACTGGTTTATTTTAAAAAATCGATTTTGGGCTTGCGATTTTAGCCGTGTTTTCTAGACTTTATCGCGCACCACATCAGTGCAAGCAAGGATCTTTTTGGTGCATCAAAATGGTGCAGAGTAAATTTAATTTACTAAAAATCATTAACATTCATTAAGTTATAAAACTGGCACAAAAGCCGCTTTATAAACAGCGATTTCACAATTAAAAACAACACACGGTTGGAGGACACTATGTCACACACGGTTTTACAATTTATCAAGGAAAACGACGTTAAGTTTGTTGACCTACGTTTCACAGATACAAAAGGTAAAGAGCAGCACGTTTCTATTCCTCATCACCAAGCTGACGAAGATTTCTTTGAAGATGGTAAAATGTTCGATGGTTCTTCAATTGCTGGTTGGAAAGGCATTAACGAATCAGACATGGTATTAATGCCAGATGCAGATTCAGCTAAACTAGACCCTTTTGCTGAAGAAGCAACACTAATCGTACGTTGTGACGTAGTAGAGCCTTCAACACTACAAGGTTATGAGCGCGACCCTCGTTCTGTAGCTAAACGCGCAGAAGAATACATGCGTTCAACTGGTATCGCAGATACTGTACTTTTCGGTCCTGAGCCAGAATTCTTCCTATTTGACGATGTTAAATACAAAACTGACATGTCTGGTTCTATGTACAAAATCGATGCTGAAGAAGCGTCATGGAACTCAGACAAAGACTACGAAGGCGGCAACTCAGGTCACCGTCCAGGTGTTAAAGGCGGTTACTTCCCAGTAGCACCAGTAGATTCATCACAAGACTGGCGTTCAGCTACTTGTCTAGTGCTAGAAGAATTAGGTCAAGTTGTTGAAGCTCACCACCATGAAGTAGCAACAGCTGGTCAAAACGAAATTGCAACTCGCTTTAATACAATGGTAATCAAAGCGGACGAAATTCAAGAAATGAAATACGTTATTCACAACATGGCTCACCTTTACGGTAAAACGGCTACATTTATGCCTAAGCCAATTGTTGGTGATAACGGTTCAGGTATGCACTGTCACCAATCACTTGCTAAAGATGGTCAAAACATCTTCGCTGGAGACAAGTACGGCGGTCTTTCTGAAGAAGCTCTTTACTACATCGGTGGTATTATCAAGCACGCTCGCGCAATCAATGCATTTGCGAACGCGTCAACTAACTCATACAAGCGTCTAGTACCTGGTTTTGAAGCTCCGGTAATGCTTGCATACTCTGCACGTAACCGTTCTGCATCAATTCGTATTCCAGTAGTACCATCGGCAAAAGCACGTCGAATCGAAGTTCGCTTCCCAGATCCGACAGCTAACCCATACTTAGCATTCTCAGCAATGTTAATGGCTGGCCTTGACGGTATTAAAAACAAGATCCACCCAGGTGAAGCAATGGATAAAGATCTATACGATCTACCAGCTGAAGAAGCAGCTGAAATCCCAACTGTTGCAGCTTCATTAGACCAAGCACTTGCAGCACTTGATGCTGACCGTGAATTCTTAACTCAAGGCGGCGTATTCACTGACGACTTAATCGATGCTTACATCAATCTTAAGAGTCAAGAAGTAGAAAAATTAAACATGACAACTCACCCAGTTGAGTTTGAAATGTACTACAGCGTGTAATAATTTCACGCCTCCAGAATCAATTTATTGTTTCAATGTGTGTTCCTAAGCCCGTTCTGCGGGCTTTTTTTGTGGAAAAATGAATATATATATTATACATTTATACTATCTGAACCTTATCATATTGTTTCGCTGGGTATTTTATAGCTAGTTTTTCTGTAAAACAGGCGAATTTTTCCGTTCAGTACTAAAATAAAAATAACATATCTAAGCAAGGAGCTGATGTGGCTTTTAGAAGCGCGCTGCTATCACTTTTAATTTTTATCATGTTACTGCCGGTAACAAACGTCGTTGCAAAAGAAATTTATATGTGGCGCGATGAAAACGGTGTTTTAGTATTCTCAGATACGAAACGTCCGGGCGCAAAAGTGATCTCTTTAGCTGACGATAAAGCAACCAGCATGAAAAAAGCGGATACATCCATCTTTGATAAACCGGATGACCCCAATAAAAAAATTGAATACGGCATTGAAGTTGTATCGCCAAGTCATGAAGAAACGATTCGTGATAACACTGGCTCCCTGCACGTTTCTATTCGCATAACACCAAGCTTTAATCCCAAATATAAAGTACAGCTATTATTTAATGGCAAACGCAACACCCCTCCGCAATCCAAATCGGTTTTTGTAATGCGTAATGTGGACCGCGGCGCACATACAATTCAAGCGCAACTATTTGATGAAAAAGGTAATGCTGTTGCAACCAGCGAGCAAATCACCTTCTTTATGCACCGCGCAAGCAGTATCGCAAAATAACTCTCTAAATAAGCTCATTGCGGAACGCTTCTTGCTTTTTTCTAATTAAACATCAATTTACATTGATTTTAATTAAAATAGCGCACTAAAATGGTGCAATGATGCTTAAAGACTTATCCAGCTACATTAAACTACTAGAAAATCTCACAAGCTGTGTATTGTTAGTCGATGGTGACTTTAAACTTCACTACGCAAATACCAGCGCAAGCGAATTATTTGGCATCAGTACCAAACGCATTGTCACAACCAATTTTAAACAACTATTTCATTATCACTCCATTGATCTGCATAAGATCCTAGAAAATACCTTTCTCAGTGGTAACGATTGCGTTCAACATCGTGCCAACGTGGTGTTTAACGATGGTCGACACGCAACCATTAGCCTTTCAACACGTCGCGTCGAGTTAGATAACCAGCTTTTAATGCTGCTTGAATGCCGTTCACTTAACCAAGAGCTCAAGCATGATCAGGCTTCACACCAAATGCACCAACAAAGTGCAGCGCGTAATTTAATCCGTGGTCTCGCCCATGAAATTAAAAATCCGTTAGGTGGTATTCGCGGTGCAGCGCAATTACTACAATATGAGAGCGACCAGCAAGAACGCGAACAATGTGCCAACTTAATTATCGAACAAGCCGATCGTCTCACTGAGCTTGTTGACCGACTACTTGGGCCAAACCAGCTACCAAACAAAGAATGGATCAACATTCACCAAACCTTAGAGTCAGTGATAAAACTGAGCTTGTTAGACAATCAACACAAAATAAAACTCGTTAAAGATTACGATCCGAGTATTCCCGATGTGTTTATCGATAACGGTAAAATTCAGCAAGTACTGCTCAACATCGTTAAAAACGCGCAACATGCGCTAAATAAACTGGCAGAGCTTGGTACTATAACGTTAAAAACCCGAGTTAAACACCATGTACGCTTGCATAACAAGGCATTTAAAAATGCACTCATCATTCAAGTTATCGACAACGGCCCTGGCATTGATGAAGCACTAAAAGAAACCCTATTTTTTCCTATGGTCACCAACAAAGATGGCGGCTCAGGTTTAGGGCTAGCCATTGCACAAACACTTATTGACCAACATCAAGGCTATATTGAATGTGATAGTTGGCCAGGCCACACCGAATTTAATATTTATCTACCCCTGTCTATGGAGAAGCCATAATGAAAACCGTTTGGTTAGTTGACGATGACGCTTCGATTCGCTTTGTACTAGAAAAAGCACTTAAGCGTGCAGGTTTTAATACCGAATCATTCGCCAGTGCAGAAGCTGCAGCCTCTGCACTTGAATACGATCAACCAACTGTACTGATTTCAGATGTGCGCATGCCAGGCCAAGATGGCATGTCATTGCTAGAAAATATTGTTGAGCAAAACCCTGGCTTGCCGGTGATTATTATGACCGCCCACTCCGATCTCGATTCTGCTGTACAGGCTTTCCAAAAAGGGGCATTTGAATATTTAGCAAAGCCATTTGATTTAAATGAAGCTGTTTCACTTGTTGAAAGCGCATGTCGTGCCAACACACGCGTTAAGGTAAAACCGAAAAAAGTCGAGAAAAAAGCCCCCGATATTATTGGTGAAGCGCCTGCCATGCAGGAAGTATTTAGAGCCATAGGTAAACTCAGCGCATCGAGCATGAGCGTACTTATCAACGGTGAATCCGGTACGGGTAAAGAGCTGGTTGCAGGCGCGCTGCATAACCACAGCCCACGTCGTGAAAAAACCTTTATAGCGCTCAATATGGCGGCAATTCCAAAAGACTTAGTTGAGTCAGAGCTATTTGGTCATGAAAAAGGGGCATTTACCGGTGCCGATAGCGTGCGTAAAGGCCGCTTTGAACAAGCTAATGGCGGTACACTGTTTTTAGATGAAATAGGTGATATGCCGCTTGATGTGCAAACTCGTTTACTACGTGTGCTTGCCGACGGTGAGTTTTATCGTGTTGGTGGCCATCAAAGCATAAAGGTGGATGTACGCATCATTGCCGCAACCCACCAAAACCTCGAGAAACTGGCCCGAGAAGGCAAATTCCGAGAAGACTTATTTCACCGCTTAAATGTAGTTCGCTTAAAACTGCCACCACTGCGTGAACGCAGCGTCGATATTGAAAAGTTAGCCAATTACTTTTTAAGTCGCAGTGCCAAAGAGCTCAAAGTCGATAGCAAAATTCTCTCTAAAGAGGCAGCCAATAAAATGATGGAATTTGCATGGCCGGGCAATGTACGCCAGCTCGAAAATACCTGCCGTTGGCTCACGGTTATGACCCCAGGTCAGCTGATTAGCGTTGAAGATTTACCCAGCGAAATTACCGAAAAAATAAGCCACAGTGACAATAGTCATGATTCAAACTGGCAACAGCAATTTCAAGTGTGGTTTGAAAACGAGCTAAAACAAGGCAAACACAATATTTGGCCAGACATTCAAAACAAGATTGAAAGTCAAATTATCAAAAGCGCACTTAAACACAGCAATGGTCACAAACAAGATGCCGCACATTTAATTGGTTGGGGACGTAATACCTTAACCCGTAAGCTTAAAGAGCTAAATATCGATTAACTACTTCAGGTTTAGATAAAAAATAGTAAAGGCACTTAAATCTGAAGTAAGCACCTGTTTTTAATCATTTTGCGCTGGCAAGACGCGCCATTTAGTGCAATATTTAAGGTTCTAAATATAACAGCACCGCCTCAGGAAGTTGAATGCTTAGCACGGAGTCTTTACTTACTAACTTTTCCAAGCGTTATAAAACGGCGCTTTTTGCAATTGCGGTGCTCATTTCATGCGCGTTTTTAATAATTACTCTGCAACAACAGCAGCAAGAAAGTTATGCCAGTATTGTAAACAGTGCCGGCGAGCAGCGAATGTTGTCGCAGCGTATTGCTTTATTTACTCAACGTGAGCCAACCCAATACCATCAACAGCAACTTGCGAAAGCTGCAGAAAAGCTATTAAGCAATCAAACCCTGCTAATAAAACAACTTGAGCTGTTTGACGAAAACGCCCAGCAACAAATTAAACAAATTTACTTTTCTGATAATCAGCTGCAAGCAACCCTTGAAGCTTACGCTAATGCAGCGCTATCTCTCTCGCAAGGAAAAGCGCTTTCGACATCGCAAAATAGTTTATTTTCAACAGATAAAACCGACCAAATACTCACTCAATTAGACCAAGTAGTGAGTGTATTTGAAAGTGCAGCAATCCTTGATAAACAACTACAGAATGAGCTGATTTATATTACCTGGATTGGCTCGCTGCTATGCCTAATCGGACTTGCGATAGCAATACTAAAGCCTACGCAATCTTGGCTTGTAGATACCTACTCTAAACTGCTAACGCAGCGTAATCGAGCATCTGATTTTGAGTTCGCAATCAATAAACATTCTGCAGTTTTGCGAGTTGATAACCAAACGAACATCTTGTACTGCAATAAAATGTTCACGCATTTTTATGGTTATGAGCAAAATGAGATTATTGGCCATTCAACGCGTACGCTCAGAAGTTATTACCATGATGACGCCCTTTATCAAGAAATAACCGATGCCATCACAAAACACACAGTATGGCATGGCGAACTATATAATAAGGCTAAAAATGGGCGTTTTTATTGGTTTAGCACCACCATAGTGCCGCTGCGTAGCAATGATGAGCAAAAAGACACATCAATCATTATTCAAAACGATATTACTGAGCAAAAACATGCCGAGTTAGCGTTTAAAAGCCTGCACGAAATAACCAGTGATATCAATGCGAGTCTTGATAATAAAATGAATGCCATGCTAACGCTCGGTTGTGATATTTTTCAGCTACCGCTTGGCATAGTGAGTGAAATTTCAAACAACTATAAAGTGCTATACGCAAAAAGCCCAAATAACGAAATTTCACCAAACGACCAATTTGATTTTGAAAATACCTACTGCTTTCACACCTTTAATGCTGACCAAGCTATTGCATTTCATCACGTAGCAAAAAGCGAAATTGCAACGCATCCTTGTTACTTAAACTTTGGCTTAGAAAGCTATATTGGCTGCCCTATTTTTGTCGACGGCAAGCGCTTTGGCACACTAAACTTTTCAAGCCCTGATGCCTCATCTCACCCGTTTACTAATAGCGATCTCGAGTTGATCCGATTATTTGCCCACTGGATTGGCTTTGAATTAACGCGCACAGCGCAACAAAACAAATTACTTTCACAGCGTCAGTTAATGGAAGAAATGAGTGAACAAGCGCTCATTGGCGCGTGGGAATATAACGTAACAAACAATTCGTTATATTGGTCACAAATGACCAAGAAAATCCACGAAGTCAGTGACAATTTTGAGCCTCAAGTTGAAACAGCAATTGATTACTATAAGCCAGGCGAAAACCGTGACCGCATCGCCAAGTTGATGGCAAACGCAATTGAGCATGGCGCACCTTTCCAAGAAGAGCTGCAATTAATCACAGCTAAAGGCAACGAGAAATGGGTTGCGGCGCGCGCTCAACCAGAAATGCTCAACGGCCAATGTCTACGTGTATTTGGTTCATTCCAAGATATAACCGAGCGAGTTTTAGCGCGAGACAATTTAACCGATACCAACCAGCGCTTACAGTTTGTGCTGCAATCTACCAGCGTGGGTATTTGGGATTGGGACGTTGATAGCGGAAAAACTATCTTTAATGATCGCTGGGCAACCATGATTGGCTACACGCTTGATGAATTAGCACCCACTTCAGTAGATACTTGGATGAGTTTGCTACACCCCGATGATTTAGCCAAAGCAGAACAGCAATTACAGCGTCACTGGCAGGGAGAAGCCGAACACTATAGCTGTGAAACCCGTATGAAACATAAAAATGGCGAATGGGTTTGGGTACTCGACACCGGTAAAATAGTTGAGTGGCATGCTGATGGTTCGCCAAAACGGATGATCGGTACACATCTCGATATTCACCAGTCGAAGCAAGCTGAACTCGAAATTCAAGATAAGAATGAGCGTATGGCGCTTGCCGCAGACTCCGCGGGCATAGGTATTTGGGATTACAACGTTCAGACCCAAGAATTAAAGTGGGACGAATGGATGTTCAAGCTATATGGCATTGACCAAAATAGCTTTATTGGAGCGTACGACGCTTGGGAAAGTGGTTTGCACCCCGATGACAAAGCCACTGCCGTGGCCGCAATTACACATGCCATGGAAACCAACTCTAAATTTGATACGGAATTTAGAATTATCACACCAGCAGGTGAAACACGCTATATTAAAGCGTCTGCAATCAATAAACTTGATGGCAACGGGCAAGTATCAAATATGATCGGTGTAAACTACGATATTACCGAGCGTGTTGAAAACGAGTTAGCACTTACTAAAGCCAAAGTTGAGGCTGAAGCCGCCATAATTGCCAAAGATGAGTTTTTAGCCAGTATGAGTCATGAGATTCGAACACCGATGAATGGCGTTATTGGCATGCTTGAGTTAATGCTAGATAGCCCATTAACGGATGAGCAAACGCACCGGTTAAACATTGCAAAGAATAGCGCTAACTCGCTATTAATTCTAATTAACGACATTCTCGATTTTTCAAAAATAGAAGCAGATAAGCTTGAACTAGAACAAATTCAATTTGATTTACACCTGTTACTTTCTGAACTTGTTGAGTTATTTGCAACCCGCGCAGAACAAAAACAGCTTGAGCTTATTTTAGATACGGTCAATTTAAATGAGCATTTCGTAATCGGCGATCCCGGACGAATTCGTCAAATTCTGAGTAACTTAATCGGCAATGCCATTAAATTTACTCACCAGGGTGAAGTCATAGTGAGCGCGGCTCTACAAGATGACAGTGAACACTATTGGCGCCTCACCTTAGCGGTAAAAGATACAGGCATTGGTATTTCCAAAGAAAAACATCAACATGTGTTTGAGCTATTCAGCCAAGAAGATTCTTCAACCACACGCAACTATGGCGGCACTGGGCTTGGTTTAGCTATCGTAAAACGGTTATGTAATCACATGGATGGCGATATTAGCTTAACCAGTGCGACAAACGAAGGCAGCGAATTTGTTTGTAATTTACGTATTAAAAAGGCAAATCAAAGCTCGCTTTCTCAGCCTAATGTAGCAATAAGTGGGTTAAATATTTTAGTTGTCGATGATAATCAAACTAACTGTGAAATATTAGCAAAACAGCTTAAAAATTGGGGCGCCAAGGTTACTACGTTTTCAAACGGACAAGAAGCTTTAGCGCTATGTAATACATTCAAAGGGACAGATAAGTTATTTGATGTAGCGGTACTTGATATGCAAATGCCAAAAATGAGCGGTGAAATGCTAGCTAAAGAGCTTAAAGCGGATAATGAGCTGGCTGCAATTAAGTTAATTATGATGACCTCAATGCAACACAAAGGTGATGCTAAACATTTTGCAAAGATTGGCTTTGATGGCTATTTTCCAAAACCTGCGACCAGTGCGGATCTGCGCGCGGCCTTGCAGATTATTGTTGATAACGGCGAACCGTTAAAACACGCTAAACCACTGCTAACACGCCACTATATTAATGAGCTTAACAACCCACCAGCTTTACCTAATAATGACGATTTACCGCAGCTTGATGTATTGTTAGTTGAAGATAACCCGATAAACCAAATGGTTGCCAAAGGTATACTAGGAAAGCTTAAATTAACCTGTGACACCGCTGAAAACGGCCTTGATGCAGTAAATAAGCTAAAAGATAGATCGCAACCGTATGATGTCATTTTTATGGATATTCAAATGCCAGAAATGGATGGCTACCAAGCAACAAATGCCATACGAAAAAACCAATGTGGTGAGCAACACCAACACACAACCATCATTGCGATGACCGCCAACGCGATGGAAGGTGATAAAGAGAAGTGCTTCGCTGCGAGCATGAATGAGTATATTTCGAAGCCTATTTCAATTGACGATGTAAAAGGCAAGTTAAAGTTACTGTTTACGTAATCCCCTTATGGTAGCACTTGTGAATTATCGTGAATAAATTCTATATCTACTATAGTGTCTAATTTAATAAACTGTTGTTAACACACAATAGCTGAAAACCAGTGTTTAATTATTCTGATTTAAATATCAAATATAACTAACAGTCTAAAATTATTAGTTTTTAACCCATAAATTGGACGACATTCCTCAAGCTAGCTAGTATTATTAATACGTGACCTTTTAAGAGATTATTCACTTGCCTCCCCTTCTAAAACTTAAATTTTTTGTCTGTGCTCTATTTGCTTCAATTCAAGCGCATGCTGCTATTTCGGTGCTCGTAACAGATCAAAACAAACAGGCACTAGAGCATGCCATTATCGAAATCGCCGCTTCTGATACTGCTAAGCAAAAAACAGCGAAAGAGACATTAGTGATGGATCAAATAAACAAAGCTTTCGAGCCGCATGTACTTGCCGCCCCCATTAATAGCTATGTTAGCTTTCCTAATAGCGATGATATTCGCCATCATGTTTATTCTTTTTCTAAAGCAAAGCCGTTTGAATTAAAGCTGTATGCAGGTCAACCAAAGTCACCCATCATATTTGAAAATACTGGTGTTGTGGTCCTGGGATGTAATATTCATGATTCAATGGTGGGTTACATATATGTACACAATAATAATCACGTGTATATGTCGAACGAAAAAGGTGAAACAACTATCGCTTTAGCACCATCTGAAATAAAAAGAGCGTGGCTTTGGCACCCGAGAAATGCAAAGGGCGTAAGCCATAAACAAGCAATTGATCTTGCTAAACTTAAACAAGCAAAAGGCGTTGTAGAATTAGCGTTAACAGTTTCACCTGAAAAGGCTACGGGCAGTTTTGAAGATGTTTTTAAAACAACTAACTAAACTTAGCCTACGTGCGCAAATTACATGGCTTGCTGCCAACCTGATTATAATGACAACTCTGTTGTTAACGATTAATTATTGGTTAACCACTGCAAGCTATGTTGAGCAACAATTACAACAACAAATGTATTTTGCCCAGAATGTACTTAAGCAAAATCTTAAACAACAAGAGCAAGTGCTCGTTACATCCGCCAACGTACTTACCGCTGATTTTGGCTTTAAGCAGGCAGTCGCCACACAAGACACCAAAACACTGCAAAGTGCGCTACTTAACCATGGCCAGCGTATCAAAGCTGATCTTATGGTGTTAATTGACCTTAATGGTGAATTTATTGCGAGTAACAATAACTCATACTCTTCAGAGCAACTTCGTAATCACCTTAATGCACTTCCACTGAAAGCCGTTAATGCACAAATGTTAGTCATTAACGACAGTATTTATCAAATTATACTCGCTCCGGTCAAAGCACCGCGCACTATTGCTTATGCGATAATTGGTTTTCGTATTGATCAGAATACCTTATCGCAATTACGTGAACTGTTATCGTTAGATATCACGTTCCTAGCCAATCAACACATTGTTCAATCAAGCTTATCAAAAGACGTGCTCGCAAATGAAAATGTACTTGGCGAAAACTTAACAGGTATTCGCCTATTGTTATCATCAGCGTCTTTTTATCATCAACCAATTGAGATTACTGCGACTAACAATATTTCCGCCGTGTTATCAGCCTCACTTGATACCCTGCATAGCGATATCAAACGACTTATTGTCGCCACCATACTCGCTATTTTATTTGTATTGTTTATTGCCATTAGCCTGTCGCGCATCTTATCGAAGCGCATTACACAGCCGCTTAATAAATTGATGGATGTCACACAAAACATCAGTGATGGTAACTTTTTAGTACCTAAGCTCGAGAATCACTTTCCAAGAGAACTTGAAAAGCTGTATGGCGGTTTTACCTTGATGAGCAGTGCCATTAAGCAGCGGGAAGAAAAAATTACCTACCAGGCTGAGCGAGATTTACTCACCGGCTTATACAACCGCTACAAAATAATAAACGACGTTAACGTATTGCTTCAGTTGAAAATACACATCGCATTAATAAACCTAAATATTAAAGGTTTTAAGGCACTTAACGATACGATTGGCATTACTAATGGTGACACAATTTTAAAAGAGATTGCCACTAGGCTAGATAATTTTCATAAACAACGCCAAACACCCAAGCACTGCTTGCTGTCACGCCCTAACGCTGATGAGTTTATTGTTGCCATTACCATTTCAGAAGAGCAGCAAATCAATGGGTTTATTTCTCAACTACGTAACGAGTTAGAACGTCCTTTTTATCTTGAGGGCATCGATTTATCACTGCAAATTTATTACGGCATCGCCAACTCAATTGAGCACGGTAATGATGGTGAAAAGTTAATTCGCCGCGCCTCAATGGCGGCTGCAAACGCAGTAAAAAGTAACAACACCTTACAATTTTATCAAAGTGGTGACGACGAAGCTTACCTATATAAGTTGAATTTAATTGAAGAGTTAAAGCTTGCGCTAGAGCAAGATAGCGGAAATTTATTTTTAACCTATCAACCTAAGCTTAATTTAAAGACCAAACAAGTAGATAAAGCCGAAGCGCTTATTCGCTGGATCAATAAAAACAATGAATTTGTAAACCCCGAATTGTTTATTGCCCTTGCCGAGCAATCGGGCCTTATTGTGACATTGACGCAATGGGTTATTCGCCAAGCGGCAAAGCAAATACACGCCTGGAACCAACTAGGACTTCACTTCAACGTGTCAGTTAACCTTTCTGCGCAAGATATTCAACATGAGCAATTTGTACATTTTTTATTAGAAACAATTGCACATTACTCAGTTGACGCTTCGAGTATTATTTTAGAGCTCACCGAACGTGATATTGCCGACAATGAAGCATTAGTGATTGCTAAGTTAACCCATTTAAAATCACTCGGTTTTGAAATATCAGTCGATGACTACGGCATTGGGCAATCATCTCTTGCTAAGCTAAAAAACTTACCCGTTGATGAACTAAAAATAGATAAGTGCTTTATTCTTAAATTAAATGAATCTTCACAAGATCAAGACATTGTGGAGTCAACCATTAACCTAGGTCATAAACTAGGGTTGCGCGTTGTTGCAGAAGGTGTAGAAAACAAAGAAAGTCTGGATTTATTAAACCAATTTAACTGCGATTATATTCAAGGTTACTACTTGGCTAAACCGCAAAAAGCGCAGCAGCTCAACGAATGGTACGCACACTATGTCAAAAATCATTAGCATTGTTTTTATACTTATTACCACTCACTGTTATGCCAACGGTAAATTGCTTGCAACGCCCGGTGTATCTCAAATTGAAGGCTCTGCAGGTGGCGGCCTAGTACCATGGGCGCAACTCGCAGGCTACGCAAGCGAAGATGAAATGTCGATTTCAGGATATTGCACACAGGCAAATGTCGATGATTTTGAATTGAGTACTTGTGGCGTACAAGGTAACTTGTATGACCGCGTAGAACTTTCGTATGCGGCGCAGCGCTTTGATGTTCTACCGCTTTCAACAACACTTGAGCAATCGATTTATGGCGCTAAAATAAAACTCTACGGCGACCTTGTTTACAGTCGCTACCCACAGATTTCGTTTGGTATACAACACAAACAACTCGACACAGCTGACATTGCCTTCGCCCTTGGTGCAAAAGATGATTCAGGTACCGATTTTTACCTTGCTGCCAGTAAACTGCATCTAGGTGCTGTAGCTGGCTACAACCTATTGTGGAATGCAACAATCAGACACACCACCGCCAATGAAATGGGATTGCTTGGCTTTGGTGGATCACAACAAGACCATCGACTTCAATTAGAGGCATCCGTTGCTATCTTACTCAATAAACATCTTGCCATTGGTACTGAATATCGGCAAAAACCAAATAATTTGGGGTTAAAAGAAGACGATTGGCATGATGTGTTTATCGCATGGTTTCCAAACAAACATGTCAGCGTTACCGCTGCTTACATCAATTTGGGCACAATTGCAGGTATCGAAAAGCAACGTGGCTGGTATCTTTCTCTCACGGGGTATTATTAATGACTAAGTTCTTAACTCTTTTCCTTACTGCTGTTTTGCTAACAGCGTGCGCTTCCCATAACGCCAATCAAACGCTCTATGCTCAATTAAAGGGTGAGCAAGGATTAGAAAACATTGTTGATAGTTTTATTAAACACATCGCCAGTGACGAGCAAGTATTTCATTACTTTGCCAAAGCCAGCGTAAGTCACTTCCGCGCTGGATTCATTACGCATTTATGCGATGCCACAGGCGGCCCTTGCGAATATAAAGGCGATAACATGGTCGACATTCACACTGGTATGAATATCAATGAAGCCGACTTTAACCGCATTGTCGAGCTACTGATAAAAGCAATGGAAGACAACAATGTAAGTTACCCGCTCCAAAATCAAGTACTTGCAAAACTCGCACCACACCGCGCTGAAATTATTAAGCGTTAGTGATTGATTCAAATAACTCCACTTACAAAAAAGCCCAAGCTAAAACGCTCGGGCTTTTCCATTAATTTGTTGAGTCAGCCATAAGTTAACTGAATCGTCCAATGACAATCTGGATAGACTAAAAACAATGTGGTTTCAGATGGTTGGGAATTTTTTGGTGTGTACCAAACCATGTACCTTTGGTACACGGATTTATATGAAGATGTTTGGAATTTTAGCAAACCGCTTGAAAGATCAAGCGGTTACTAAAATTTCTGAGCTAGCCGGTAAGACAACTGTGTGGAATTGTAACTATCTGATTTTGTTTAAGTCTCGAAATATGAAAATTGAAAATTAGTGTAGCCGTGTACGATTTGAGTCTGTGACGATTCTGAAATATGGGATTTTTAAGAGCTAATTGAAAGAGCAAGTAGCTCCAAAAGCTACTGAGTCCTATATGGAAGATAGTCTTCAAACAGATATGGTGCATAGATTTTGTTTAACACTTGAAACACTAACCGTTATATATACTTTAAACCTGAACCATAAAACCTAATACCTATGATCTCAATCAACTAACAAATACAGGCTAAAACGACACATTTTGTGCCGTTCAAACCTTAGCAACACAGATAGTGTATATTTAGAGCATGTCTAAATGTGTACAATCGGTTCACTGTGCACTAACCCACTCAAACAAATAATTCGAATTATTACTTTTAATTCATAAGATTAAATTTTAAATAAAATTATTTGTAATTAAATTTGATTTTTAGCTATCTTCTGTTCAAAAAATAGACTACCTTAGATATCCCCCAACTAACTTAGTGGGGACCGCTTGTACCTCTCCCGAACTAGCACCTCGGCATGCACAAATTGCCCCCTAAGTATGTACTTACTAGAGGTGTTATCATGATTAAAAAGTTACTCAAAACGGAAGAGGCTTCTTCGCAACGCTTTCTTGGTTATAGTAATGAACCAAATCAAAGTAAAAGCATTCAACCTAATTCTTTCTTAGATCTCGATGTTGTGCCTACCGCAATTGTTTTTTGTGAAGCTAATTTTACTAAAAATGATGGTAAAACAGCCAATGGGCTAATTCGTCACTCATCTAATTTCAAAATACTCTCAGTCATCGATAGCAAAATGGCTGGCTTAGACTCAGGGTATGTTTTAGATGATAAAAGAAATGGGATCCCTATTTACTCAAGCCTTGACGAAGCAGTTGCAATGGCAGATGAATATCCAAACTTTTTCATATACGGTTTAGCCCATTCCGATGGGTTATTGCCAAAACTAGCCCGTCAAGTGATGTTAGAAGCAATGTCACTAGGAATGAATATTATTAATGGTTTACATCAATATCTAAATGATGACCCAGAGTTTATCGCAGCTTGCAACGAATATGGCGTGTCAATATATGACATCCGAAGGCCAATAAATAAAAATAATTTACAAATTTACCAAGACATCATTCGCGAGGTTTCATGTCCTCGCGTTGTTGTTATGGGCACAGATTGCGCTATAGGGAAACGCACTACGGCAATCAAACTAAGCAATGCACTTACAGAGTATGGATTGAAGACCGTTTTGATTGCAACAGGCCAAACGGGGGTAATCCAAGGAGCACCTTATGGCTTAGTGATGGACTCTATACCATCACAATTTTGCCCAGGCGAGCTCGAAGCAGTCATTCACCGAGCTTATTATGTCGAAAAGCCCGATATCATCATTATTGAAGGCCAAGGGGCTTTGAGTCACCCTGCATTTTCAACAAGTGCGATGATTTTAAGAGGAAGTGCACCTCATGCTGTGGTACTGCAACATGCACCACATAGAAAGGATCGTGTAGATTTTGATAATATGCCAATGCCAAAACTTTCTTATGAAATAGATCTTATTGAACGATTTGCCCAAATAAAGGTTATTGGTATATGTATAAACCATGAAGATATGGATGAAACTGAGGTAGAAGAATACATTTATCGGTATTCTAAAGATTTTTCAGTACCCGTTACCGATGCTTTAAGTCGCTCAAGTATGTTTTTGGTCCATATGATTCTCATCGCATTTCCGCATCTCAAAATCAAAGTGTCTTCACTGCAATGAGTAATCCTCGATTGCAAATTAACTGTAGCAAAATAGCAGAGAATTCTGCTCTGCTAATGCAGATACTAAAACCATTGTCTATTGACATTGTCCCTGTAACCAAGGTCTTTATGGGTCACCCAGTTATTGCGCGCATACTCATTGATGCAGGAGCAACTCAATTAGCCGACTCACGTATTGAAAATATCGAAAGGATGCGAAGTGCTGGCATAAATGTCCCCATAATGTTGATTAGAACCCCTATGTTGAGTCAAGTTGAACGGGTAGTTATGAACTGTAATATAAGCCTCAATACTGAACTTTCGGTAATAAGGGCACTTTCCTCAACTGCAAAAAAATTAGGGGTATTCCATGAAGTAATAATCATGGTAGAGCTTGGTGACTTAAGAGAAGGCGTAATGCCTTATGACCTATTGCATGTAATCAAAGAGGCACGTTTATTGTCTAATATTGGCTTGAAAGGTATTGGGGCTAACTTAACGTGCCGCTATGGCATTGCACCCGACTCTCACAATATGTCGCTTTTGGCCAAGTTAGTGACAGAGATAGAGACACATTTTCAGCTAAAACTTGAAGTTATTTCTGCTGGCAACTCAGCTAATTTATTGTGGGCATTTAGCTCACAAAACATAAATAACTTTAATCAATTACGACTAGGTGAGGCAATTTATTTTGGCATAGAGGCGCTTGAAAAACGTCACATCAAAGGCGCACATACTAATACGGTTAAGTTAATAGCTGAAGTCATCGAATCCAACCGGAAACCATCCATGCCTTGGGGTAAACGCCATCACAATGCTTTTGGTGAACAACAGGAAATAACAAATAAAGGCGATATAAATCAAGTTTTAATTGCTTTAGGAAGGCAAGATGTCGACCCCGAAGGCTTAATCCCTCCTGTGGGGTTATCTATTGTATCTAGTTGCAGTGATCATCTTGTCTTAGAAAGTACAGGTGTACCTTTAAAAATAGGGCAAGAAATTGAATTTAACATTGATTACGTGGGATTACTGTCAGCAATGACCTCACCTTATGTTCAAAAGCAATTCATCTAACACAGCGGAACCATTTTAACTTTGGAGAAATTCACTAATGAAGCAGTTATCAAATACAGGAAATCCATGGGGAGGTGGAAATAACTCACCTCCAAATCCAAAAGATATATTTAACGCATATTCTCAATACAAGAAATATCTACCTGGTCGAAGTCCATTTAATTTTTTAATCATAGTAATTATGGTGAGCATCATATTAATTATATGGAGCTCAATTTATACAGTTCCTAGTGATTCTGTTGCTGTAATTCAGCGATTTGGAAAATTCTCACACACAGAGCAACCGGGGCTACACTTTAAGCTGCCTTTAAACATTGATAAGTCAACAATCGTCGCAGTAAAGCGACAACTTAAACAAGAGTTCGGATTTTCGACTTTTAAAGAAGATGCTCGCGGCCAATTGTCACGACAATCTTTAGACTTAAAAGAAACTCAAATGGTTACAGGTGACTTAAACGCTGCGCTTGTTGAATGGGTGGTTCAATACCGAATAGATGAACCTACAAAGTTTCTTTTTGAAGTAAGAGAGCCCTCAGAAACATTAAGGTATGTCTCTGAATCTGTGATGCGTGAAGTGGTCGGCGATAGAACAGTTGATGAAGTGATAACAATCGGTAGACAAGAAATTGAATCAGAAGCATTAAGTAAAATGCAGGCTCTATCAACAAAGTATGCAATGGGTATTAGAATAGACCAAGTTCAACTGAAAAACATCAACCCGCCTGAACCTGTACAAGCCTCATTCAATGAAGTAAATCAAGCTCAGCAAGAGAAAGAAAAACTAATTAATGAAGCTCGCCGAGATTATAACAAAGTAATACCGCTCGCTTTGGGGGAAAAAGACCAAAGAATAAGAGAAGCGGATGGTTATAGATTAAAACGCATCAATGAAGCTAAAGGAGATGCCGCTCGCTTTAATGCGCTCTACATTGAATATTTAAAGGCACCAGAAGTTACAGTAAAAAGGATACACCTAGAAACCATGGAGCAAGTGCTCCCTAATATCCGTTCAAAGGTGATAATCGAAGACACTGAAAACAGCATTTTGCCATTATTCCATTTTGGAAAGTCAAAACTAGGAGAGCCACAGTGAAGAATCTTCTCACATTTTCAACGGTTTTTATCGCAGTGGTTGTATCTATCTTTGCCAGTAATAGCTTATACACGGTCAGTGAAGTTGAACAAGTTATTATCACTCAGTTTGGTAAACCGATTGGTGAACCAATAACCCATGCAGGCCTCAAAATAAAAATTCCGTTTGTCCAACAGATCAATGTAATGGATAAGCGAGTTTTAGAGTGGAATGGCAGACCTTCTGACATGCCCACAAAAGATAAGCTCTACATATCAGTCGACTTATTTGCAAGATGGAGAATTGTCGACCCCTTACAATACTTTCTGAGATTAAAAGATGAGCACAGTGCCCAATCAAGGTTAGATGATATTCTGGGCAGTGAAACCCGCAATGCAGTTGCCAAGCATGAACTTATCGAAATTATCAGAACTAACAGAAACCGCTTAGCATTAAGAGAAGGATTATTAAGTACCTTTGAGGAAGAGCTAAAAATAGGCACTTTAGTGCCAATCAAAAAAGGTCGAAAATTTGTTGAGCAAGAAATCTTTTCTTCTGCGTCTCAGAAGGTTGCCGTATTTGGTATTGAACTATTAGATATCCGGTTCAAAAGAATTAACTATAATGCAAGTGTTCGGCCAAAAATCTATGAACGCATGATAAGTGAAAGAAGGCAAATAGCTGAACGCTTCTTATCAGAAGGTAATGGCGAAGCTGCCAGAATTCGTGGAGACAGAGTCAGAGATCTAAATAAAATTCAGTCAGAAGCTTATCAGCAAGTGGAAGAGATTAGAGGACAAGCCGATGCTTTAGCTGCCCAAATCTATGCTAAAGCCTACAATCAAACACCTGAAGCAGTGGCATTCTATGAATTTACACACACCATGACAACGTATTCATCCATCATGACAGAGGATACAACACTTATCCTTTCATCAAAAAATGAACTTTTTAAGTTTCTGGGTAAAACAAGACTAAGTAACTCAATAAATACGCTGCAAAATGCGAAGGACTAAAGGCGCGCTAAATCAGATTGAGCAAACTCAATACAATGAACTACCAAAAAAGCATATAGATTGGTTTGTAAAGCCAATTACTCGATTTATACAAATTGAAACAGCGTCAGGCGGCATCTTACTACTTGCGACACTCATCGCATTACTATTCGCGAACTCTAGTTTAAGCGGTGTCTATTTTCAATTTTGGGCAACTCCTGTTGGAGTCAGCTTTGGTGATATTCAGCTTAACCGTTCTATACATCAATGGATAAACGATGGTGCCATGACCATTTTTTTCTTTTTAGTCGCTTTAGAGCTAAAAAGAGAACTTATTTTAGGTGAACTAAGAAGTCCCAAATTAGCTATGCTCTCAATTTCTGCCGCCATAGGCGGTATGATCGTACCTGTATTTATTTTTGTATTGTTACAATTTGATGTCCCTACCTTTAATGGTTGGGGGGTGGTCATGTCGACCGATACAGCGTTTGTTTTAGGGTGTTTAGCATTACTTGGTAAAAGTATTCCAAAAGCATTAAGGGTTTTTATGTTGTCCCTTGCTGTCGTCGATGACATTGGTGCTATTTTAGTTGTAGCTATTAGCTATAGCAGCACAATTGATTGGATGTATATAGGCTTTGCTACGATTGGCTTAGTCACGGTAAAAACAATGGGATTTGTTGGCATTAGAAGCTTTATATTCTACTCAATGGTTGGTGGTTTAATTTGGTTAGCTATCGATTCGTCAGGTTTTCACCCAACTATAACAGGTGTAATCCTAGGACTTATGACTCCAACCGTGAAATGGGTGGACAATGAAAGGCTGTATAACATTGTAGCATGTATAACATCATATCCTTTATCACAACTTAACGACACTAACATACCTTACAAACAAGCCTTGAAAACCGCGGAATCAGCAGCAAGAGAAGCTCTTTCCCCTGTTGAACGACTAGAGAATATTCTGCACCCATGGGTTGGTTTTGCAATTATGCCGCTTTTTGCATTATCAAATGCAGGAATTATCATAAAAGAAGCTAATATTTTTGATTTTCTAGCAATCACTATATTCATAAGCTTCGTAATTGGTAAACCTCTTGGCATAATTTTATTTAGTTGGTTTGCTGTTAAAACACGCATTGCAACCTTACCTGAAAGCTTAAATTGGCACATGATATTTGGTGGGAGTTTACTAGCAGGGATAGGTTTTACTATGGCATTGTTTATAACCGATTTAGCATTGCAAGCAACCTACGTAACAACTGCAAAATTCGCCATAATTATTGCATCACTCACATCAGCTTCCATTGGTTGCTTATTTTTAAAGTGTAGGACACGGTTGTGAGGAGCAAAAAAGTGATGTTATTTTCACAGTTAGGCTGTCTTTCCAGTTCTTATAAACAATGATATTAGTGCTTCTGAGATGAACCTAAAATCACCTGATATTCCTATGTCGCATGAAAAAAGATTCGGATCGTTTTAAGTAAATTCGTACTTTCAGGTTCAAAAATGGGTAGTAAAGTATTGCTGGTTAGATCATCAGTGTTCATTTTAAGTACACTCAAAATAGACGTTCAGTTTCTCGCCTAAGACCGTCTATTTTAAGCCCTGTTGGAATCTATAGTAGCCAGATACCATCAACGTCATAGACTTAAAACAGGCACTTCTACTATGACTAAACAAATCGGATACATTCGCGTTAGCTCAGTTGAGCAAAATACAGCTCGCCAATTAATCGACATCAAGCTTGATAAGACCTTCGTTGACAAGTGCAGCGGTAAAGATACTAACAGGCCAGCCCTCAAGCAGTTGATCGAATATGCTCGTGAAGGTGACGTAATCCACTGCCATGACATAAGCCGTATGGCACGTAATACCGAAGACCTTCTTCGGTTAGTTCGCCTATTCACCGAGCAAGGTATTAGTTTGAAGTTCTACAAGGAACACCTTGATTTTGCAGGCATCAATAACCCAACTCAAGAATTGATGCTGACACTATTGGGCGCAATCTACCAATTCGAGCGGTCTATGATACTTGAGCGCCAGCGTGAAGGCATAGCTATTGCTAAAGCGAACGGTAAGTACAAAGGCAAAGGTATTAACAAGGAACTACATGAGCGAATCAGGCTGATGTACTCTGAAGGCTTGAACAAGATGCAGATAGCAAAAGCCCTAGGGTGTGCTAGGGCAACGGTTTACAAAGCGTTAGCTGGAAATCAGGAAGTAAATTGCAGCTAATCTTTACGCCTGTATGGGACATTATATGACCACTCATAATCGGAAGATTTTTCTCCCTTAACATCCCTAATTTCACAGTACTTGTTGAAAGCGTCTTTTGCAATTTTATATGATTTATACTTATTGATTTTTGGGCATCTGTAGCCTTCGATACTTTTTTGTGCTTCCAAGTAAGAACAATAGATGCCAGGTTGAAACCCCCTAAAAACGACAAACCACTCTCTGTTATTTAACTTCCTACGACGAGTAGGAACAACAATTAGACTCATTATTCTCTCCTAAAATCTAAGTCAGATATTTTGATATGGTTATTTGAAGTAATACGTATACCTCGATTTTGGACCTTAGTTTTCGAATGAGACTTCTGAATACAGACAGTCTCCATTTCGGATCTCAACTTCAAAATTAAAGCCACTTGAGTAATATTCACTGGTTGTCACCCCATCATCAAAAGCAGAAAATAATGAAATCAATAAGCAGTTGAGGTTGGAATAAAAGAGCTGACCTTCTTCATTAAAATCAGTTTGATATTCGAAAGCCACTATAGAGCCCCTATCGCCACCGCTATAAACTAAATCATGTGGAATTACTTCAATGCTTTTAATTACTCTGAAATATTCTGAAGAGCTGTCCAAAACTCCACTATAGAAGAGTCTGTTAACGTTAAACCGTGATGATCTACTTAGTTTAGGTAGTTTCATCACAGCCCAGCTAAGAAAACTCATAATGTCTCTTGAGTCTGTGATGATTGACTTCTCGCGTTTACTGAAAAGTTTATGCCATCGCTCTCTATATTGTATCGTTGATTGCTCAGTACAAACTGGATTTACAGATTCAATTCGAATAACTAGCTCATTCATTTATCTTCCTCTTTTTAAGACTTATTTAAGATGGTTGATACTTTACCAAAGCTTTAACGCAGTTATTTTCAGTGTACTTACCGTCAATCATGCTCCCAACAGCGTATAGAGCAACTTGTACTATGTTTCTCTATGGCAGGGTGCTATATTTACAATTAAAAAGGAGAAACAAAAAATATTTAACAATATAAATCAATAGGATAAATGGCAATTTTCTGTTTTTATTTAAAAATACAAGGATATAGCTGATATGGGTACTTGGAGAGAGATCAAATCTCATGGATTTACCTGTTTTGATACCGATGAGCTTTGCTTATTCGAACGCAATCAAACCGAATACCAGCTCAGGTGGCGTGATAAACGCAGAAATATCCTATCACCAGAGCTGATGAGGGAGTTCTGTGCTTACCTAAAAAAACATAAACACAAATGTTTAGATGAACTTAAGATTGCCGAAAATTTCATTAGAACGGCTCAAAAAGTACTGAAAGACACAAAGGAAGGGCTAGTAGGTGATGATAAATATTTTAAGAAATGGACTAAGTGTTATTTCTTAGCAAAAGACATGACCGTAAACTGGCGGAAGTTCAAACTATGGCGAAATGCGAAGGCATATAAACGCAAGAGCTCAGAAGGAACTAAGAAGCGCCTGAATAAAAAAACAATTTCATTTACCACTTATCAAATAATTATTGACCCCAACATCAAACAGTCAGTAGCAATACTCTTGGATGGCAGGTATAACGCCTTTGATTTTGACTTTATCGAAGACTTTTATCTTTACTTGAAAGAAAAATGCAGACAAACGCCAGAATCCTTGATTAATAACATCACCAACATAAAAAGAGAGTACATTAGCCGCATTGAGAGAGAGAAACATAACCAGCAACGACATATCGACTTATGGGAGCAGCTAGTACCACAATTAACGCAAAACAAAGAAGTTCTTGCTCGGTTTCTCAACTGGCGCAATAAAACAGCTTCGATAAAATGGCTTCAGACCAAGAGAGCAAGCTAATTGTGTACAACTAATTGACACAATATCTTCTTTTTCAAACCTGCTCCCTAAAGGCACCTACAGTTCAACCGAAGATGGATCTCGGATAGTCCAATACAGTTTATCAATCACTTTAAAGAAGCACCGCTCGATTGCGTCACTGTCCACAGCAATTTTATTACTGTCTAGTGTTAAAGCCTTGTCCAACTGCCTCCTTTCTCTGGTTCCTAGATGCTCCCATACACCATCTAGTTTGTACCTTGCCACTTTTACTGCTAACTCATCAGGCAAGTGCTGATATAGCCTCGGAGAAAAGCACTCTAATCGACCAAGGTTCGTTTGTACGCCCTTCCCTTTATCACCCAGTCTAGCGTTCGAGTTGGGTATTAAAGCTGAAACTAATGTGCCACCTTTACCGTCTTTGCTAGATAGTAGCCTGCGCTCAATTTTAGAGATCGGACCTAATCGCTTCGCATACTTTAGCGTGATAGTACGATCGCCAATCAGCTTCAGTAGTGGGTCATACACTGCGTAGTGCGAAGAGCCCGCAATGTCGCCATGGTAAACTGTTTCTGTCAGAGCGTGAGATACATCTTCAGGCCAAATAGAATAGGTACTAGACATGTGATGAGGATCTCTAGTTAACAAAAATGGAACTGGTACACCGTATAACTTAAGTTCAAAGTCCAACCTTGTAACGTATGCACCACTCGTTGTCCCTCTCGCTCCCCGCTTACGATTAAACCTAACAGCCTTATCATACTCACCACTCGATTGCGCTTTAAGCCAACCTAAGAATATACGAAAGCTTCTGAGCCCTAGCTGGGATAGGCGTGTTGAAATTCTTGAAGACCGCCTGACTTCGTTTTGGCTGGTATCACTATCTTCTTCACTCTCCTTGTAAACAGGATCAAAATGAAACCGTATGTCCCCACCATTTTTAAATTTGAAGATACGCTGTCGCTTGTACAAGTGCTCAAGCTCACCACCAGAGTGGCTAGATACTTCGACTTCAACCTTAGACTTTAACAACTCAACATTACGTTGCATTCGTTTCCATGTTCGCTTACTCAGTTCAAGAGTCATGGCAAAGTCATCGATACTTGGCTCTGTGTGCTGCTCAGGATTTTGTAGAACTCGTGCAAGCGCATCATGACTAAAATTAGCAAATTCTTCATCTCGCACAAAACTCAGTAGCTTACTATTCCTAATATTTCTAAAGTGGCCATCAGCACCATAGAAGTTTGTATACCGTTTGGCCATTGGAGCCAATAGGTCGTATTGGTTATTTGGTAGTTTGGCTATGGGTATAAACAGGTACCTATACTTATTGTAATTGGATAGATGGTTAGGTTTCACAGTGCTATTAGAACCTTTCTTTGCTTTTTTCATAATGCATCCCCACGCGGGGGCCTCTAAACGATAGATTAACGCCAATTACGCTGCATTCGTATGCAGCGCGACTATTGTGAACAGCAAAAGTTTTTAATTTTCTCAGCTGTACACAAATTAGCGTTTACAGTTTTGGAAAAGCACCCATTTGAAGACGAGGCAACAAACCAACGTTACCATTTTTCAGAAAATCACAATCTGCACCAAGAAGGTTCTGCACCTAATTAGAACCTATTTAAAAATTCTGGAAAGATTTTTAGAAAAAATCTGGAAAGGAGCTAAAATAAAAATCTGGAAAGAACTTTATTTGATTGATAGGACTCTGTGGATGGCGAAAACAAACTTGGCAAAAAGTGAACGCGAGTGGATAGCACATCATGAACGTTTGACCCAGTTGCTTCCAAAAAAAGCGAGAGACGAAATAGCACCAATGATAGAAGTACTTCTTGCTACAGCTGATGGTACGCAAGAACGAAAACAGCAAATTGAAAAGTTAAATGAACTGAGGGAAGTGAGACCTTACAGTAAACACTGGACGAGTTGGACCAAGGCTATTCACAATTGTACTGCTGGAAAGTCTACTAAGATTGAGATTGGTCAGCACAATGCCACACTAATTGATAAGGTCAAAGTTGCTGCTAGCCTTGGCTCTCGTAAGGCTTCTATCGATTTCTTACTCGATTCGTTTAAACCAATTATTGAGCCACTGTTAAATAGCGGTGACATAGACCAACTGCCCGAACGCATTAACCTAATCGCGTATGATGACGAAGTGACGGAAGATAATATTACTCAACTACAAAGAGAAATAAAGCGACTAAACAAACTAGTGTCCCAGTTGCAAAAGGAAATCTCGAACTGCTCCGATCCTGTCCATGGGATTGATTTTGATGAATAGATTTAATCGCCTACACACGGCCAAGGCTCACCCTAAAACCGCTTAAGCCTACCTGATACCTTGGATTAAAAGAAACAGGGTATCAACTATGCTAATCATACACTTACAGCAATATTGCCTTCAGCTCATGGAGGCAGTATGACTCGAACATACAACAAACTACTGCCCGCAAATATGTATCAGTCCTACGCCACAGGCTATACATATCGGGCGATGACCTCAGGCTTTATCGATTCCACTGACTTAATGGCGGTCAAAAGCGCCACCATTAAAAGTATCTGTGGCACATCCTTTAAGTTCACAGGACAAAATGAAGACTTCGACAACCTAATCCACCACCTACACCAAAGGTTATCTGTTACCAAAGGCTGCGACCTAGGCCATAACTGCCGTGTGTTTGAACATGGTTTACAGCTACCAGCCAATAGCTGGAAAGTGATTAAACTGATGGTGGTGCTTAAGGTAAACGGTGGCCTTTATGAGTGGATACACTGCTGTCTGCCTTCGGACATTCATATCAACTCGATGTTTTCTCATATGGTTGGTATCACTGAAGAGGCGCTAATTAACATCAACCTCGCCTTGGTGGAAACTGGCCTTGTGCAGGGTTCACAATACCTTCAGCTAGACCAGTCGGGTATCCCTCATGCCTTGGTGGAAAAGTTAGTGGGTGAAAAGGTTACAAGTTATACCGAGCTAATTGAACCATTGGTACAAATACAGCCACCACCAACCTTAGGCTTGAATGACTTTAAACACCTTGAATTGGAGGACTTAATTGCCTTCCTTGATGTGGCATTAAATCACTCCATCCAAGGCTGTAACGTGCTTTTGTGGGGCGAGCCTGGCACGGGCAAAACTCAGTTAAGTCGCTTTTTGGCTGATACATTAGGCGCTTCACTTATCGCCATTAAAGCCTTTGGCGCTGATGTCCACCAGCGGGAGGTGGATTATGACCAAGAGAAGCTTAGCTCTAACCTTAGGCTTCAACACCACAATTTGGTACAGCGAATAGTTAGCCATGACGAGAAGTCTTTGCTTATGTTGGACGAGGCCGAGGATATTTTAGTCCAACAGGTGTTTAACCACCGCGCCTCAGGTGGCAAAGATAACCTACATGCCACACTAGAAGCCAACACCGTACCGTGTATTTGGGTGGTTAATTCGGTAGAAGACATTCCAGCCAGCGTCCTAAGGCGGTTCAATTTCGTTAAGCACATTTTCGTGCCAGACAACCGTGTAATGGAAGGCATTATCGCCAAAACCACCAAAGGCCTGAGGCTGAGTAAACCATTTAAGGCGCAGCTTGCCACCAAGGACAATGTTACCCCTGCCAATATCGCCAATGCCGCCTTCATATGTCATACCATAGGCCACCAAGGTAAACAGGCTGAGGCTTTGGTGGATAGCCTTATTACTGAAGTCCACCAAGCCTGTGGCTTTAAAACAAATACCGCCAGCTACAAACCGCAAATGGATTTCTCGCTCGATAACCTTAACATCAAAGGTGGCAGTAAAGCCTTGGCGGATATTGAACGCGCCATGAAAAAACATAGTGGTATACGCGCCCTATTCACGGGGCCAAGTGGCACGGGGAAGTCTGCGCTAGCCAACCACCTAGCCCAAATATCCAACCAAGAGCTAATCACCGTCCGTTGCAGTGATGTACTTGATAAGTATGTGGGTGGCTCAGAAAAGAACATCGCTAGCATTTTTGCCAATGCCACAGAGCAAGGAGCAGTCCTGTTTATTGATGAAGTGGATAGCCTGTTGGCCGATAGGTCGGGGGCTTCTCAAAACTTTGAAATACAACAGGTAAATGAGCTACTGACTCAAATCGACTGTTTCGAGTTCCCTCTGTTTGCAGCGACGAACTTTGATAAACATCTTGATCGCGCTGTAATGCGTCGCTTTGACTTTAAGTTAACTTTTGAGTGTCTTACATCAGAACAGCTAAAACGGCTCTTCAAAACAGCCTGTGGACGCTCTCAGATAACAGATTATCAGCTACAGCAGCTAGCAAATCTTAAAAACATCGCTGTCGGCGATTTTGCGATTATCAAACGCAGACAGCAATTTTCGACAACTAAGCTATCCGCCCAAGACTGCTTAGATATTCTCATTACTGAATCAAATCACAAGCAAATCACAAGGCCCATCGGCTTTGTAAAGTAACCACAACCAAAAGGTAAATACCATGACTAAATCAATATTGAGTTCACTCAAGGCGGTTGCACGCCCAGAGAAAAGCACCACACCAGAAGCCAAACGCCGTGACAAACTAATCAACCGCCTCCAAGTTCAATTGGAAATGGCAACAGCACTGGTTAACGGTGAATCCTTCACCTGTTACAAAGAAAAGTGGCAGAAGAACGAGGAAACAGGCCAGCAGGAAAAAGTTAAAATCGCAAAGAAAGTGAGCCCTTGGTTCTACACCAAAGGCGGCAAATATTACTTGGAGGTACGTTACGCTAATAAGCCATTGGAGTTGTCTAAAGGAAACCATGCTATTGAAGTTGGTGACAAAGAAAGCCTACCGATAGTGATCCAAACGGTGATTGATGCCACCGCCAATGGTGAACTGGATAAGGCAATTGAGATGGTCGCCAGCAAGCTACCAATCAACAGAGCCTAAACACCCTCCTTTTCAATTTACCAAGACCATTTCTCAGTCTTGGTAAATTGAAGCAATGCAAATAACAATAGAGGTATCAATCTAAGAGCCACAATAGAGTTTTCTGGATTAAACTCAAAAACTATCCTATCCAACGAATGGATTTCTCATTTTTCAATTGTTGATCTCTATTTTTAATCTAAGAAAACACTATCAAATAAACTACCCTTTTGTGACCAATTTAGGCAACTCTACGAGATCTCTTTAGCTAAGACCTGCATGTTGAGCGAACTTGTTTTAAGCCCAGCTCTATCGAAGCGGTAGCGCATATAGGCTGATATATCATCCTCGTGAGAGGATACTATTAACTGACAATGCTTGAGTTCACATCGAAGTAAGTCAGTCAACGAAGCAACGTTGATTTCATCCAATGATTGCGATGGATCATCAATCAAAATAAGTGGCACTTTGGCATAGACCTTGTTGAGTGATAGAAAGAAGGCAAGACTAAGTGCACACACTTGGCCTGAACTCATTGACATGACTGCATCATGTTCTGATTTCTCAGCTGTAAGAAACCTTAACTGCGTACCTTCACGGCTCTCGATAAACAGACCTAAACCACGCTGATAGTTTTGAATTAGTCGGCCACTGTAGATATGAAAAATGAGCTCGATTGCAGAAATTGTCTGGTCTGTATAATTCTTTTCTGTTTCCTTTAATGTGTCGCGGAGTTTTTTGATCTTATGTTGTGCTTTTTGAGCAGCTAGAGTTTCTTTCTCTATAAGTTTAAGATCAGCAATACAGGTTTGAAGCCTCGCATTTTGAGCCTCATTCGCTTTAAGCGATATGTACCGCTCTTTGTTCCTAAGTTCTTCAATTGTAACTATATAGAAATCCTCTAGATCTTTGAATGCACCTGTAACGGTTTCTCGCCAATCCTCAGGTAGTGAAAGAGCATCAGATTCAACCTGCTTTTTATTGCTTAGTAAATCTTTAAGTTTTTTATGTCTCTCATCTATTACAACATCAATTTCCGTGAACGAGTCTGTAAAATGAATATTTTCAGTTTGAAGCTTCTCTTGCAACTTGGTTATAGCTGGGAGCCGTAGTCTAATTTTGTTCAGCGCTTCATAAAGACTTGATTCAAATGATGATGTGAGAACTTTCAAGTCATCTTGTGCATGTTTGTCAATGGAATTTAGCTCTTCGTTCATTCTAGCTATAAGTTTAACAAGCTCTCTACCCTCTTGACCAAGTGCATCAGAAATCTTCTTCGTCTTCACTTCAATGGCTTTTACCATTGATTCGTGTTCATTCCAATCTGCACCACAAAGAGGACATAATGGGT
Source organism: Pseudoalteromonas sp. P1-9 (assembly GCF_001399975.1). GTDB lineage: Bacteria > Pseudomonadota > Gammaproteobacteria > Enterobacterales > Alteromonadaceae > Pseudoalteromonas. The sequence continues at coordinate 77,740 of NZ_LKBD01000002.1, forward strand.
CGTCGGGATAGGATTTTTTATGCTCTTCAAGCAACTGCGCTTTCAAGCGTTCTAATTCGACAACTACTGTCGCATTGGCACTGCTTTTTTCTTGTAACTTGTTTCGAGATTCAATTTGTAATTCAAACCATTTTAGGCGCCCTTCTTCCCAGTGTGGTAATTTTCTAGCTTCGTCAATACTAATGACTTTAGCACCTCGTTTGATAATACTCACAACTTGGTTTAATTCATCGATTCCCTTTTTAATTCCTTCAAGCCAAGTAAGTTTGTCAAGATCTTTCCCGAATTGAGCCAAGCTTCTTAGTGACTCCTCGTTTCGGGCAATGTCAGCGTCGATGGTATCATTGTAAACCCTAGTTTTTATCGTTGTCTTAAGTGGTAAAAGGGCAATTATCTTACTAACTGATTTCTGATAAGCTGCATGGTTTTCTGCTGAATAAGTTGGGAACAGCACTTCACTATCCCATAATGGTTGGACATCAGTTGTCGAAAGTTTTTTGTACTCGAAGCTACCATCTATTAGCTGCAATCCTTCTCTTAATTTGCCTATTTCTTCTTCAAGTGATGCCTTTTCAGCCATTCGCTCAGGACTTTTGATGTACTTTGTAAACTTACTGTATAAAGTATTGCAGCTATCAATCTCCGCCTCGATATCACTGATGTTAAAGAGATTCCCTAGTTTATCCTTACGTTCGTCAACGCGAGTGTGTAAAAGTCGGTTTTGACCTTGCTCCAGATAGTTAAGAAAGGCGAAGTTTTCCCTGAAGTTTTTACCGAAAGCTTCATCAAGGAAGGTGTTATCACGCAGATTTTTATTGGTAAAATCAAATGATTCAAATTCTGGCAGCTCATAAAGTTTAAAGTTTTCGTATTTGTCAGCACGATTATTTGATGGTTTTTTGAACATATCGACTGGACAATGTCTAGCTAAAACTAGTTTGCGATCATCATCAATGAATTCAATTTTAATGCAGAGGTCGTTATCGCCTGAACGACTATTCCAGAAGAGATTATCCGAGTAGTCTCTCTTTTGTTTGGTTAATAAAGTTTTGAATAGGTTTTGTATTCTATTGATCTGACCCGTGAGCAGCAGTTCAATTGCATCGAAGATGCTAGTTTTACCATAACCGTTTGGACCGTCTAGAGTTAGCAAGGAATACTCGCCAAGATCCAAATAAATATGTTTGAATGCTTTGAAGCTGGAGACTTCAATCTTGGATATTTGCCAATTCATTTTTAATCATTTCCTTTACCATTTCGTCGACGTTTTTGTTAGTTATTTGCTTAATAGTCGAATAAGTATCTTCCAGACCAGCTTCTGCAACAGCCTCCGCAGCTTGCAACCTTAAGGACACAAGGTTGCCTTGATGGTTAGGTAGTTCCAAGAAAGGAAGCTTAATAAAGGTCTTCGCTGCAAAGCTGTATTGTGAAGCTACAAGAGGGTTTTCTTTGTAATCAATGAATTCCTTTTTGTCAGCAATCACGGCTACTAATTTGTCGTAGGTAAAATCAGTAAGGGCGGTTTCTTCTGCAATGCTGTAATAGAGAACATACTTTTTATAGAAATGCGGATCTTCCTCGATTGCGAAGATTTCTTCTTCATGATCCTTGAACTCAGCCAGAACGCTAAGTCGATAAATGCAAATCAAGTCGCAGTTTTTCTTAAAGCTTGGGTTTCTGAGAAACTCTTCAGGAACAAGGTGATTGATTCGATTATTCAACTCAGCAGGATCAGGAAGGTCATCTATGATGTTTACTACTGCAAATCTAATGGCTGATCCAGAATTACGAATATAAAAACTTGTAGTTTCCAATTCATGCGTTCTCGCAAAGCCATGAGCAATAAGTGCTTCATCAATGAGTTGCTTTATCATTCAGTCGCCCCTCCGCGTCGTCTTTTGTTAATACGCTAATGCATAGCGACTTAGTAATGTTGCTTTCAAGCTTTTCAGTGGCCAACTTGTCGTCAAAGTCATCCGAGTTTGTGAATTTTGTATCAAAAGTAAAGGAAGCTTCCGCTTTGCTGGCAATTAGATGGTTGTACTCAAAAAGTAGTTTCAGTAGATCCCCGTTGTTTTTCATTTCATAGCTCATGTCTGACTCACACTCTTCACTTTCATCTATGTCTAACGCTGTTGGAACGTAGAACCTATTTTCGCTATCGAGATAATGAGGAAGGTGGTTGAATGTAGGCTCGACTGAGATATCCTGAATCAGCTTAGTGTAGCGCCTGATATCATTCTTCTGAATGTCCTGAAACCGCTCAGATGGCTTCATCATCTGACATAAGTTTTTCAATTCATTGGTATGAGTTTTACGTATGTGATCACACAGGAGCCTAGCTCTTTCATAGGTGGCGTCACTCATTTTAGGTAACGTCTGATCTAGTCTTTCTTCTAGGTAGGTTAGAAGCCTTGCTTTCAGGTCAACGGCATAATAATCGCGATTTTGATAGGGATTTTGAGTCAACAAATCCGAGAGAATTTCAGTGGCATTGACGCGGCCATCGTATGCAGCTTGATTTTCTGATAAGCCATTCTCTTGATTTAATTTGTGGTTGTATACCGCCTTGGTACTTATCTTTTCTGAGAGTAAACAATAGTTAAAGTTAATAAGATTATCACTGACAGCGATAGACCGCTTCTCGCATATTTTTTTTATTAGTGCTTTGGTCAGTCCTTCAATTTCACCCAGACCACAATGGAAGTTATCTCCGTAGCCGTAGAATTTCACTGTTTCCCCGTTACTACCGATGTAATCATCTGTATTTTCTAGCGGTACTGATACATGAAAGTACCGCGAAGTCCCCTTAACTTTGTCGTACTCTATTAAAGAGGATTGCTCCAAAGCCTTAGTATAGCCACTACGATATTTACTAATCTTGGCTTTAACTTGATGAGCAGAAAGCAGCTTCGTTCCTTTATAAATAGCGAAATCGTCACTACTGTCTAACTGAAGTTCAAAGTCTTCTTCGCCATCGTTAATAAGTTTAAGCGAATGATATAGAGCAACTTTTCCTTGATAAACAAAGCCGCTCCAAGACGATATAGCACTGGCTGGATATGTTTCAATTTCTTGACTCACTCGAACTCCTTTCACCGTTAGTGAGCTTCAACATGGTGCACGTATCTTACTGTATTTAAAAATATTTGAGTAGTTATTCGAGTTATTTAAGTCCAATATTGATTAAGGGGACTATCCCTTTTTTTACTTCTAGTAACGAACTAATTTGATCTAATGTTAAACATATCCACCACCTCAACCAGATTCTTAATGCTGGTCGCCTTATGGGTATAGTTGCTAGTGATACCAAACGAGCTGATCTCATGCCCTACAACCTGTTGAAGGTTATTTACTGGCACACCATCATTCATCAACTTAGTAATGAAGGTGTGGCGGAAACTGTGGAACGAGCGTTTATGACCTAGTTCATTGAAGGTTGGTACACCAATGGATTCCATTAGCCTAGGCATCCAACCTGTTACACGTACTGACTTATCTAATTCTTCAAATACCTTTTCACCACATGCAGCCACATACTCAATAAAACCATCAGCCTTCAAAGATTTGTGTATTGGGATCTTACGTTTGGCATTTTCGGTTTTTAACTTCTGATCTTTGTGTTCGTCGGTGATGAGTAAGTAATGGCGTTTGGTTTCTTCATCAAAACGAATATCTGACTTCCTCAACTGCACCAGCTCACCTAAACGTGCCCCCGTGTAGATTCCTAGCTGAATAATCCACTTCTTCCAAGGATTGCGTTCCGCCTTGGCAGCATTGAGGAACTGACCAAGCTCCATATCTGAAAAAGCCCCTCGGGTATTTGAAGAAAAGTCGCGTTTGATTGAGCAAGGTGACACACTGATATAGTCCACCGTGTCTTTCTTAGCGTAAGCAAATATGCTTTGCAGCCACTTATAGTAACCTTGCACCGACTTAGCCGAAATAACGTCTTCTTCAGGTACCTCACAATCCAATCGCTCCTGCCAAGTCATTTTGTTGTAAGGTGCAATGTTCATACGGGGCAGCTCAAAACACCTATCAATAAACCGCCCTATATCCTTAGGCTTGTATTGGTCGATAGGCTTATCATCCATCAATAGCTGCCAAACTGTGTAGAACCGTTCATAGTCAGCTTGGATTTTCTCGGTGAGTTTTTCCTTCTTAATTTTAAATTCAAGGAATTCGGTATAAACCTCAGAAAAAAGTGGGCCTGTAGGCTCATTATCCACATCAGCAATCGGCTTATGAACCATAGGCTCAAAAGTACTGGCTAGTAAGCCTTGAGCTTCTCGCTCGCCTAGGAAATCTTCATTAAAAATGGACGCTAATAACTCATCTCTAACGGCATTACTGGTCTTGAGCTTACTCAATAGAACTCGGTAGGGTAGGCTTTTTGGCTCAATAGCATAACCATGTTCTGCCAGCAGTTCATTTGCCTGTTGCAATAACCCGTCACCTTCCGACTGATTGCCCTCAATTCTTGTAAACAGCTTTATCACCGAGGACATTGACTCTAGGAAAGACCACCTCTCACCTTCAGGCAAACCTTTAATAATCTCAGCAAATCGATTTACCCGCTCTTCATTAGAATCAGTATCCGCCATGTGGATAAACAACTCTTTGAATCTGCTATCCAGCTCCAGTATCGATTTATCACCCAAGGCATTAACAGCATGGCCACCATCGCTAAAGCCCTGCTCTAGCTTGGCTATCAATGGATCTATATCGGCTATGGTTAACTGCTTTTGCATGGCATTTTTTATCTGGTTTAGCTGTTGGCTTATTAAGCTAGTGTCTAACGTCCTTGAATGAATGACAAGCCCTTTTAGCTGTGAAATTAATGGCTTGAGGCGTTCCATCAATATCAAGGCCACCTCTAGTTTGTGTGTCCTAAGGCACATCCTTATTTCCCTCATTCCAAGGCGCTTAGGTATTTTAACCCGAAGGTAATAAGTGGCCTTACGGCGATATAAATATTGGCAACCAACTACGGACTGCATATTCACCTCACTAACCAATACAAATTAAAGCACCGTGTACCAAAGCCATGTACCACGAAATTGTGCTTTTGAAGTTTAAAATCAAACTGTTAGTGAAAAGTGTATCAGGCGAAAAGAAGTACCTAAATCAATACCTTAGGAATTTATAACGTGTTAAATTTTGTCTTGTGAATTGAGTTTTGAAGCTGCGAGCCGTGTACCAAAGGGTACATGGAAATGTGATTTGATACTGGATAATTTTAGCGAACCGCTTGATCTACATAAGCAAATCAAGCGGTTACTAAAATTTCTGAGCTAGCCTATAAGCCGGGTTCTGTCGTGGATAATCATTCGTCTAGGCCTTGGATCGCTCCAAGGCTCAAGCAACCTACCCGGTTCCGATGTGGGCCACACGTTCTTTATAAATAAAGATGGAACCCTATTTGGTCTTGCTCCGGGTGGAGTTTACCTTGCAACCAACTGTTACCAGTGGCCCGGTGCGCTCTTACCGCACCCTTTCACCCTTACCAACCGAAGTTGGCGGTCTTCTCTCTGCTGCACTTGTCGTAGGCTCGCGCCTCCCAGCCGTTAGCTGGCACCCTGCCCTGTGGAGCCCGGACTTTCCTCCCCTTTACCCGTATATCCGAAGATACAACGATAAAGCAGCGATTATCTGGCTGACTCAGGGCGCCATTATACGGATTTTAACGTCTGCGGCTAGTTTTATTAGCGCCCCCGCAAAACCATTCATCTTAGATCAAAGAAACTGCGGCGATTTTAAAACTAGTTCAACACGTCTATTTTGCTGCATATTCGACTCGGTATCGTTTGCTGCTTTTGGCGCAACCGGGCCTACACCTACAGGCGTCAAACGTTGCTTATCAATTTTGTAGTTTGATATCAGCGTATTAACCACCTCTGCAGCACGGCGTTTAGACAAATCATGATTGTAACCATATTGTCCTTTGTTATCTGTGTGTCCCACCACATATAAAGATACTTGCTTCGAGTTTTTCAAAAAGTCTGCAATTTCTGCTAGTTGCTTATCCGAACTAGCTTTTAGTGTGTGCTTATCAAAATCAAATTCGATGCCATACAAAGACACGCTGCCTGTCGCTTGAATTTGCTTGCTTAGGGTATCGCTATCAATATTAAGTGCAACTTGGCTCATTGCACGTTCTTCAATAATATCAACCACCATGTCTACATTAAATTGAGCGCGTTTTTGAGTGCTATACATGGTTATGTAAATCTTACCTTGAGGTGTTACTTTTTCAGCACTGAATAAATAGTAATGACTCTCGCGGGTTATATTATAAATGTCTGAACGGTGATTCTTGGCATGAATTGTTTTTTCAAGGTTATCGCGAAGAATATAGTTACCACAATCTGCTGCACTGCACTCATAAATTAAATTGAACCCTGCTTTTTGTAATGCATTAATGTAATTCTGATGCACTGCGTAGGGGCCAACATTTTTGTCGATACTGTAGTTAATCGTAGTAATTTTACCGCTTACTTTTTTAGTCGGTATCGATTTTTTATACGGGCCAATTATTAAAGGGTAAGACTCGAAATCATTAACCGCTGAATGAATAATATAACTGCCAGGGAAGCGCTCTATCATTGGGTGGTCAGTACTACCTTTGGCATCTTTTTTTGGCGCTTTTAAATTCGAAAAATCAAGCGGTTGCATTTCAAAATTGCTATCAATAGATATACCAATATCTGGCATTTTCGTTTCAACAATCTGCTCATAGGCATACTTTAATGCATCTCGATAATCATTTTGTGCAAACACTTGTATCGCTTGACGACTACCCTCCTCTCCTTTTATCGCAGAAAGATAACCAAAGCGACTTTTTCTAACATTTGAATAACCCACTTGGTAAATATTGTTATAGCGAAAGCTATTTTCAACGGTTTTCCGGTAAGGTTTTGTACTGCAATCTGTGAGGCATTTTGTGGCAATCGTAAAACCGTCTGCAATTAGGTTATTTGCTAATTCTTCAAGGTAATGCGAGTAACTGATGCTAGGCTGATTTTTTTGTTCTTGAACATAAGACTTATATTGACCTGTAATTTCAACGGATTTTTTACCTTCATTGTCCATCATTATTACAGTAGGCACGTACGCATATTGCGCACTGCTAAGAGTTTTGGCGCTATCGTTTTTTGCCACGGCTAAGCCATCTGAGCTGGCCATTGCCACCAATGGTAAGAGTGCGCATGAATATGCGAGTGCTTTTTTAAACATCTATCTTCCTTAATCTATTGCTGTTTAATATTTAAAAGCGCACGGTTAATGCGCTTTACATGTGAATATGTGTTTTTACTCCAGTTCGAGCATTGCTTTATACAGCGCGTTTTTCTTTAAATCTAAATAGTCTGCGGCAATACCACAAGCCTTTTTCAGTGGCATTTCTGCTTGTAGCAATTGAATCAGTTTTATCGCCTCAGGTGATATTGCATTTTTATCCGCTTGTTTTCCAGGCAACATTAACACAATTTCACCTTTCTGCCGTGCAGTGTCTTCCGTTAAGAAATCGATTAACTCCACCACTGTGCCACTAAAAAAAGTTTCAAAGCTCTTCGTTAACTCTTTTGCCAACACCACTTTTTGCTCATCACCAAGCGCTATTTTTAAGTCATCTAAGCTAGCCATAATACGGTGTGTACTTTCGTACATAATGCTAGTCATGCCTGAATTGTGAGCATCAATAAAGAACTCTTGGCGCGCTTTGCTTTTAGCTGGTGTAAAACCAATAAATTGAAAACGATCTGTCGCTAGGCCAGAACATGAAACCGCAGCAATTGCAGCACATGCTCCTGGAATTGGGCTTACTTTTGCGCCTTTTTCACGACATAAATTAACCACGGCATAACCAGGGTCGCTAATTAGCGGTGTACCTGCATCTGATACAAGCGCCACATTTAACCCTTGCTCCAACCAATCGAGTAGCTCGCTCGCTTTTTGCTTTTCATTATGATCATGTACCGCAATCACTTTTGCTTTAATTGAAAAGTGGCTTAATAGCTTATTGGTATGGCGCGTGTCTTCTGCTGCAATAATATCAACGCTTGATAAAACACTCAGTGCACGTTGCGTAATATCCTCTAAATTACCAATGGGTGTTGCTACTACAAATAACTGCCCTTTAGCGCTTTGATGATTTGATGTTCCTAAATCGGTTGGTTTCTGGCTATTTGCCATTGAGCTCTCCTACAACAGTTTGTAATATATGACCTAATTGGATAGAAAAATACTGAGATCAGCGTGCGACTAAAACTATTAGGGTTAACAGCTATATTTTCCTTGTTATCAGCGTGTAGTACAACCGAAAAAACACCGGTTGTTGAAACGGTAAAAACCAAGCCCGCTGTTGAGGTCAAATTCAGCGCACAAGATTTATATCAAAAAGCCTTATCTAAACGTGATTTTGATAAGATTCAGTTGCTTTATACCGCGCGCGACCGTGCGATTGAAGAGCAAAACTGGCAGCTTGTTATTACCATTTGCGAGCAACTAATTGAATCGGGTGGCCCTGATAGTGTGCGTAATCAGCTTTATATTGCCTTGGCTTACACCCAGAAAAAAGATTATCACACGGCATTAGAAACGCTTGAGTCGCTCAATGCCAAACTCACATCCCCAATGCATTTTTTTCTACACCAAGAAATTTACGGCAATATATACTCAGCTCAAGCCTTAGCTCATCAGGCGGCACCGTATTTAATTCGCGCGTCAGAAACCGCAAATAAACACAACTTTAAGGCCGACAAAGTAAATAAAGCACTGTGGCAGGTGTTAAACCAGCTTTCAATTAAACAGCTTGAAGCACTTAACTCAGGTAGCAGCATTCAACGAGGATGGGTTAGCTTGGCACTTTATACCCAGCTTTATATTGGCGATGCGACCTCATTACAAGCCGCGCTAAATAAGTGGAATTATGCCTATTCAAACCACCCAGCAAGCTTTGCTCTGCCTGATAACATGCAGCAGATTATCGATGTGCAACCAATTAATGTGAACCGCATCGCAATTATTTTGCCAAGCAATCAAAGTAAGCAAAAAGCATTATCGCAATCATTAAAGGCTGGCATTTTAGCGGCATCAGAAAAACACCCTGATCGTGAATTACACTTTATTAATTCAGCATTGAGCGCAGAACAAATTGCAGAGCAACTAAATGAACTTGCGCCTGATTTTGTTATTGGCCCACTTTTAAAAGAAAATATTGATAAGTTACAACAAGCAGGAACGCTCGATGCTTATCCTGCAATGTACCTTAACACCACGCCACAGGCACTTGAGTCGATTGATCACTTTGCCTTTGCACTTAATCCTGAGCATGAAGTAACCCAAGCGGTTTATCACTTTGTAAATAAAGAGTTTAAAAAGCCACTTGTTATTGCACCAGGCAATCGCTTAGGTAAACGATTAGCCAACCATTTCACCAACCAGTGGTTGGAGTTTTCTGATAATGAGCCGGAAGTAGGTTTTTATGCAAACAAACGGGATATGCAAAAGCTGGTGCAAGAGCTACTTGAAGTCGACAAGAGTAAACAACGCATTAGGGAAATCAGCCTAATGTTCAGAGGTAAGCTGCATGAAGAAACACGCTCTCGTCGCGATATTGATGCGATTTATATTATTGCCGATGCCGCGCAAACGCGACTGCTGAAACCGTCTTTTGATGTGAATATTTCAACCTTTGCTAAGCGTATTCCTATTTTTGCCAGCTCGCGTAGCCACGATATTAAATCCGATAAAACCGACAAAAAAGACTTAGCCGGTTTGTATTTTTCAGAAATTCCGTGGATGCTGCCATTAACAGGCGAACAACAGTCTTTACGCAGTGAATTTGATCAAATCTGGCCTGAGCACACAACCTTAGAGCAACAGTTGTTCGCCATGGGTTTTGATGCGGTTAAGTTAATTCCGCAATTGCGCCAACTACAAATGGTGCCGGGCAAAACATTAACAGGCCTAACAGGTGATCTAACGGTCAATCAAGATGGCGACATTGAACGCGCATTAAAGTGGGCACAATATCGAGAAAAACAAATCGTAACGCTCGATATTAAGTCGCACAAGCCAACGCCGTTGTTTATTAAGAATCACCAACAAGAAACGCAGGAAGCGGCTTTATAAGGCAAAAGGAATAACATGGGATGGACCTCGAGATTATTTAAAAACAGTAAAGAAAAGGGAAACTTTTTCGAACTGCAAGCTGAGCAATATTTAAAGAAACAAGGTTTAACACCAGTAACACGTAATTATAATTGCCGTTATGGTGAACTCGACTTAATAATGAAAGACGGTAACACTTTAGTGTTTGTTGAAGTTAAGTACCGCAAGTCAGAGGCGTTTGGCGGTGCAATTAACGCGTTATCACACGCTAAACAGCAAAAATTAACACGCACCTTGTTTTATTATTTGAAACAAAATAGGCTAGAGGATTGTCCATATAGAGTCGACTATGTCGCAATAAGCGGGCAGAACTCAGAACAATTTACTTGGATTAAAAGCGCATTTTAGTATGCAAGAACTCGTTAAAGAAATATACACAGAAAGCATTCAAGCTCAAATTGCCGCTGGTGAAGCATTACCTAGCGCTTTAGAAGCCGCGGCATTTACCATAGTGCAAAGCCTAATTAACGGCAATAAAGTACTGTGTTGCGGTGGCAGCAATAATCATATGTTAGCAGCGCATTTTGCCAACTTGCTGGTTAACTTTTATGAAACCGAGCGCCCGTGCTTGCCAGCAATTGCATTAAGCAACGAATTAACACACCTGTCGAGCTATGCCACAACCGATGCCAACGAAAGCTTTTCGCGCCAAGTACGTGCCTACGGACAAAGTGGTGACTTGCTTGTGGTGATCACGGTAACCGGTAACGAGAAAGAAGTGATCAGCGCCGTTGAAGCTGCTCTTACCAAAGATATGCAAGTAATTGTATTAAGTGGTGATGATGGCGGCGAGCTGGCAGGACTATTAGGGCCAAACGATGTTGAAATACGCGTGCCCTCAAAAAGACCGAGCCGAATTATCGAATCTCACTTGTTTAATATCCATTGCTTAAGTGAGCTTATCGATTTAACCCTTTTTCCACAGGATGATAGTTAATGAAATTTAAATTAGCTGTTGTTGCATCTATTGTTCTTTTACAAGGATGTAGCGCTGCCATTGTCGCTGGTACTGCAGGCGCAGTAACATCAGCAACCGATCGCCGCACGCTTGGCACACAGATTGATGATAACAACCTTGAAATCAAAGCCACACTGGCCTTAAAAGACGACGAGCAGTTAGCGAAATTTAGCAATATTATTGTGGTGAGCTTAAATGGCCGCGTATTACTGATTGGCCAAACGCCAACCACAGAAATGCGCGCTAAAGCCGAAGCGATTGTAAAACCAATACGTGGCGTTGAAAAAATCCATAATCAAATTCGTATTGGTAACATCACAGGTGTTAGTACCAAAACACACGATACTTGGCTAACTTCCAAGGTAAAAACCATGTTGGTATCTGAAGAAAGTGTCAGTGCTAATGATATCAAAGTGATTACCGAAAACGGGGAAGTCTTTTTAATGGGACTCGTTACAGAACAAGAAGCTAATTTAGCAGCCGACGTTGCCCGCCATGTTTCGGGAGTCGAAAAAGTAATAAAAGTATTCGAATACCTTTAAGGCGCTGTTAGCGCCTTTTTTATTATAAAAATAAGAATAAAAACATGCGCCATTATTTAATTTTACCGCTACTGCTATTTGCAGTATTCACATTACACGCCAAGCAGCATTTTGCTACGCCTTATAGCGAACGTGTTTATGTTACCCAAATCACCAAAGCATTTGCTGATGAAGTAAATCGCGAATTGGGACTTAACATTATTTTTCATAGCGGTGAAAGCCTTTATAAGCACAATGAAATTTACCGCGCACTGCGCACAAACCAAATACAATTTGGTGAAATATTTATCGCTCGTTTAAGTAATCATGGTGCTATCTATCAACTCGACAACTTACCGTTTTTAGCCACAAATTTTAGCAGCGCTCAACAACTAGCTAAGCAACAAGCCATTGAATTACGCAGCCAATTTGCCGAGCACGGATTACACCTGTTATTTACCAACCCTTGGCCGCCACAAGGCTTATTTACTAGTAAAGCAATCAAAACTGCAAACGATTTAAGTGGCCTTAAGGTTAGAAGCTACAGCGCAATGACGGCAAAATTAGCAAACCACCTTAAAATGATCCCAACCGCCGTTTCAAGCGCTGAGATTTCACAAGCATTTGCCACCGGTATGATTGAAGCAATGATCACCTCGCCAGCGACGGGAGTTTCGAGCAGAGCGTGGCAATTTAGTCGCTATTACACACCAATCAATGCCTGGATCCCAAAAAATATGGTGCTAATGAACCATGCCCTGTATCAATCGTTAACCCCAACGCAAAAACAGAAACTGAAACAAATCGTGAACAAGTATCAGCAGCGTGCATGGCAACAAGCTGAGCAGCAAACCACACAGATGACCAAGTTATTAGCGGATAACGGCATGATTATTTCGCCTGTGAGCGATAGTTTATCGCAGAGTTTAAAAATTGTTGGCGCTAACATGGCGCAAGAATGGGCACTCAATGCAACACAAAGCGAGTTACACGTGCTGCAAAAATTTAAGGAGCAACAAAATGCTCAATAAATTAAATGCGTTCAACATGAAAGTGAGCATTTTACTTATCGTTGCGATTTTTTTGTTAGTGCTCAGCCAAATCGTATTACGTTTGTTTAATTTGTACATTCCGTCACTGAATGAGATATGCGGATATTTGCTGATCAGCAGTTTTTTCTTGGCGTTAGGCTATAGCTTTGAACAAGAGAAACATATTCGTGTGGCTCTAGTGTTTGAATTCGACAACCCCAATCTCAGTCATTACGCCCAAGTGGTTAGCTATTTAACAGCGACCTTAATTTGCACCTTTATTAGCTATGCATGTATTCAGCTAACGCTCGACTCTTATCATTTTCATGAAGTATCTAGCGGTGAGATTGCTATTTTAGAATGGCCCATTCAAGCTATTATGGCTTATGCCAGCTGCGTAACAACGATTACCATTGCATTTAAGGGATTGGAGGTACTACGTGGACATAGTTAGCCTTAGCGCTATTTTGGCGGCTATTTTTGCCACTTTACTGCTAACAGGCGTATGGATTGGTTTTAGTTTAATTGGCGTTGCTTTAGTAGCACTTATTCTTAATAACAATTCGGCTATCGACCTGATATTTGCAGGCACTGCATTTGCGCATTTAACACCGTGGTCATTGATCGCTTTACCGCTATTTATTTGGATGGGCGAACTACTATACAAAGCTAAAGTAGCTGATGACTTATTTAATGGTTTAAGCCCGGTACTGGAAAAGTTACCGGGGGGACACTTACACATTAACGTGTTTGGCTCTGGTATTTTTGCGGCTTTATCTGGGTCATCTGCAGCTACTGCCGCAACAATTGGGCGTATGACTATTCCGGAACTAAAAAAACGCGGTTATAACGAGCAAGATATTTATGGCTCGCTCGCTGGTTCTGCTACTCTTGGACTACTAATTCCACCGTCGATTATTTTGATTGTGTATGGCGTTGCTGCGGATATTTCCATTGCAGACCTATTTATTGCAGGCATTCTGCCAGGGCTAATTTTATTAGCGCTGTTTTCCACTTATATTGCGATTCGCGGCTACTTAAAACCGTTAGATAAAAGCCAACTCATTGCAAGCTCAGGTAGTCCATTAACGTTACTTCCAATCATCTCGTTAATCACATTTGTTATTGCTGCCATCTACTTCGGCTTTGCAACACCCAGTGAGTCTGCGGTGTTAGGTATAGTAGGTAGCTTTATTTTGATTAAAGCAAAAAAACGACTGACGCTAGAGCTGGTTAAGCAAAGCTTAGTAGATGCGGCGATGACCACAGCTATGATATTACTGATTTTACTCGGTGCGAGTTTTGTTACCATCGCGATGGGCTTTTTACAATTACCTGCAACACTTGCCACTTGGATAGCCAGCCTAGAACTTGGTAACTATCAACTGCTAATCTATTTAACCTTAGCATTTATTTTATTAGGGTTATTTTTAGATGGTATTTCGATTATTGTGCTGACCGCAGCCATACTCTTACCTATTGTAGAGCTAGCTGGCATCGACCTCATTTGGTTTGGTATCTACTTGGTTGTGGTGGTAGAAATATCGCAAATTACGCCGCCGATTGGCTTTAACTTATTTGTTTTAAAGTCTCTCACCAATGCCTCTCTGGCTCAGCTGGCAAAAGCCTGCCTACCGTACTTTTTGATTATTTTACTGATGCTTGGTTTATTAGTGATGTTTCCAGAGATTGTTACAAGGTAGCATTATCGTAGGTTGTAAAAATCGCAGGTTATAAAAAAACCGGCTATTGCCGGTTTTTTTTGCGATTACTTAACCACTTTTAAATGCGAACCACGCTTTTTCGGTGGTTCATCATTACCATCACCCTCTGGTGGTGTTTCTTGTGATTCAACCTCTGCTGGTGCTTCATATTCTGAAAAGTCTTCAGGGGTAAACACTGTACCTTCGCCATTTTCTCTTGCGTAAATAGCAAGTACGGAGCCAATTGGTACCACCACACGCATTGGTTGACCACCAAAACGTGCATTAAAGCTTACTTCATGATTATCCATATGAAACTGTGCAACCGCACTTGGGTTGATGTTCAACACAATTTGTCCGTCTTGCACAAACTGCATTGGCACAGTGACATTTGGAAATTCTGCATTCACCACTAAATGCGGTGTACATTGATTGTCTACAATCCAATCAAAGAAAGCTCTCAGTAAATAAGGGCGATTAGAAGTCATTAAAGTCGAATCTCGCGCTCAGCTTCAGTTAATGATGCTTGGAACGACTCACGCTCAAATAAACGCATCATGTAGTCTTTAAGCTCTTTGCTACCTTGACCTGTAAGTTCAATACCGAACTCAGGTAAGCGCCACAGTAGTGGTGCTAGGTAACAATCAATTAAGCTAAACTCTTCGCTCATAAAGTAAGGCGCTTCACCAAAAATAGGTGCAATCGCTAATAAGCCTTCTGTTAACTCACGACGTGACGCATCAACATCAACACCTGCTTCAATTTTCTTAGCAAGGCTATACCAGTCGTTTTCGATGCGGTGCATCATTAAACGGCTGCGACCACGCATAACTGGGTATACAGGCATTAGTGGTGGGTGAGGAAAACGCTCGTCAAGGTATTCCATGATGATGTTTGCTTCGTATAAACCAAGCTCACGATCGATCAATGTTGGTACAGTGCCGTAAGGGTTAATTTCATGTAACGCTTCTGGCAAATTGTCCTTTTCTGCTAGGTGAATATCAACACTTACGCCTTTCTCTGCAAGTACGATACGCACTTGGTGGCTATACATACAGTTTTCACCAGAAAACAGTGTCATCACAGGGCGCTTATTGGCAGCTACAGCCATGCTTTCCTCCAGTATATTAAAAACAGCAATAGGGGCTTAAGCCCCTATTACAAATTTTGTGCTAAAAAGTGTGCAAATTAATGCACATCTCTCCAGTATTCTTTCTTCAGTAAGAACGCTAGGATAAACAGGATTACTAGGAAACCTAATACCTTATAACCAATCGCTTCTGACTGTAAACGTGTTGGTTCACCAACATACGCTAAGAAGTTAGTTAAGTCACGTACCGCTTGGTCGTACTCGTCATCGCTCATTTCGCCTGAACCATCAGTCGTAATTTCAACAACTTTCTTAACTTTAACGCCGTGTTCTTCAACTTCTTCGAAACGCGCAGTAGGTACACCTTGCAACTCTTGCAATACGTGTGGCATACCAACCGATGGGAATACAGTGTTGTTTACACCAAATGGACGACTTTCATCAACATAGAAAGACTTCAGGTAAGTGTAAATCCAATCTGCACCACGAACACGTGCTACTAACGTTAGATCTGGTGGCGCAGCACCAAACCATTTTGCAGCATCGTCTTGCTCGATTGCGTTAAGAATGTGGCTACCTACTTTTGAACCATCAAAAATAAGTTGCTCTTCGCCCACTTTAGTTGGAATACCGATATCACGGAATGTACGCTCATAACGCTGGTACTGCATTTGGTGACAACCTAAGCAGTAGTTCATGAACGTTTTAGCACCACGTTGTAACGATGCTTTGTCCGTTAGATCATGATTCGCTTCTAAAAGTGGAACCGACGGGCCTGCTGCCATTGTTAGTGAAGGCAACAAAGCGAATAAACCAATAATTAGCTTTTTCATCATTTCGTTAACCTCTCTGGCACTGGCTTAGTCTTTTCGTTTTTACTGTAGAAGAACAGTAATACGAAGAACATGAAGTAAGTTACAGTCGTAATTTGTGATAACACAGTTTTAAAGTCTGTTTGTGGTGTCGCACCAACCCAACCTAGGATGATGAAAGTAACAACAAACTGAGCAATGTTTAACTTGTGGAAGCCACAACGGTAACGAATTGATTTCACTTTACCACGGTCAATCCAAGGTAGTAACGCAAGCACAACAATTGATGCGCCCATCGCGATTACACCTAGTAGCTTATCAGGGATAGCACGTAGGATTGCGTAGAATGGTGTGAAGTACCAAACAGGGAAAATATGCTCAGGCGTCTTCAACGGGTTTGCCGCTTCAAAGTTCGGCGCTTCTAAAAAGAAACCACCCATCTCTGGCGCAAAGAAAACAACCCAGCAGAACAAGATTAAGAAACCTGTTACACCTACAATATCTTTTACTGTGTAGTAAGGGTGGAACGGAATCGCGTCAACGATATCTTTCTTATCTGTGTAATATTCATGGAATTTGAATTTAGCCTTATCTTCTTCAGCAACAGTGCCTTTCTTACGTTTAATTTCAACACCGTCAGGGTTATTTGAACCCACTTCGTGAAGTGCAATAATGTGTAAGAAAATTAAGATAACAAGTACTAATGGTAATGCAATTACGTGTAGTGCGAAGAAGCGGTTAAGCGTTGCACCAGAGATTACGTAGTCACCACGGATCCACTGAGTAAGGTCTTCACCAATCACTGGAATCGCACCAAATAGCGAGATAATTACCTGCGCACCCCAGAAAGACATTTGTCCCCAAGGTAGTAAGTAACCCATAAATGCTTCAGCCATTAGCGCTAAGAAGATAAACATACCGAATAACCACAGTAGTTCACGTGGTTTTTGGTAAGAACCGTAGATCATGCCGCGGAACATATGCAGGTATACAACAACGAAGAATGCAGAGGCACCCGTTGAGTGTAAATAACGCAGTAACCAACCGTATTCTACATCACGCATGATGTATTCAACTGAAGCAAACGCGCCTTCTGCTGAAGGAACATAGTTCATTGTTAACCAAATACCCGTTACGATTTGGTTAACAAGTACTAACATGGCTAATGAACCAAAGAAGTACCAGAAGTTAAAGTTTTTTGGCGCAGGATATTGTGCAATGTGCATATTCCAAACGCGAGTCATCGGAATACGCTGATCAATCCAATCGATAATATTCGCAAACATTACGCAGCCCCTTCTTCTCCACCAACTAAAATAGTGGTGTCATCGATAAATGTGTAAGGAGGGATTTCTAGGTTTAATGGTGCTGGTACAGCTTGGAAAACACGGCCAGCCATATCAAACTTAGAACCATGACAAGGACAGAAGAAACCATCTTCAGTACCTTCAACCTTTTCACCAAAACCACCGTTAAGGAAAGTTGGTGAACAACCCAAGTGAGTACAAATACCAACAGCAACAAAGATATTCTCTTTTTGCGAACGGTACGCATTTTGTGCGAACTCTGGTTGTTGTGGCTCTTCAGAATTAGGATCACGAAGTTGACCTTCGTGAGCTTTCATCTGCTCAAGCATTTTTGGTGTACGATTAATAACCCAAACAGGCTTACCTCGCCACTCAACACGAATTAATTGCCCTGGCTCAAGCTTTGAGATATCAACTTCTACAGGCGCGCCTGCAGATTTTGCTC
This sequence comes from Pseudoalteromonas sp. P1-9, assembly GCF_001399975.1. Classification (GTDB taxonomy): domain Bacteria; phylum Pseudomonadota; class Gammaproteobacteria; order Enterobacterales; family Alteromonadaceae; genus Pseudoalteromonas. The sequence continues at coordinate 95,783 of NZ_LKBD01000002.1, forward strand.
TCTCACTTGGGTTCCACGACGCGATAAAAGGAACAGCAGCCCCTACAGCTCCCACACCACCAACAACAGAAGTTGCGATAGTTAGAAAGCGACGGCGGCTATTGTCTACTGGCGCATTGCTCATCCACTCATCTCCACTATGATTCTCAACACTTGCCATATTGAGAACATCAGTTACAGCAGTTTAAATTTTGACTTTACAAAATAGGTGCGATCATAAATAAAAGCCTTGATTAAAACAAGGTTATACCGGTCTTCAAGCACAATTAAATTGTATTTTAGTTCGATTTATTTGAAATCACGAACACACAGCCTAAAACTGTGAAAATTCTGTGCTTTTACAGAGCTTACCCAAAATTGAGTGAGCGTGTCCTGATAGAGATCAAAACTCCGTAGAAGTGTGCGTGAAATTCAAAGTAATTAGTCGCTAAATTATGCTTTTCGAGCCACATTTGATGCATGCCAGAGTATAGCAACCTGCGGGAGGATTAACCAATGAAATAAGCGAGGAAATTCCTCGCTTTAGACTAATTTGTGACTAAAATGTGAAACTAAAACCAACTGACGGGCGCATTTCAAAGTCATCGCTCTCTTCTTTTAAAATCAAGTCATCGGTTGACTTCACCTTAGCGTAATCAAGGTCGATATATGCCGTATTATCTTTAGCGTATAAATTCATTACTTCTAAAATCAGCAATGCATCGAGTCCAAAAAAATCGGTTTTGCGTTCAAAACGCAAATCTAAACGATGATAAGCATCAAAACGCTCAGAGAATGGTTCGCCATATTCCGGTAAAAAATTCCCCTCAAATTCAGGGTTTTCACGCACACCTACAATAGGTGTGTAAGATTGACCACTGCGCGCTGTGAAGTTAAAGCCACCATTCCAGCGTTCGCTAATTTGGTAGTTAAACACCATATTAAACACAAGTGGTGTGTCGGCATAGTAATCACGAGTGATATCACGGCGTTCATCCGTACGTTCACTTTTGCCATAACTTAAACTCATCCAGCCGTACCATCGGTCAGTTTTGTTTTTATTAATAAGCAAATCAACACCATAAGCTCTACCCGTTACATCGTTGCTATAACGTAAAGGCTGATCCACATCGTTTTCAGTCAGTGCTAACGGTAAGTCATCCATGGTTTTGTAATAGGTTTCAATTGACCAACTCCAGTCATCGGCCAAAAACTGCTGATAACCAACAACCGACTGATTTGCTGTTTGCGACTTTAAGTTGGGGTTACCTGTGTCTTCTAAAATAGTCCCAATATCTTGCAGGCGATTGTAACTGCCATATTTAACCCACACTGATTGATCTTGATTAATGTGATAGGTCAATCCTAAACGCGGGTGAGTAAACGACTCATCACTGTAATCATTTTTTTGATGTTGTACGCCAATGTCGGCAATTAACGAGTCGGTTATCGTGTATTGATAATTTGCGCCAATAAAGTAACTACCAATATCGACTTCTCGTTTACCTGCTATGCGCTCTCCTTTGGCAAGCTCGCAATCTGGATCTAATTCTGTACAGACATAGAGAAAAGTATCATATTCATAGCTTATCGTTTTATCAAAATAAGCGCTATCAAATGTAAGTAAGTCATCACCTACCACATTTATACTTACACGCCCTTTGTAGGTAAGTAGCTCTTCTTTTTCTTCTTCAAAATACCCTTTGGGTGTTAACTTGCTGCGCCCATAATCTAATCGACCCGAATGTGTTAACGAGCCAATCCCCACTTTTGCTTGATAACCTTTACCATAATGGTCCCAAATAACATTTTGGCTATCGAAGGAACGCGCAAAATCTGCATCGCCTTGGAAATCAGGATTCTTAAGTGATAAATCCGCGCGTTCACTAAAACTTGCTGCCGCACTGTCTTCTGCGCCCGTAAACAACACACTTAACACATTGTTGTTATTAATATCCCAAACAAATTTACTCTGGTAATCATAGTCATCGGGCGCATCATTTATTGTAATGCCTGTATTTTCGCCATCTTCGTCTTCAATTTCCTCACCTTCTGAGAAAAATAACGGAAGCGTGCTTTTTCGCCCAGAAAGATAAAATGAAATATCGTCGGTGATTGCACCTTCAACAAAAACTCCCGCTTTAAACATAGTAAAATCAAGCGTGGTTTTAACATCCTGATTTTTTGGGTTACGCAGTGTGACATCAAATACCGCGCCTGTTGCATCACTAAAGCTAGTGCCATAACCTGCAGAATAAAGGCGAAAGTCTTGCACCAAGTACTTGGTAAAAATCGAGCTGCCAAAGTCATGGAAAATATAGCCTGCAGGCATAAAGTCGACTTCAAAGTAATTATCATCTGGCGACGAACCACGTACAGCGGGCTCCCCCATAGAACCGCCAGCAGCAACAACACCAGGCAATGCATATACAGCCAGCAAAGGATCGCCCAAAGCACCCGGCATATTAATCAGCTTTTCAGCATCTTCGGTAATTTCAGTAAGCACACTTGAACGCTTCGATACCACTTGAATACGTTCAATTTCTTCACCTTTAGCTTGTTCGGCCAAGGCATTCGTTGCAAACACACTCGCCACAGCCAGCGCAACTAAAGAGATCGATTTAAATGAAGTCATATCACTTCCTTGATACGGATTAGTTGAGTAAGAAGTTAACGCGGGAAATAATACCCCTACTCTCTGTAAGTGACTGTGGGAAAATGTTGAGAAATGTAGGGTGCCGTAACAAAGCCCTTAAATAGTAATTTTTAAAAATAGTGACTCGCTGACAATCACGAATTTTAGGCAATAAAAAACCCGAGTATAAACCCGGGTTTTGTAATTCTTGTAAACGTAAAAAATTAACGTTTTGAGAATTGAGTGTTCTTACGTGCTTTCTTAAGACCCACTTTCTTACGCTCAACTTTACGAGCGTCGCGAGTAACGAAGCCAGCTTTACGAAGTGAAGAACGAAGAGACTCGTCAAACTCCATAAGCGCACGAGTAATACCGTGACGGATAGCACCCGCTTGACCAGTAGAACCACCACCTTCAACAGTGATGTAAAGGTCAAACTTTTCAGTCATTTCAACTAGCTCTAGTGGCTGACGAACAACCATGCGAGAAGTTTCGCGACCGAAGTATTCTTCGATAGAACGTTGATTGATTACGATGTTGCCAGTACCTGGGCGTAAGAATACGCGAGCACTTGAACTTTTACGACGACCTGTACCGTAGTATTGATTTGCCATGAGTTATGCTCCTTAAATGTCCAGTACTTGAGGCTGTTGAGCAACGTGTGCGTGCTCTGAACCTGCGTATACTTTTAGTTTACGGTACATTTCACGACCTAGAGGGCCTTTTGGTAACATACCTTTAACTGCTTTTTCGATGATCATTTCAGGCTTTTTAGCTTGAAGCTTATCGAAAGTGATAGACTTAAGACCACCTGGGAAACCAGTGTGAGCATAGTACATTTTATCAGTCGTCTTGTTACCTGTTACAGTAACTTTCTCAGCGTTAATAACGATGATGTAATCACCAGTATCTACGTGAGGAGTATATTCAGCTTTATGCTTACCGCGTAGACGGCGAGCGATTTCAGTAGCGATACGACCTAAAGTTTTGCCTTCAGCGTCAACTACGTACCAGTCACGTTTTACAGATTCTGGCTTAGCAACAAACGTTTTCATTTATTAAAAATCCAATGTTTACAATTTAAAAACCACAAGCAGAAAAATTTCTGCTGCTCTATTACACTTGCTTCAACCCCTTCGAGCTCAAGACTTAAAACCCTCAGCTGTGGCTAAACTAACCGAGGTAGAACGGTAAGTGGCGGACGCGGAGTATAGCAAGAGCTGGATAGTTTTTCTACTAATAATTTGAGGAAAATAAAGGTTTTCATTGTCTTTCTGGGTTCGTTACAGAATATTGGAAATTTAGTGATCGGGATAGTGCTTGAGTTGTTGCAAACATTTGCCTCCCTGCGCATATCTTGTGTCATCCATGACACACTCGTTCATTCTTTTTAAACGGCCAAAAAGAGCGAACCACAAATTTATCGGGAATAAATTTGAACAGCGAAGCTGGCCTGAAGGGCGAAATATACGGATGTATTTCGTAATAAAAGCCGCCCCATAAATCAAACTGTCTCTTCTAAAAAAATTTAAATATGAACACAAACGCCATGAAGCGGCATCCATGCCTCAGCATGGCTTGCTCGACCGCTACGCGCCATGTCTCGCATTACTCATTTAAATCCCTTTTTCTGGTTTGATTAAAAGGAGAATACCTATTTACCACTTATTTGCTTTTAAACAATGAAACTAAGTATTCACAGGTATCATTCTGACAGTTCAGTTTCTAATTGAGTGTAATTGTTGATACAGTTTCTATCCTTAGCCTCGCAAATAGTACCTAAGAACTTATTATTTTTAGAGATGTATTCTTCGCTTGTAAGGTTACTTACTAAATCAAACTTTAATTGCTGATTCATCAACATAACAATCACCTCATGCATCATATTACTATAATTATAAACATGTACATTTGGATGGTCGAATTCACTCCACCTATTATCAGCAACAACAATATCTTCAGGTGAGATGTAAACAAAAGCCTTGTTATGTGATTCTTTCAAGTTGCCTATTATGTCTAATTCACGCCCTTTGAGTTCGGCTCGTTCGATAACAATATCTGCAGCTTCTTTCACCTCTTCTTGGCCGAAAAAGTATCTGTCCACACTTGACAAATAGTATTCGCGAAAAGCATTGAGACTAGTTTCAAAATTCGTCATAGGTGCTATAAGATGTAGTGACGAGTTTTCGATTTGCATTGCAATTTGTTGTGCAGGGACAGCCCCCATAGAAAAGCCTATTAAATGGACTTTTTTGTTTTCTTTCCGAATGTATTGAGCTATGGGTTCAACATAACTCATACCAAAACGAAATGTACTCTCATTATTTGCGCTCGGCACAATAAACACTTCTGCTCCTGTAACTTGTGTAAGCCAATCTTGAAACTGTGTCAGTAACTTAAATGGTTGACTATAACCGGCAAATACATAAACAATCTCACCTTCTAAAGGCTTTTCCTCAATTTTTTCAGCAAACTTTGATTGATATAACCAAGTTTGTTTACTGCTACCAAAATCAAGATTGAACACCATAGTGTGAGAATACCCATCAGCTTGATATACCTTTGTACAATTGTTTGCGTTTCCGCATACATCAATCTCTTTCGCTGAAAGGTTTATGTTTCCTTGGATATCCTCTGATTTGGTAATTTTATTAGCAATAATAGAAGAGCAACCAGATGATATGAGCAAGCAAAAAACGATAAGGTACTTCATTTTATGTCCATATAGTTAAAAATCCTTTGCGATATACTTCTTTGAATTTTCAAAAATGTCAATAAATTGCAACATTGTTGAGCTGAATTTCACTTTCTAATGGTTTAGGGGAATAACGTTTTTTTGAGTACTAACTGATTTGAACCACTTCATATTATCCTAGCTCTCACAGTTTCATAAAACAACTTCGCATGACCTACTACGCAGTATATTTGTATTTTGGATGGAACTAGGTAACTCAAGAGGAACAAGTCTATAAATGAACTCAATCTCTACAACTAAAAGCGAAACTCAACCTCTACCAAATATACATTAGCTACACTACAATTAAGCACTCATCCAGCAACTTCCCCAGTATTGCTACTAACAAAAGATAATCACTATAAGAAAATAATCATGTATGTAAAAACACTACTTTTAGCAACACTCTTTTCAATCTCCGCGCTTTACGCTGGGCAAACCCTCGATGCGAGCCAATGGCGCTATGCAGTTGACCCGCACGGCAGTACTGCAAGTTATGAAAAGCCTCTGGTTAAAGAAGAGTATGTGGGGTTGCTTTCAACCGTGTACCTCGCGTTGATACACAGAATAATTCGTGGGTAGAGTTAATTTACGATCTGCCGAATAAGTCATTAAACGACATTGCGAGTATTGAACTCACCTATCAAAGCGACAAACCGCTTGTGGTTAAGTTATCGCAGAAGGATTATGGTGGAAAAGGTGATAAAAGCTATGCCCACTATCAAGCGCTTTTACCAAGCGCTAATCAATGGCAAACGCACACGTTAACCTTAGGTGATTTCAACCGCCCAGATTGGACGCCAAACTGGTCAAAGGATAAAGGCATCACAAAAGCGAATGTTTCTGCACTTTATTTTGTGCCAAATCTAACCGATGAAAAAGGTGGTAACGCTTGGATAAAAATAAAAAACGTAAAGTTGAAGTAGAAAAAAAGGTTAAAAAAACTAGAGCCTAAGATCTAATTTCTTTACGTTAAACAAGCCTTGTTAGGCTAAATGCTCGCGTCCTAAATACTCTAAGCTTTGCATTTCTTGTAAGCGGCTAATACAGCGTTTAAATTCAAAGTCTAAAATACCGCCAGTATAAAGCTCTTCTAATGGTGCAATCGCTGAAATGATTAAAGTTACATTACGCTCATAGAACTCATCAACTAAAGCAATAAAACGGCGCGCTGCGTCGTCATTAGCATGTTCCGACCCCATATGAATTACATTTGATAGCAACACAGTATGATAAATACGACTGAGTTCCATGTAATCTACTTGGCTACGCGCAGTTTCACATAACTCGCTAAATTCGAACATCACTATGCTGTCAGCTTCTTTGCGCGTCGTAAGGTTACGTCCCTCAATTTCAATAACCTTATCCAAGCAACCGGCTTCAGGCGATAATTTATCGAAGTACTCAAATAAATTTTTATCTGCCTGCGCATCTAACGGGCTGTGATAAATTTCTGCTTGCTCAAGCGTACGCAAACGGTAATCAATGCCCGAATCAACATTAACCACCTCAGTATTCGCATTAACTAAATCAATTGCTGGCAGAAAGCGTGCACGTTGTAAACCATTGCGATAGAGCTCATCAGGCACAATATTGGATGTAGCAACGAGTACTATGCCGCGCTTAAACAGCTCTTGCATTAAACCGCCCAATAGCATGGCGTCGGTAATATCTTGCACAAAAAACTCATCAAAGCAGATAATATCCGCTTCGCTTTTAAATTTATCAGCAACCTTTTCAAGCGGATCTTTTACGTCTTTTAGCAGCTTTAATTCATCATGTACACGGTGCATAAAACGGTGAAAGTGCACTCGCATTTTGCGCTCAAACGGCAGCGAATCAAAAAACGTATCAACCAAATACGTTTTACCACGCCCAACCCCGCCCCAAAAATATAGGCCTTTTATCGGCTTTACTTCTTGTTTTGAAAAAAGGCTGGCAAAAAAGCCTTTTTTAGACGGTGGCTGTGCCGTTAAATCGTCGTACAAACGTTGCAAATGACGCACTGCATTTTCCTGCGCAGCATCATGGTGAAAGTCATCGCGAGTTAAATCTTGTTGATATTTTTGCCAAGGGGTCATGATAAATACAAAGCGTTACTGAAATTTTGATGTAAAATATTAACACGAGCGCAATCAAAGCGTATATTTAAACTATCTATTTTGAAAAATTATAAGGCTTAATAGTATGAGTACAGCCATTTGGATCACCCTATTAGTAGTCACTGCCGTTGCTAGCTTTTTTATCGGAAGCCTAATTACCAAACGTCAATACGAACATGATGAGCTCGAAAAAGAAGTAGAAAAAGCGCAAGGTGACCTTGAGCAATTTAAACAAGATGTGGCCGACCACGTTGCTCACACCAATAAACTTGTTAATAAAATGCAAGACAGCTACGTGCAGCTAGTTAAGCATATGGAAGAAACTAACAAGTTATTAGTTGCTGAAAAAAACGTAGAAGTCGTGCCTTTCTTCTCACAAGAAGCGACCGAGATTTTGTCTGAGACACGTAATAACGACAAAACTCGCTCTGAGTTATTAGCACGAAACGCTGAATTACAAGCAGCGCCAGCCGACTTTGTCACTGGCGAATCGGGCATTTTCAGAGGTAACAGCTCAGAAAACAAGCAAACAGAAAGTGCTTAATCGCATCTTGATGAACTTTTTTTTGACCCCATAGTCATTATAAGTAACTGGCTGGTTTGCCGCTAACAAGAAAAAGCAAATCAGCTACCCTTTTGATTTAAGGAGCGTTATTTTGACTATGAAAACTAAATTTACCGTTTTAAGTGCAGCGATACTATCTGCAACTCTTTTAGTTTCACCGGCAATTAGCCATGCAAAATTACCTGTTTCGGTTAACGGACAACAACTGCCAACGCTAGCGCCTATGCTAGAACGCGTAACCCCGGGTGTTGTAAGTATTCGCGTATCTGGTTCCAAACAAGTACGCCAACGCGTTGACCCGTTTGATTTCTTTTTTGGTAACCCGCAGCGCCAGCCCCGCGCCGAAAAACGCCCGTTTAGTGGCTTAGGTTCTGGCGTGATTATCGACGCGAAAGACGGTCATATTGTTACCAACAACCATGTTATTCAAGACGCTGAAAAAATTATTGTCACCTTACAAGATGGCCGCGAGTTTGAAGCCAAGTTAGTTGGTAGCGACCCTCAGTCTGATATCGCATTACTTGAAGTAGAAGGCGATGATTTAACTGAAGTAAAATTAGCTGATTCAGACGAGCTGCGTGTCGGTGATTTTTCAGTGGCGATTGGTAACCCATTTGGGCTTAGCCATACAGTAACCTCAGGCATAGTAAGTGCGCTTGGTCGCTCAGGCTTAAACATTGAAGGTTACGAAGACTTTATTCAAACCGATGCAGCAATTAACCAAGGTAACTCTGGCGGTGCACTGGTAAATTTAAACGGTCAATTAATCGGTATTAACACTGCAATTTTAGGCGCATCTGGCGGTAACGTTGGTATTGGTTTTGCAATTCCATCAAACATGATGAAAAGTCTTATAGACCAAATTTTAGAATACGGTGAAGTTCGCCGCGGTAGCTTAGGTATTCGCGGTGGTGATGTGAATGCTGGCGTAGCGGAAGCATTTGACCTAGAAACCAAACAAGGCGCTTTTGTAAACGCAGTTGATGAAGATAGTCCTGCTGAAAAAGCGGGTTTAAAGGTGAATGACGTAATCACCAGTATCGACGGTAAGAAAATCCATAGTTTCTTAGAGCTACGCAGTAAAATCGCAACCGCTGGCGAAGGTAAAACTGTGAAGTTAGGAATTATTCGTGACGGCAAGAGCAAAACCGTTAAGGTTAAACTTGGCGGGATTTCAGATGTTGCAACCTCGGCAGATAAACTACATCGCAATTTAACGGGTGCAACGCTAGAAGCCGGTGAAACGAACGATGGCAAAGAAGGGGTTTTAGTCAAATCGATTGATTCTAGCCGTGCACCAGCTGCACGCGTAGGACTAGAAGAAGGCGATGTCATCTTAATGGTTAACCGTACCCGTATAGATTCTGTGCGCGACTTAACCAAGGCAGTTGAAGATGTACAAGGTTATATTTTCCTACGAGTTCAACGTGGCTCTCGTATTTTTAACGTACAAATTCAGTAATCTCTGCCGTTCAAAAAATAATACAACTTGCTAATCCAAGCGCCCAAAGTAATTTGGGCGTTTTTTATGGATTAGTGTTAAAACCTGCAACTTGCCGAATAGTCATATTCTTGCCACAATAAACACCCTTTGAAAATAATAATTAACGGCTCAGCGTGTTAAAGAAGCTTCAGTTTTTGCTTACTCCTATTTTGTTAGGACTTGGTTTTGCCTTTATCTACCTATTGGTATTTTCACCAGAATTATTGCGTGAACAGCTTTCAGCAAATAAAGCGCCACTTAATGCTAGCCATTTAAGTTTTGCTAACGCGGTAAAAGCCGCATCGCCTGCTGTTGTGAACATATATTCAGAATCAGTTAGCAATCGCCCTCGCAGCCTGCGCCCATCAACGCCTGTAAGAGAGCTTGGCTCTGGCATTATCATGTCCAAAAAAGGCTATATTCTCACTAACTATCACGTAATTAATAACGCAGACCAAATTTTAGTTGTACTAAACGATGGCCGACAATTTACTGATGTACAGCTTATTGGCTTTGACGTACCTACGGATTTAGCATTGTTAAAAATAACCGCTGAACATCTACCGGAAATCCCAACCAATAACGACTTTATCCCACAAGTGGGCGACGTCATTTTAGCAATTGGTAATCCATTAAACTTGGGCCAAACAATTACGCAAGGCATTATTAGTGCCACCGACAAAACTAATATTGCGCAAACCCGCCATACCCGATTTTTACAAATGGATGCCGCGGTTAATACCGGTAATTCGGGTGGAGCAGTGATTAATACCAACGGTACACTAGTGGGCATTACCTCAGCTAAGTTTAAGCATGCGCGCAATTTAGAAGTGCAAGGTATTTTCTTTGCTGTGCCCTACTCGCTTGCCAAAGAAGTGATGGATAAAATAATTAAGTATGGCCGTGTTATTCGTGGCTATATTGGCTTTGATGCAGACCCTGTCGATAGTTCAGGTCGTTTTGTGAGAAACAATCACACTCCTGTATATGGCATGCGCATTGCTCGCCTCGACCCGTTGGGCCCTGCATGGCAAGCAGGCTTTGAACTCAACGATATCGTGACAAAAATCGATGGTAAAAAAGTCGTGAATACCAATACAACATTGGAATTAGTAACGAACACACCTCCAGGTAGCGTATTAAACTTTACAATTATTCGTGAAGGTAAAGTTATTGAAGTGCCAGTCACTGTTGGTGAGTTACAGTTCTAAAATAGTAGCTTTATAAAACAAAAAGGCCGCATATGCGGCCTTTTTTGATTCTTCAATAATCTAGGTGATTAAGCTTTACGACGCTTAATTTTAACGCCTAAACCACCTAGTTTATCTTCAATGCGCTGATAACCTCGGTCAACGTGGTAAATGCGGTCTACCACGGTTTCACCTTGTGCAATTGCACCTGTCAGTATCAGACTCGCTGAAGCACGAAGGTCTGTCGCCATTACCTGTGCGCCACTAAGTTGCTCAGTGTGCTCACAAATTGCGGTATTACCTTCTAAGCGAATATTCGCTCCCATACGCTTTAGCTCTGGCACATGCATAAAACGGTTTTCGAAAATCGTTTCTGTAATCGTTGCACTGCCTTCAGCAACCACATTTAACGCTGTAAATTGTGCTTGCATATCGGTTGGAAAGCCTGGGTGCGGAGAGGTTTTAATATTAACCGCTTTTGGCATGCGACCACGCATATCAAGATAAATACTGTTATCCGTAAGCTCAATGTGTGCGTTAGCATCACGTAGCTTTTCAATAACAGGCTCTAAACTAAAGTGGTCAGTGCCATGACATAGCACTTCGCCTTTTGCCATTGCCGCTGCAACTAGGTACGTACCCGTTTCGATGCGATCTGGCAAAATGCGATGCTGACAACCTTTTAGCGACTCTACACCGGTTACTTCAATACGATCCGAACCTGCACCTGAAATCTTCGCCCCCATAGCACTTAGATACTTAGCTAAGTCGGTGATTTCAGGTTCACGTGCTGCGTTTTCTAATACAGTGACACCGTCTGCTAAGGTTGCCGCCATTAGTAAGTTTTCGGTAGCACCAACACTCACCACATCCATAAAGATGTGCGCGCCTTTCAAGCGACCGTTTACTTTGGCATTAATGTAACCACCTTCTACCGTGATTTCAGCGCCCATTTTTTCAAGACCTGAAATATGAAGATCAACTGGACGAGCACCAATAGCACAACCACCAGGTAGCGAGACCTGCGCCTCACCAAAACGAGCCAATAACGGCCCTAACGCTAAAACAGATGCGCGCATCTGCTTTACAAGCTCGTATGGCGCAAGCACTTTGTCTATAGTCGCGCCATCAACGATTAAATCATCTTGCTGCCATTCAACTTTAGCGCCTAATGTTGATAGTAGTGCTTCCGTGGTATTAATGTCGCGCAAACGCGGTACATTGGTAAAACGGCTTTTGCCGTTAGCGAGGATTGCTGCAAATAAAATTGGAAGTGCGGCGTTTTTAGCGCCTGAAATAGTCACTTCTCCGGCAATAGTGCTGCCGCCTTGAATAACAAATTGATCCATTTATGCCACCTATAGCATCATCAATTTGCGATCACGTTCCCATTGTTCTGGCGTGTAGGCTTTAATTGATACGGCATGCATTGTGCCGTCAGAAATCTTTTCCATTAATGGTGCGTAAACCATTTGCTGCTGCTTAACGCGCGACGCGCCAGCAAAACACTCACCTACAACAATCAGTTCATAATGACTGCCTTCGGCTTTTACTTTAATAAAATCAAGCGATAATGCTTGCGATAAAATATCTTCGACTTGTTTAGGATCCATTAACTCTACTCAAATAAATTCTCTACGTGACCCAATTGCATTAGCTTTTTGAGTTGCTCAGGTAAGTGGACAAGTTTAAGGCTTATATTGTTCCGTTGCAATTGTGAGAAATTATAGATGAGCCAAGCAAGGCCTGCAGTGTCAACTTTAGCAACCTCGCTCAAGTCGAGCGTTAGGGTTGATTGAGTTGGAACTTTGGGTAGTTTAACACTCGGTACTGAGTAGCGATTAAGCTCGCCACTCAATACATAAGTTGTGTCATCAACCGCTTTTAACGTAAGTAAAGACATTACTTATTCACCAGCAAATTGCACTGGCAACTTGCTCTTTTTATCTAGCATATCAATTACGTAACCAAGGCCCTCTGTACGCAAAATACCGTGAAACTCTGATTGCTTAGCATCTAATAAGCTAATGCCTTCAGGTAACATATCGAAACCTTTCCATTCGCCTGATTTAGTTTTGCGTACTTTAAAGTCGATGTTGATATCTGGCTTACCTGATTCAACAATTTTAGTTTTAACAAGCACTAACTTATCGTCTGAAAAGTCTTGAGCTGGTGCAAATTCTACTTCTTGACCACGATATTGCGTAAAAATACCCGCATAAGACGTAATTAAGTATTCGCGAAATACATCAATAAAGCGTTTAAGGTTTTCAATTTCCGCCTTTTGCTGTTCTTTATCTTTAATATTACGCACTTTAGAAATATAGCTACCAAGCACACGCTGCGCCGCATAACGATAATCGATATAAGGAAGTAGTTCTTGCTCAACCACTACTTTTAAATGGTTTTTATCTTGTTCAATAATCGCTTTATCTTGAGTGATACGAGCAAAGGTATTCTCCGCAACCGTTCTCACCATTAAATACGGGTTACTTTCATCCACTTCTTTAGCAACTGATACACTCGATGCCAATACCAGTAAAATCGCAAATAAATATTTCATCATCTTAACTATTACAATCCTAATTAATCGTTACTTTGGTTAAACAAAAACTGACCAATAAGCTCTTCCAATACCAGAGCTGATTTCGTATCAGTAATAAAGTCACCATCTTTTAAAACCTTTACTTCTTCGAGGCCAAACATTTCACTTAGTTCATCCTCACCATTCATATCTTTGTGCGCAATCACACCTGGGTTAATACCTAAATACTGCTCACCAAGAATGCCTGAAGTTAATATATTGACCGACGTAGTCTCGGTAAAATTGCTGTATTCTGTCGCAATTTTCATGTGCACAACAGGCACATAGTCCGTAGGGTCTAAATTAATTGCTTCTACACGACCCACTACAACACCACCCACCTTGATTGGTGAACGCACTTTAAGTGAGCCTATATTGTCGAATTTTGCATAAAGGCTGTAAGTATCGCCGTTGCCGCTCATTCCCGCATTTGCTACCTTAAGTGCCAGCATCACAATTGCTGCTATACCTAAACTAACGAAAAAGCCTACTAATATTTCAATTTTCTTCGAATTCATTTTTTACCCTTTACGCGCCAAACATAATTGCTGTTAGCACAAAATCTAATCCCAAAACTGCCAATGATGACTGCACTACGGTTTCTGTTGTTGCTTTACTAATACCTTCAGAAGTTGGTACACAATCGTAGCCTTTATAAAGTGCAATCCAAGTCACAACAAAGGCAAATACCACGGCTTTAATTGCGCCATTTAAAATGTCTTTTTCAAACGATACTTGTGCCTGCATAATTGACCAAAAACTACCTGAATCCACACCAAGCCAATCAACACCAACAATATGTGCACCAAGAATCGCTACCGCCGAGAAAATCATCGCAAGCAACGGCATACTAATCATGCCTGCCCAAAAACGTGGCGCAATCACACGTTTTAGGGGATCTACAGCCATCATTTCTAAACTAGTCAACTGTTCTGTTGCCTTCATTAAACCGATTTCGGCAGTTAATGCACTGCCTGCGCGACCAGCAAATAACAATGCCGTTACTACTGGGCCTAACTCTCGCAATAAGCTCAGCGCAACCAATGGGCCTAGGCTGTCTTCAGCACCGTAATCCACCAATACTGTGTAGCCTTGTAACGCCAATACCATGCCGATAAAAAGGCCTGAAACTAAAATAATAATCAGTGATAAAAAGCCAACCATATAAAGTTGCTTTATCAATAATGGTGTGCCCTTTTTGAAATTTGGCACACTAAAAATAGCGCCTAACAACATAATTAGCGCACGGCCTATGCCTGCTAGTGTGTCTAGTGTATTGCGGCCGATTGTTTGAATAGTATTAACCACGTTCGCTTCCCATTAATAAATCTTGTTCGTATGGCGCAGCATCAAAGTGGAATGGCACAGGGCCATCAGATAGCCCTTGTAAAAACTGTTGAACTAACGGCGATTTTGACTGAGCGACCTGTTCAGGTGAACCTTCGCCAATCACTCCTTTATCCGCTAAAATCACGACATGATCCGCAATACTCATCACCTCTGTCACATCGTGCGTTACTACCAAAGAAGTGATATTAAGTGTTTGGTTTAATGATTTGATTAACTTAACTAACACGCCCATTGAGATTGGATCTTGGCCCGCAAAAGGTTCATCGTACATGATTAATTCAGGGTCGAGTGCAATTGCCCGAGCCAGTGCCGCACGCCTTGCCATACCACCTGAAAGTTCTGACGGCATTAAGTCACGCGCGCCACGTAACCCAACCGCTTCTAATTTCATTAATACGATAATACGGATAACATCTTCTGACAGTTTAGTATGTTCACGAAGTGGAAAAGCAATATTGTCAAACACGCTCATATCAGTGAATAGAGCGCCGCTTTGAAATAACATACTCATACGTTCACGCGCTTGGTATAACTCGCTGCGTGACATTTTCGGAATGCTTTCACCTGAAAACAAAATGTCGCCTGAATCGGGTTTCAGCTGACCACCAATCAAACGCAACATGGTTGTTTTACCAATACCACTTGGTCCCATTATCGCGGTGATTTTTCCTGTAGGAACGCTAAAGCTCATGTTTTGATAAATCACTCTATCGCCACGAGAAAAGGTAACGTCCTTTATTTCAACTAAACTTTGCGACAAGTCGCTCTCCTAGAATTAATTGCGCACTGTATTCTAAGCGTTTTAAAAATGTTGTGAAACCTATGAAAAAGTAAATATTTGTAATAACACTTACAAAAGCTGTGTTTTAAATCCAGATTTGATATTATTTGGTGTTATCTAAATTTTGGTTT
Organism: Pseudoalteromonas sp. P1-9; assembly: GCF_001399975.1. GTDB lineage: Bacteria > Pseudomonadota > Gammaproteobacteria > Enterobacterales > Alteromonadaceae > Pseudoalteromonas. Next base: position 111,317 of record NZ_LKBD01000002.1, read on the forward strand.
TTATTCAATAATGTTGTTATCAATTGCTATTTTAATTGCAGGATTTGTCGGCTTAGTTTGGAGTGCGGATCGCTTTGTTTTTGGTGCGGCTGCACTGGCAAAGAACTATGGTATTCCAACATTAATTATTGGTTTAACAATTGTCGCGATGGGCTCATCGGCACCAGAGATGATGGTATCGGCGCAAGCGGCGCTAGCAAAACAAACAGACACTGCTGTCGGTAACGCGGTTGGTTCAAATATTACTAATATTCTGCTAGTACTTGGTATTACTGCACTGTTGCGCCCGCTGAGTGTGTCATCGAGTACGCTAAAACGTGAAATGCCAGTCGTAATGCTAGTATCCCTTGGTGCTTGGTACATTTTATCGGACAACTATTTAGCATTTGGTGAAGGTGTTGCACTGATGGTGAGTTTCTTCATTTTTATTGCTGCAGTGACCATTATCTCGGTAAAACAAAGCAAAGCAGCCAATGCCGAACACGATCCCTTCGTTGACGAAGCCTGTGACGAAGTGCCTGACAATGTACGCACACCGATTGCGCTTATGTGGTTAGTTATCGGCATGGCGATTTTACCTATCAGTTCACATTTTATTATTGAATCAGCAACCGACATTGCCAAACTATTTGGTATTAGCGATTTGGTGATTGGCCTAACTATTATTGCAATTGGTACCAGCCTCCCTGAACTTGCGGCATGTGTTGCTGGCGTACTTAAAAATGAAGACGACTTAGCGCTAGGCAACATTATTGGCTCAAATATCTTTAACCTGTTAGCGGTATTGTCGCTTGCGGGCATTATTAATCCATCAAGCGTTGATCCTGCAGTATCAAGCCGCGATATCTTAATTATGTTAGGTGCAACAGCAGCACTTATTGCAATGAGTTTGAGTATTCGCGGTTCACGCCGTATTAATCGTGTTGAAGGCGGTTTGTTGTTAGCTGCCTTTTTAGGATATCAATACCTTATTTTCTCAACAGTAAGCGCTTAAGGCAAAGTCATGAACTTTATTGCTCGCGGTAAACGCGTTTTAGAAATCGAAAAAAATGCCATTGAGCAACTCGCTCAATATATTAACGATGACTTTAGCAATGCGTGTCAGTTGATGTATGACTGCAAAGGCCGTGTTATTGTCATTGGTATGGGAAAATCAGGCCATATCGGTAATAAAATAGCGGCGACGCTTGCAAGCACAGGCACCCCAGCTTTTTTTGTCCACCCAGGCGAAGCAAGTCACGGCGACTTAGGCATGATCACACAAGATGATGTGCTATTGATGATCTCTAATTCAGGTGAAACCGCAGAAGTGATTAACCTGATCCCCGTTATTAAACGCATTGGTGCAAAAATCGTGGGTATGAGTGGCAAACAACACTCAACTCTTGCACAACAATCAGATGTACACATCTCTATTGCCATTTCCGAAGAAGCCTGCCCTTTAGGACTCGCACCAACAGCAAGTACCACTGCAACCTTAGCAATGGGTGATGCAATTGCTGTTGCACTACTTGAAGAAAAAGGCTTTACCGCCGATGATTTTGCTTTATCACACCCTGGCGGCAGTTTAGGAAAGCGCCTATTGTTGATGCTTAAAGATGTTATGCATCAAGGCGAAGCATTACCTGTGGTCGCCGAAAACACAACGGTTAAAAACGCTCTGTTAGAAATGACAGCTAAAGGGCTTGGTATGACAGCCGTTGTCGACAATAACGGATTGCTTTCAGGTATTTTTACCGATGGTGACCTGCGCCGAATTTTAGAACAACGCATTGATATTCACGCTACAGCTATTTCAGAAGTGATGACTAAACAGTGCACAACAGCAAATGAATCGATGCTTGCTGCTGAAGCCTTAAACATAATGGAACAAAAGAAAATAAACGGTTTGCTTGTAGTTGACCAGCAACAACAGCCAATTGGCGCACTTAATATGCAGGATTTACTTAAGGCAGGTGTTTTATGAGTTTAACTGCCTCACAGCAGCTTTTTAACGAATTATATGCACAAACCAGCGCTGACGTATTTGCAAAAGCAAGCAAGATTAAACTGTTGATTTGTGATATCGATGGCGTATTTTCTGATGGTCGCATTTACCTTGGTAATGATGGCGAAGAACTAAAAGCATTTCATACTAAAGATGGTTTTGGTATTAAGTCGCTTATCAATAGTGGCGTACAGGTTGCGGTAATTACCGGGCGCAACTCAAAGATTGTGGAAAACCGCATGGAAAGCCTTACTGTTCAGCATATCTATCAAGGGCAAGAAGATAAAATAGTCGCTTTTAATAACTTAAAACACGCGTTATCACTTGATAACGAAAACATTGCTTATATTGGCGACGATAGTCCTGATTTACCCGTAATGGAATTAGTTGGCTTTGCTGTCGCAACCAATGATGCTCACCCTCTGGTAAAGCGCATCGCTGATTATAAAACTACCATGCTAGGCGGTTTTGGCGCAGTAAGAGAACTGACCGATTTAATTATGCTGAGCCAAAACAAAAAACTTAGCCACGCAGGCAGTAGCAGCTAATGTCGGCGCGTATTGCACTTACTATACTTTTCACCATTGCTATGGTTTGGCTTTGGCTGCCTTACTTCTTTACTCCTAAAGAACCAAAGCCGATTGTTGAAAACGTTGCCAGTATTCCTGATTACATTGCAACCGACTTAAAACAAACCAACTTTAATGAATCTGGTACTGTTAGCCATAAAGTGATGGCGCGAAAAATGTCGATGTATCAAGATTTAGGGTTTACCCACTTTGAAAAACCGCAATTTACTATTTTTTCAGAGCAAGGTGTGTGGCAGCTCACAGCCGATGAGGCCACGCTCTACAATAACGAAAAGCTTATTTTGGAACAAAACGTTATTGCCAAAAGTCTAACGCCAAATATCATGCTCAATACAATTGAAGCGGCAAGTGTAGAATATTTAATTAATAGCAAACTAATGACTTCTCAATCCGAAGTAAAAATGACAGGTCCGGGACTTGAAATTAAAGGACAAGGCCTCAATGCTAATTTAGAAGAGCAAGTTATTAAGTTAATAAACCATACAAAGACCACTTATTATGACCAATAACATGACGAAATTACTGTCAATCGCTGGACTAGCTTTCACTTTGTGTATCACAAGTGGACACGCTATCGCTGAGCAGATCAAACTTAAGCACCCACTTGAGATTGACGCCGATGAGCAAGCTGCTCGCTTAAAAGAAAATGTCGGTATTTTTCGCCATAATGTACAAATTAAGCATGGCAATATGACCATCACCGCCGATTACCTTGAAGCACATAAACGAGCTGAATTAGGAGATAACCAGCAATTACTTATTGCCAGTGGTGATCCGGTAAAATTTAGTGCTGAACAAGAAGATGGAACAATCATTGTCGCAAGTGCTAAAAAAGTCACTTACGATGTGGCTAAATCATTATTTACAATGTCTGGTGGCGCTAAATTTCAACAAAATGGCGACATGATGTCAGCAGACACTATCATATACGATCGCGCAGCTGAAACGGTGACCTCTAAAAAAGCTGAAAACTCAAATAACCAAGTAAAAACCATCATCAATACGCAAAATGAACAAGGCGGACAATGAGCACATTAATTGCCGAAAAGCTGGCTAAAAGTTACAAATCACGCCAAGTGGTAAAAAATGTTGGTTTAGAAGTGAAAGCTGGCAGCATTGTTGGTTTGCTTGGCCCTAACGGTGCTGGTAAAACTACGACCTTTTACATGATTGTTGGTTTAGTACCGAGCGACAATGGCGTAATTCGCATTGATGATAATGACATTACATTGCAACCAATGCATAGTCGCGCCCGTTTAGGTATTGGCTATTTACCGCAAGAATCATCGATTTTTAGAAAGCTTACCGTGTATCAAAACATCATGGCGATTTTAGAAACACGCAAAGAACTTAATCGTGTGCAACGTGAAGAAGCGCTCGATGATTTATTAGAAGAATTTAACATTGGCCATATTCGAGATTCACAAGGTATGGCATTGTCGGGTGGTGAACGTCGTCGTGTGGAAATTGCGCGGGCATTAGCCGCAAACCCCAAATTTATCCTGTTAGATGAACCTTTTGCTGGTGTTGATCCTATTTCAGTGATAGATATAAAGAAAATAATTGAGCATTTGAAAAATCGCGGTATTGGCGTATTAATAACTGACCACAACGTGCGTGAAACCTTAGATGTATGTGAGAAAGCCTACATTGTTTCTCACGGCGAATTAATCGCATCAGGCACGGCCGAAGACGTTTTAAACAACCAAAAAGTACGCGATGTGTACCTAGGTGAACAATTCAGACTATAGTAATAGTTATAGGCCTTGAATTTGGAATTGAATTGTTAACTAGCGGCTTGAAATCGAAAGAAGGATTAGAATAACTACATGAAGCAATCTTTACAGCTTCGCCTTGGGCAGCAACTAACAATGACTCCACAATTGCAACAGGCTATTCGCCTGCTGCAACTGAGCACGTTAGATTTGCAGCAAGAAATTCAAGAAGCGCTTGACGCCAATCCTTTACTTGAAGAAGACATTGACTACAGTGACGATAAACAAAACAACGAAAACACTGAGTCAAACAAAGACGAATCATTAAACGGCGATGATGTTGAAGCAGCGCCAAGCCAAAGTGAAATTGAATCAAGCGATGCACTTAGCAACGAGAATATCTCTGAAGATTTAGCGATGGATGTGTCGTGGGATGATTATATCAGCGCCGCACCTGTTTCTGTCAGTAACGCCCCAGCTCCTGACAACGATACTGTATATCAAGGCTCTACCAGCGAATCATTGCAAGATTACTTGATGTGGCAATTACGCTTAACGCCGTTCAGCGACACCGACGAGATGATCGCAACCACAATTGTTGAAGCGGTAGACGATTCGGGTTATTTAACACAAAGTAGCGAAGAAATTTTAGAAGCGGTACAGCAATCTGACGACCAAGAACAAATTGAACTAGACGAAGTTGAAGCTGTACTTAAACGCGTTCAACTCTTTGATCCTGTTGGTATTGCTGCCCGTTCGTTACAAGAATGTTTATTGATCCAGCTCAATCAGTACGACAAAAATACCCCTTGGCTAAATGAAACAAAGAGCGTAATCTCAAACCATATGGAACTTTTAGGATTACGTGATTATCGTACAATAATGAAGAAGGCAAAACTCAAAGAGCCTGAGTTAAAAGAAGTCTTAACATTAATACATAGCCTTAATCCAAAGCCAGCTGAAAGCATCATAAAAGAAGAGCCTGAATATGTGGTTCCCGATGTTTCAGTAAAGAAAATAAAAGGACGCTGGCGCGTTGATTTAAACAACGATAGCATGCCAAAGATCCGTGTGAATGAACAATATGCTGCGCTTACTCGCTCAATGAAATCAAGCACTGACAGCCAGTTTATTCGCAACCATTTGCAAGAGGCTAAATGGTTTATTAAAAGCTTAGAAAGTCGCAATGACACTTTATTAAAAGTAGCCAATTGCATTGTTGAACAACAACAGGCATTCTTTGAATATGGTGACGAAGCAATGAAACCTATGGTTTTAAACGACGTTGCCGAAATGGTCGAGATGCATGAATCGACTATCTCGCGTGTAACAACGCAAAAATACATGCATACACCACGTGGCATTTACGAGCTTAAATACTTTTTTTCAAGCCACGTTAGCACGGAAAATGGGGGTGAGTGTTCATCTACCGCGATTCGAGCACTGATCAAAAAGCTAGTTGCGGCGGAGAATCCTGCTAAGCCATTAAGCGATAGCAAGATTACCGATTTACTAGCAGAACAAGGAATTAAAGTGGCGCGACGCACTATCGCAAAATACCGTGAGTCGCTATCCATACCACCGTCTAATCAGCGCAAGAGCCTGATCTAGACCAAATAGAAGGAAAATGCTTATGCAATTAAACTTAACAGGTCGTCACGTAGAAATTACTGATTCTTTAAGAGACTATGTCACTAACAAATTTGCAAAACTAGAGAGGCATTTTGATCACATAAATAACGTGCACGTTATTCTAGATGTTGAAAAGTTATCACAAAAAGCAGAAGCAACGATGCACGTTAATGGCGGTGAACTGTTCGCATCTGAAGCACAACAAGATATGTATGCAGCAATCGATGGCTTGGTCGATAAACTAGACCGTCAAGTAATTAAGCACAAAGAGAAACTTTCTCGCCACTAAAATGAAATTAACCGATATTATTGCTGAGGACTGCGCTAAAACCGCGGTCCTTTTTAATAGCAAAAAAAGACTGTTTGAATTTATTAGCGATCTTGCCCATCAGCAAGCCCCTGATATTACTTCTCAAGAGTTTCTTGAAGCCTTGCTGCAACGCGAAAAACTAGGTAGCACGGGTATTGGTAAAGGCCTCGCCATTCCTCATGGCCGCATTGATGGCCTACAAAATACCATTGGCTTTTTAATTGTAAATCAGTCACCTATTCCGTTTGATGCTATTGACGATAAAGATGTTGATATTTTTATCGTACTGCTCATACCAGAACAAAAGTGCCAGCAACATTTGCAGACTTTAGCCACCATCGCTGATAAACTAAAAGATAAGCAGTTTTGCCGTCAACTACGTCACGCTGAAAATAATCATCAGCTATATCAAATCATTAGTAGTGAGGCGAGTTAACTTAGGGAGATGTAAGTGCAACTTATTTTAGTCAGTGGTCGTTCTGGTTCAGGAAAAACAGTCGCACTCAGAGTATTGGAAGATCTCGGGTATTATGTTGTCGACAATATTCCTGTTAATTTATTGCCTTCGTTGATCCGCTCAGTTTCAGATAAATACGACAAAATTGCAGTGAGTGTTGATGCTCGCAATATGACTAAAGAGCCAGAGGAAATAGAAGAAGTACTCGACTATTTACCTGGTTTTGCAACACCAACCTTATTTTACCTTGATAGCGATGACAGCACGCTAATTAAGCGCTTTTCAGAAACACGCCGCTTGCATCCGTTATCACTGAATAATATCTCCCTTGAAGAAGCCATTGAAGCCGAGAAAAAGCTGCTCGACCCTATCGCCTCGCAAGCAGATATTTTTATCGATACAACAGGCTTAAGTGTTCACCAACTTGCCGATAGCATAAGAGAGAAAGTACTCGGTAAAAAATCAAATCAATTAATTATCACGTTTGAGTCATTCGGTTATAAGCACGGTATTCCAAAGCATGCTGACTATGTTTTTGACGCCCGCTTTTTACCTAACCCGCATTGGGAGCCAGCACTTAAGCCATTAACAGGATTAGACCAACCGGTAATCGACTTCCTTTCTAGCCAGCCTGTGGTTCATAAATTTGCATGGCAAGTACAAACCTTTATTGAAACTTGGTTGCCACATCTAGAGCGGAATAACCGTAGCTATTTAACCGTTGCAATTGGTTGTACTGGCGGTCAGCACCGTTCAGTTTATTTAGCGCAAACACTGGCTGATAGCTTCGCCAAACACCATAAAAACGTAAAAGCCCACCATCGTGAGCAAGTAAACAAATAAGCAAAAGCGACTACTATGTCAGTTGAAAAACGTTTTTTAATCGAAAACAAGTTAGGGCTACATGCTCGCGCTGCAACCCAGCTTGCAAAACTCGCTATGGCATTTGATGCGAAAATTAACTTATCCCAAGGCGGTAAAACGGCTGAAGCTGATAGCGTATTGGGTTTAATGCTATTAGAAAGCTCGCAAGGAAAAGAGGTATTAGTGCGTTGTGAAGGGCCTGACCAAGAGCAAGCATTACTTGCCATAGGCGATTTAATTCAAGCTAAGTTTAACGAAGACGAATAAACAGCTAACTTAGTTAAAACATTTTTCTGCAATAATGCTACAATAAGTTAGACGTAAGTTAACTCTAATAAATCAAAGAGTTGCAATCATTCACTCCAACCTTCAATAAATAATAGGGTGAACATGCCAGAAGCACTAGAACAAGACTACTCACAAACACAACTACATGAGGTTACAAAAGCCCTAAGTAGCGGCATGTTTGTGCATGTTCGACGCATGTTAGCGCATATGCCACCGTGTGATATTGCTTTATTGTTGGAGTCTTCACCGCATAAAAGCCGTACTGTTTTATGGCAATTGGTTGACCCTGATCTGCAAGGTGAAACCTTAGAAGAGCTTTCTGAAGATGTGCGTAACGGCATTATCGCGCAAATGGATCCAGCGCTAATTGCCGCTGCAACGGAAGAAATGGATGATGATGACCTTGCAGAAGTGTTACGTAGCTTACCCGATACCGTATACCAAGAAGTATTGGGCTCAATGGACAAAACAGATCAAGAGCGCGCGACATTTGTTTTATCTTATGAGGAAGAAACTGCAGGTGCTCTAATGAGTACCGATACCATCACGATTCGCCCTGATGTTACGCTTGACGTAGTTTTGCGTTATTTACGCTTAAAAGGCGAATTGCCTGAAGGTACCGATGAGCTTTACGTTGTCGATAAAGAAAACAAGTTTTTAGGCGATATTCAGCTTGCGACATTATTAACAAAAAGTCCGTTACTCACTGTACGTGAAGTTATGGATAATGAATCTGAAGCCATCCCTGTCAGTATGGGTGAGTCTGAAGTTGCCCAATTATTCGAACGTCATAACTGGATTTCTGCCCCGGTTGTCGACGAAGACAGCCAATTACTTGGCCGTATTACCATCGATGACATTGTTGATGTAATTCGTGAAGAAGCTGAACACAGCATGATGAGTATGGCGGGTCTTGATGACGAAGAAGATACCTTCGCTCCCGTTGTAAAAAGTACCAAACGCCGCTCAGTATGGCTTGGCGTAAATTTAATTACCGCAATCCTCGCTGCATTTGTGGCAGGCTTTTTTGAATCGACCTTAGGTATATTACCGATTTTAGCTGTGCTTAACGGCATTGTGCCTTCAATGGGGGGCATTGCCGGTAGCCAAACACTCACCTTAGTTATTCGCGGTATGGCTGTTGGCCACATTAACGATGCCAACCAGCGTTGGTTAATTGGTAAAGAGATAGCGATTGGTATGCTCAATGGCGTGATTTGGGCGGTATTAATAGCTTCGGTAGTAGCGCTTTGGCAGTGGGACTTCACGCTCGGTTTAGTGATTGCCTTTGCGATGTTTATGAATTTATTTGCCGCCGGTTGTGCCGGGGTAACAATTCCACTTATTTTAAAGAAATTAGATATCGACCCAGCACTCGCTGGCGGGGTAATTCTAACAACAGTTACAGATGTAGTAGGTATTTTTGCCTTCCTTGGCACTGCAACCTACTTCCTGTTACCGTGATATAAGCTATTACGCTTATATCACCTTAGTTCTACTTCTTTGGCAGCAAGGTGTACTCACCGACAAATTCAGCAACCAGTTGCTCACCGTCAAAAATTTGCACTGGCACTGTGTAAACTGCTTTTTCACCTAGCTCTAAACTAGAAAGATCGCCAGAGCACTTGTGTAAGTCCACATTGCCGATAGGATCTTGTTTTAGCGGTTTCAGGTATTTAATACTTGCATCAGATAGCACAATTGCAGCGTCGCTTCCTATCTCTTTCAAATGTAAATAAGTTGCTCCCCAACCTGTTAAAGTAGCAAGACTATAAATAGAACCGGCAAACATTGTACCGTGAAGGTTTTGATTAGCACTAAATTCAGCGCTCGTAGTAAATTGCCAATCGGTATAACTCTCAACCTTAATGCCCATGGCATCGCTAATTGGAATATCCTCACGCCACGTATTTTGCAGCACCTTAGTCCATTCAGGGCGACGGAACCAGCCAGGACATGACGGGCATACTTTAACCATTTTCCAGTGTTGAATATCACCGTACATCAAGTGCGCTTTTTCAACAACCACATAACCGTGGCGCTTATAAAAATCGACCGCTCTATCACGAGCAAACAAGAGTAATTCTTTAGCACCTTGCTGCCATGCAAGTTTCTCTAGCTCATGTAATAAGCGGCTACCAAGGTGATGACCGCGATGATCTTTATTCACCGCCATATAACGCACTTGCGCTTGTTCACCGGTATTCCAATGCAAACGCGCAACGCCTAGCACTTGGCCTTGTTCATTTTTAATAAAGCGATGCTCTGCTTCTTGTTCGAACTCATCTTGTTCAGAACCTCGTGGTTGCTGCCAAGGGGCACGCAAAACCTGCCATCTAAGTTGATAATAATCCTGCCAATCTTGACTACTTTGGGGTGTCGTAACTTGTAACATAGCGACTCCTTATAATTTTAATTGGCAACAGATTAACCTAAAAATGCACAATATAAAATCACTCGATGGTAAACACTTTGGTATTAGCCTAAGCTTAATATTGAACGCGTTTACAAGGGCTTAATGTGGTATCTATTGATTTTGTAAATAACGCAAACATGCTTGGCACCCTAGTTTGCTTAAGAAAAACGCCAATAGGTACATGCACTATTAGGCAGCTTGAAGATGTTAGGTGGCTATTAATAGACAATACATTACAGTCAGTGAGCGATTTAACACAACCCCAGCAGTTTTTACTGCCACATTTGCAACAATTAGCAAGCTTATGGCAAACCTTACCTGAGCCCAACAATATATTAGAAGTAGGGTTAGGTGGCGGTGCAATTCGCAATTACCTCAATGCAAGTTACCCGCATTGCAACATTACTACTATTGAGAAAAGCCAAGATATTATCGAGTTATATACGCAGTATTTTGCACCACTGCCACAATCAAATCTCATTGCAGGCGATATTACAACTTATCATTTTTCCCACTCTTACAATTGGGTTGTACTTGATTTATTTAGTAAGCAAGACTGCCCTATTTTTCTTTTTCAACACGAATTTTACCAACGAGTGAAATCGCTGTTTGCTGATGACGCTAATCGGCATTTATTTATTAATTTTATATGTGAAAGCGCGCAACAGTTAAATTCGTTGCGCGCGGTCCTGACGAGTGTATTTAAAGCGGATGTGACAATTTACGCGATTAAGGACTACAACAATAAAATAGTGCACTTACACTTCTAAACGAAACGTCACTGGTCCATCGTTCACTAGGTGCACTTTCATATCGGCACCAAATTGACCTGTTTGCACTGTTGTTAAGCTTTGCTTAGCTTGGCTTACAAAGTATTCGTATAACTCTTCACCGAGCGCTGGTACAGCTGCAGACGAAAAGCTAGGACGCATTCCTTTTTTAGTATCGGCCGCTAGTGTAAATTGCGAAACTACTAACAAATCACCGCCAATATCTTTCAGGCTCAAGTTCATTTTCCCGTCACTATCGGAGAAAATGCGGTAGCCAGATACTTTGTGCAATAGCTTATCGGCTTTTTGCTGATCATCGCCTTTTTCTACTCCTAACAGCAGTAAAATACCGTGACCAATTTCACCAACAACCTCTCCATCAACGACCACTTTGGCTTCACTCACCCGTTGAATTAACCCTTGCATATTATTCTTCCTCTTGCTCAACGATTAACGGCTTCTTCCTCTCGCCGAAGCTCTGTTGTAGTGATACTGTGAATTCGGCACCTAACAATACGACAATCCATGACAGATACACCCAAACAAACAAAATAGGAATGGTCGCTAGCGCACCATAAATCACTTCATAAGATGGGAAGTTGCTTACGTAAGCTGCAAACCCTTTTTTACTGAGCTCAAATAACAAGGCGGCAAACATCGCGCCAGGTAAGGAGGCTTTAATAGGCACTCGAATATTAGGTACTACGGTGTAAATCAGCATAAAACCCGCAGTAGAAATCACGTAAGGTAGCAAGCCAAGTAAAAAGCCGCTAAACCCAGGGATCCCCTCATCGGCATACGCTGCCAAGCTGACAAGGTACGATGTCATACCTAAGCTTGCACCCAATAAAACCGGGCCAAGCGTTAATACCATCCAATAAACCGCAAACGAGATCACAACAGGGCGCTTCTTCTGAGTACGCCAAATACGATTGAGCGTTGCATCCACATTACGAATCAAAAACAGCGCTACAACGATTAAAAAACCGATACCCATTGCCGTCATTTGACTCGCATTACCAGTAAACGCACCTATGTGCTCTTTAATGGTTTCTGAAGACGTTGGCACAAAGTTATTAAAAATAAAATTTTCGATAACAGCTCTAAAGTCTTGAAACACTGGAAACGCAGAAAAAATAGCAAAGACCACAGCGAGCATTGGTACCAATGACAACAAGGTTACATAAGCTAAATAACCAGCATTGACGGTAATTTGGTCATCTAAGCAACGTTTGCCATACCCCTTAAACCAAAAGGCGGCGTAGCGTATTGCTTTACCAAATTGCTGAAACATCTGGGAGTAATCAACTTTATTCTGCATCGTAAGCGCTACTAATAAAAAAATATTGCCATATAATAACAAGATAATGGAAAGCATAAAGAGAATTGAACACACTATGAAAAAATTACTGCTCGCTGTCGCAACCACAAGCTTATTAACCCTTTCTGGCTGTCAAACAGCTTATTACTCTGCAATGGAAAGCGTAGGTGTTCACAAGCGCGACATTCTGATTGACCGTGTAGAAGAAGCAAAAGAGTCGCAGCAAGATTCTCAAGAAGAATTCCAATCAGCCTATGAGCGCTTAACAACATTAATTAATTTTGATGGTGGTGAGCTACAAAAAGTTTACGACCAACTTAATGATGATTATTTGGCGAGTAAAAAATCTGCCGAAGATGTATCGAGTAAAATTAATGCCGTTGAAGACGTAGCCGAAGCACTGTTTGATGAGTGGGAAGAAGAATTAGAACAGTATTCAAACGCTAAACTAAAACGAGATAGCCAAAAGAAACTTTCCGCCACTAAGCGCCAGTTTGACCAACTATTACGTTCAATGCGCCGTTCTGAAAGCAAAATGGAACCCGTTTTAACCGCATTAAACGACAATGTTTTATATCTAAAACATAACCTTAATGCGCAAGCAATTGCCGCAATAAAAGGCGAGTTTTCTACATTAAAACGCGATATTAAAACACTTATGAGCGAAATGAATAAATCCATTGCATATTCAAATAAGTTTATAGCGCAGATGAATAAGTAGATTGCCTATAAACGAAGTACTGATTTTAGTACTTTGCATCAAAACAAAAAAATGCCGCTATATAGCGGCATTTTTATTATTACTTGAGATTAGAACTTGTAGTTCACACCCACTGTGTAAGTACGACCATCTAGATCGAAGAACTCACCATCATCATAGTATGAAGGATGACGAGGTGGTGTTCTATCGAACACATTTAATACACCACCACGAACCTGAAGATCGTCAGTGATGTTATAACGCGCTGTTAGATCCCACTTAATGTAAGAAGGAATATCATTATAGTTGTTATCTTCTGGTGTCCAATCACGATCCACTACAGATGCATGACGGTATACAGACGTAGCAGCTAACGATAGGTCCTCATAACCATAGTTAAGAGTGAAACGACCCTTCCAGCGTGGGCGGTGGATTTCACCTTGGTATTGACGATTATCTTCTTCTTTACCAGTAGTATTTTGCTCACGCTCTTCTAGGTAGGTCGTGATTAGACGGAAATCAAAATCACCGAAACCAGACTCAAAGCCGTAGTTAAGCTCAATATCCGTACCTGAAATTGTACTCGTAGCAGCATTCACAGGAGACTGATAGAAAGCAGTGATTTCTAGTGACGTAGGATCACGCTCAACAAGATTACAGTAAGGGTTATCTAGAGAATCTAGTTCATAACAACCACGTACAATGTTAGCAGCGCTAGGACGTGTAATCATGTCTTCCAGCTCAAACTTCCAGTAATCTAACGTTACACTGAAGCCTTCTAGGTATGCTGGCGTATAAATGAAACCATATGTAATGTCATATGCTGTTTCGTTTGTTAAGTCATCATTACCTACAACGTAACCTGGATGAGTTGTTTGCTTCCAAAGATCAGAAGGCGCCCAACCAACTGGGATTCCAGCTGCACGACAGTTACGCTCAATGTTTGCTTTGTATTCACCAGCATTGTCAATTTGACCTTGTTCACAAGGATCATTGAAGCTCGCGTAAGTTTGACCTGGAGGGCTGTATAGCTCATCGATGTTAGGAGCACGAACTGACTTAGAACGGTTTAAACGGAAACGTAAATCGTCGTTCATTACGTAGTTAAGACTTACTTTCCACGCATCATCAGTACCCGTTGATGAGTAATCCATATAACGATATGCTAATTCTACATATAAGTCTTGTACAAATGGTACATCAGTTAAAACTGGAATAGAGAATTCAGCAGCGGCTTCTTTTACGTCGAACTCACCAAATAATGCGTCTGATTGGTTGTTGAAGATTAAACCTTTACGCATCGCTGGATCAGGAAGAGTTTCAGCACGTTCTTCACGGTATTCAAGTGTAAATGCTGACGCAAGCGGACCCGCAGGTAACTCAAATAAGTCACCACTTACAGTACCACCCACAACCGTTTGCTTGATACTTGCACGGCGAGTTGCATCAGTACCAACATAATCAAGAGCTTCTTGAGATGCTAAGCCTTTACCCCAAATATTTAATGGAGAACAGCCTGCTAATGCGCCGATAACTTCGCCATCAGCATCGCGGTCAGCACACACAATTTGACCATCAACTTCAACTGCATCAAGTGCATTGTTAAAGTTATCAGTTAATAATTCACCAAACCAAGTTGTATCTTGTTGTACATAACCTATTTGAGCATACGCATCGTAGCTCCAGTTATCAGTGATCATACCGTCAAAACCTAATGCGCCACGGGTAGTTTGACGTTTTTGGTCATACTTACGGTGACCAAACATATCGGCTAAGTAATACGCACCGTATGAAGACATATCACGGTCAGCAAAGAACTGCTTTGTTTCATCACTAAAGAATGCGTTATCAGCTCTCATTCCACCTAAGTAGAAGAATGCTGGCGAACTTTCACCAAATGCTGATGTATTTGAATAAAGTAATTCAAATGTCATATTATGGTCATCAGCAAGTTCCATATTTACTTGCGTATTTACATTAATACGCTCAAGTGGCGTACGTACATATTTGTGCTCTAGGAAACTATAACCGTCGCCCTCACCTGTATAGTAGTTAGTATTGCGACTACCTGGTGTGCTACTTGCAGGTAAACGTTCACCTTCTTCAAATGCGCGAATAGAACCATCATCAGCAAAGATGTAGTGCCCATCAGGTGCAAAAAAGTCACCAGTTTTACTGTAGAAACGAAGCGATGTTGAACCTTCTTGATCATAAATAATACGACGTGGAATACCGTCTTCATCATTCACGTTATCAGGATGGTCAATGGCAATTACACCGTTTCGGATAAAGTCACGCTGATCACCGCGAAGCTGCTCATCCTTTGTATAAGAGATGTTTGCAATAAAGCTAATTTTGTCTGCTTCACCACCAAATGTTAATGACGCATAGCTTGACTCACCGCCTTCTTGAGAAGGCTGACGTGTAGATGCGTCAAATTCAACGCCATCAAAAGATTGCTTAGTCACAATGTTCACAACACCTGCAACCGCATCAGAACCATAAACTGCTGATGCACCACCAGTAGTAACCTCAATGCGTTCAATCATTGCTGTTGGGATATTATTTAAATCTACAGCACTTGACGTTGGTGAACCTGAAACAAAACGACGACCGTTTACAAGAACAAGTGTACGGTTTGCACCTAAACCACGAAGGTCGGTATTGTTAAGACCATTAGCAAAAATACTATTGTTAGTAGTTTCTGGAGAAAGACCCGTCGTTGCGGATGGTAAGTCTTGTAATAAATCAGCAACGTTAGTAATACCAGCGTCAGTTAATGTATCACCAGTAATTACAGTAACTGGCGTAGCAGAAAGCTCACCAATACGTTTGATTTTAGAACCTGTAACGGTAATGCGTTCTACTTCTTCAGCTTGGTTGGCTTCTTCAGCAGCTGTTGCAGCAAAACTTGTAACAGCTCCTGCAAATAATGCGCTTTTAACACCCAGCGCTAATAAGTTTAATTTATTCAAAATGAGATTTCCCTGAAGTTTTCTAAATGTTATTCGTGTCAAATTACGTACAAATGTTTCTCTTTGCTTCAAAACGTAAACTGAACACCTCTGTTTTAACACAAAAATTACAAAACATAATAACTGTTCGATAAACAACATTACGCAGAACTTAATACAAATAAATACAGAAAAAACACAAAAGACATAATAAACAACAACTTAATTAAGATTTGGTAGTAAAATTAAATTTACATACAAACCCATCATTTACATTCATTTACACTACATATGGAATTGTTGATGTTACAAGAGGCGGGTGTGTGCGTGCTAAAGGACAAGATCGATAATTTAGAATGGAAAAAACGTACTTTTTAGCAAGGTAACCAAAACGCCACCTTACTAAAATGCAAAAACTTAAACTTTAATTAACATTACCGATATATTTCAACTTTACGAAACTTAGCCGCATCGATTATTGCCCATAAGTGGAAAATACCGCCAATGATTGCTGGAACGACAAAAAACCATAAAGCGTAGCCACCAAATACTACAATCGCAAATATCAGTGCCGCGCCAATACGCCCTTGTACCAACTGCCCAAGACCTGGGAAAAACACGTTACAAATAGCAGCAATTACATTGCCTGCTGATCCTTGTTCTGCCATATAAACCTCTCAAATTTCCAATTTATTTAATTTAAATCAAACTCTATGCCAAATATATATTAATATAACTTTCAGTGTGTTAGCTTGATTTAGGACCTTACTAACAATTCATTATTAGTAAGATTGACTAAAATAGAGCTAATTACACTAAATATGGAGCTTGCCATGAAATTAACATTTATCGGGGCAGCAAGTACAGTTACAGGTTCAAAACACCTACTGGAAGTAGAAAACCTAAAGATCTTAATTGATTGCGGCCTTTACCAAGGCATAAAAAACTATCGCACTCGCAACTGGCAAGCCCTTCCGTTTGATGTAACTAAGTTAGATGCCGTTTTATTAACCCACGCGCATATAGACCATTCGGGTTATATTCCACTTTTATACAAGCAAGGATTTAGAGGCCCTATTTTTTGCTCTCACGAAACACTAAAACTGTGTGAAGTATTACTGCCTGATGCGGGCTTTTTACAAGAAGAAGACGCAAAATATGCAAATAAAAAGCGCTTCTCTAAACACTCTCCAGCTGAACCACTGTATACATTAAATGATGCTAAAAAGTCGTTATCTCTTTTTGTGCCGCTAGATTTTCAACACAATGTTGAAATTTTGCCAAATGTTACAATTAACTTGAAACCAAATGGGCACATTCTCGGCTCTTCAAGTATTGAGTTAAATGCAAAAAGTAAAACGTTGGTGTTCAGCGGTGATGTTGGTAGGCAAGACGACCCAATTATGTATCCGCCAGAGCCGATTTCACCCTGTGATTTACTAGTTGTAGAGGCTACGTATGGTGATAGACGTCATACTGCAACCGACACCAAGCAAATTCTCGCCGATGCGATAAATGATACCTTTAAGCGTGGGGGTATTTTTCTTATGCCCTCTTTTGCCGTTGGCCGTGCACAGTTAATTTTGCATTTAATCGCAGAGCTAAAAAGAGAGCAGCGAATTCCGAATGTACCGGTTTATCTCAATAGCCCGATGGCAATAAAGGTCACAGATCTTTATGAAAAAGCCCACAAGCACCACAAACTAACAAAAGAACAATGCCAAGCCATTGATGACATGACTGAGTTTGTTAAAACGCAAGAAGAGTCGGAAATGCTCAATAGCCGTAATCTACCCTGTATTATTGTGTCAGCAAGCGGCATGGCAAGCGGCGGACGGGTATTACATCACTTAAAAAGTTTATTGCCAGATGATAAACACACAGTCGCATTTTTAGGCTTTCAAGCAGCTGGCACACGCGGTGAAGCCCTTATTAATGGCGCCGAAAGAATAAAAATTCATGGCGAATATATTGATGTAAAAGCAAATGTTCTAAACCTAGATTCACTTTCGGCCCATGGTGATTATCAAGATATTCTAAATTGGTTGCAGCAAGGCGAAGCATTACCAAAGCAAATTTATATTAACCATGGTGAAGTCAGTGCATGTGAGGCAATGCGCTGTCACATTAAGGAGCAGCTTGGAATTGACGCCAAAGTAGCTGAGTATTTGGAACAAGTAGAACTTTGAAAACCCGTTTTTTAGCCTACCAAGGCGTTTATATCGCATTTAATGATAAATTGATGGCAAATGAACATAACCATCAATTTATTCAAATTAACTTATTGTCGCCACAAGCCAGTATTACTGTTGACCAAAAAACGCTTTCCACAAACTGCTTAATAATTGCAAGTAAGGTAAAGCACACTTTAAAAAGTGATAAACCGGTGATCACCATATTGATTGATAATTTTAGTGTGCTTGGTAAAAAGCTAACGCACCTTATTAACTGCCAAAAAAATGAAAACAATGTTTACACCCGCTTTGAACAGGCCAAATCGCAATACCTTTGGCAATATTTTATTGATAAAACAGGCAGCTTTGATTATGCGATGACTGAATTTTTAAATAGTATTTTATGCTACCATACCCAAGCAAAGTCCCCTACGGATCCGCGTATTGCAAAAATACTTAATCACTTAGAGCAGTGTGACAGCGCCCAGCTAAATCTTTCACAATTAGCAAAAATAGTTAATTTATCGCAAAGCCGATTATCACATTTATTTAGTGAACAAATTGGCATGCCATTTAAAAGTTATCAACGCTACTTACGATTCAAACGCTTAATACCATTACTCGCAAATGGCTTTGATTTAACCAAAGCCGCCCATCAAGTAGGGTTTAGTGATGCCGCACACTTAAGTCGCGAATGTAAAAAGTTATTTGGCATACAACCAAAGCTATTAAAAGGAACGCTTACATTCGAGCAAGTCTAATAAATTAAAATCATGCTCAATGCCCATAATCAAGCCCGAACCACGCGAGTTCAGCCAAGGTTGAGACAAGATATATAACCCCGATATGTCGGATACTTTATCAAAAATATCTTTATTGCTAGCTTGTTCCGCTAAACAGCTTTCAAGCCAAGAAAAGTCATTTTTATAGCCTGTAGTAATTATCACCTTATCTATCACTTGCCCTTTAAGTGTTATTGGCTTTTCGCTATTTAACTTATTCAAGTTAAAGCGCTTACAAAGTGTTATTCCAGCCTTAGCTAACTGATGATTACGACTACCAGTTGCAGGAAATGGGTCTTTCTTTCGCATTTTTTTCGCTAACCAATGTTGTTTTTCCAGACGAGTCAGGCCGAGCTTATCTAACCAAAAGAAAATATCTCTACCCAAAAAACGCTGTGGTAAAAAAGTGCGTGCTTTGCCCGTAGATAAAAAGACTTGATTCTTTTTAACCAACATTTTTGCCAGTTGCCGGCCACTGGCACCATCACCAATCACCAACCAGTTTTCGTTTTCACATGTTAAGTGTCGATCACCAATAGATTCTGGCGTAAACACTTTACCGTGATAAAAAGAGTTACTATCCAGCTGATACGAATGAGGAATTTGAAATGCACCAGTACATACAAACAGCATTTTGCTGTGGTAGGTTTCACCATTACTGCAGTTTACTGTGAAGCCATCGGTGTCATTTCGCACATCAACTACTTTACGGCCAAATCTAATATCTAACGAAAGTGCAGCAGCATATTGTTCAAGATATTCAACAAATTCCTGTTTTGACGGGTACTCACTTGCGTTGCCTGATATATTCAACCCTGGCAACTGACTATAGCGCCGAGAAGTAAACAAAGTTAACCCTTCATAACGATTTCGCCACGCACTACCTACAGCATTTGATGCTTCTAAAATAACCACTTTGTGATAGCCCTTTTGCCTCAATAAGTAGGCGGTTGCTAAACCAGCATGGCCTGCACCAACAATAATTGCTTGTTTCATGACTACTCCAACTGAAAACTCTCAGCTAGAATAAAGGTACAGCAAAACTAAAAATTGAATTTAAACGCTATATGTTTGAAAAATTTAAAATGCATGGCGATGTCAGCCTTAATTGGCAAGGAAAAACGCTAGAAATAAACACAACCGGGCCATGGAATGCTGAATTTTTTATGCATTTACATGAGCAATTAATTGATATGGTGCGTAATCAGCAAATTACTGATTTTGATGTATTACTTAACATTCATGGCGAGGCACTGCCAACGCCAGACGCACAAAATGCACACATTGAGTTTTTAAAAGCCTCCAGTGCCAAAGCTGTCGCAGTAAATCTTGAACATTGCGTAACAAGGTCGATGACGCAACAAGTGTGTGACTATGTTTACCCTACTGCGGGACTAACACATCAGTGTTTCAACAATAAAGCGCAAGCGCTCAATTGGCTAAGTACGCAAAGCGGGGAATAATAACGCCATTAATGCATTAACCGCCTCTAAACGGGTTTGCTCTTCCATACTGGCAAACCCTAAACGCAGATACTGATAACCTTGCTCATCACAATTGGTTACTTGTGCGTTAAAGTCTTGCTGACATTGAATGTATATTCCATGCGCCTGTGCCAACTCAGTAAAACCAGTTAAATCACGCTTGCAACCAAGCCAAATAGCCATTCCCCCATCGGGAACAGCAAAAGTGATCGGGTAACCTGCTTGTTTGTAATTTTCTAACAACAGCACAAGGTGATCTCTGCGCGCTAAATACAATTGTGTCATTTTACGAAGATGCCTTTCAAAGTCCCCTTCGCTCATCCAATTAGCCACCGCTTGCTGTAACACACATTCGGTTTTGTGGTTAATAATTTTTTTACTATTAGCCAAATACTCAATAACTTGAGGGTGAGCCGAAACATAGCCCAATCGCGCGCCTGCGAACATAATTTTTGAAAACGTTGAGATATAAATTACTCGCCCATCAGGGTCATTTGCCGCCATTGGTACTAACGGTGAACAGCGATAATGAAACTCATGATCATAATCATCTTCTAAAATTAAAAAATCATACTGCTGAGCTAATTGGTATATTTGGCTGCGACGCTGTGGCGATAATGTCACTGTTGTTGGGTACTGATGTAGTGGCGTTAAATACAAAAGCTTTATTTTGGTTTTTGCCAACACACGCTTTAAGCTTTCAGGTTTTATACCAAACTCATCCTGTTCAATGGTAATCAGGTTTGCACCATTTGAGCTGAGCGCAGCACATGCAGGCGGATAACTAAGTTGCTCAACCGCCACATTGTCACCGCTCTGTAACACCGCTTGCGCGACAATAAACAATGCTTCTTGCGATCCATTGGTTATTAAAATTTCGCCAGATGAAAGACCGCGCGCTCTTATTAAATATTTTTTTATTTGTTCACGTAATGTTTCATTCCCGAGCGTGCCCTGATAATGCAAACTGCCAAGATCTAACTGTTTTAACGCTGTATTTAAGTGGCTTTTAAATACCTTCATTGAAAATTGCGTTATATCTGGTAATCCACCAGCAAAATTAAAGCGTACGTTAAAATCAGCGTTAGAAAGACTCGCTTTTGGCGATTTAAATAAGTGAGCCAAGTTAAATTGCTGAGTTTCGCTCAATTCATTTGGTACACAACCCTCTACCGGTAAGACCGAAACCACTTGATAACCAATACGTGGTAAACTTTCTAAATACCCCTGCGCCACTAACTCATCGCAAGCCGCCATAATAGTATGACGATTCACATTGAGCTGATTTGCTAAATCCCTGCTTGCCGGCAATCGGTCTTGTGGTTTTAACTGACCCGATAAAATGGCCTCTCGAATGCTCGCAGCAATGGCGAGGTATTTCTTTTCATGTAAATTAACTGAAATAGTCAGTAAGCGCATTTAATTTCTGGTCTATATAAATAACAAAAATTGGTTGTTAACGTTATACCAGATTTCTTTTTTAATACACCTCATTAAGCATTATAAATTTGGAATGAGGTCACCATGCAACAATTAACACAAACACACTTTGAAACTAACAAAGTCATTTTACAAAAGCTGCAACACCACCATTTAGATGATTTATTACAAGCAGGGAAAAACCCGAAAATTTGGCAATATGTGCTTAGCAATTACTGCAAAGATAAAGATACGCTTGAGCATTGGTTTAATAAAACAGCGCAATACCAAGCTGATAAGCAATTGCCGTTAGTGATTATTGATAAAAAAAGTAATCAACTGGTGGGCAGCACACGCTTATTTGCTCTTGATTTTAATCACGATAAACTTGAAATTGGCCATACGTTTATTACCCCTGAATTTCAACGTTGCCATATCAATACACATGCAAAATATCTACTGTTAAGTTACGCATTTGAACAACTTGGTGCTGCCCGAGTAGAACTTCGCACCCATGAAAATAACCAAAAATCACGAAATGCCATTGCCCGATTAGGCGCACAATTTGAAGGCATTGCATGGCAAGATAGAAAGCTAATTGACGGTAGCTATCGTAATAGCGCAGTATTTAGCATCACTCATATAATCTGGCCAAATGTAAAACAACAGTTAGAGGCAAAGTTATAACATGTATCCACCACGCCAATATATTGAAAATGACTTCGCTCGACTGTTAACGCACATTGAGAAGTCTCCGCTAGCAAGTTTGATTTATCAAAATGCGCAAGGCGACATTGAGCTTTGCCACATTCCATTAGTGCTTGATGAAAAAAAGCAGCACTTATTGGGGCACATGGCAGCAAACAACCCGCTTGCCAAGCTACTTGCCAAGCAGCCTTTAAACGTAAAATGCCTATTTAATGGTGCAGACTGTTATGTTTCTCCCAATGATGCCGAAAAAGTCTATTTACCTACATGGCATTACGCCAAACTAGAGGTAAAAGGCACAGCACAACCGATTACAAAGCCATCACAAAAGCGCGAGATAATGGCTTACTCCGTTGCGAAATTTGAAGATAAACTGGCAACGCAGTGGCAACTTTCTCAAGTAGATGAGAATGAAATATCGCAATCATTAAAGTACATAATGGTGTTTAAAATAGAGATTGCAGAAGTCGTTGGTAACTTCAAACTAAGTCAAGATAAGACAAGTGAAACGCGAAAAGAGATAAAACAGAGTCTTTATGCTCGTGGCGATAAAGACTCTGCCGAATTGATTTATTAGCGGGCTTTATGAATGCGCTCTACAAACTGAGAAGAGGCAATTGCCACAATACAATACGCAGTAAAAAACCAAAAGCCGATGCCTAGCTCGGCTTTCATTTTTAACATATCGCCCATTTGCCCATCGGCATTGCCAGCCAAATAAGAAACGATAAGTGCAATCACAAATACGTCAGTCATACTCCACTTACTAAGCTTAGAAGCAGCGGTATTAAGCAAACGAGTGAGCTTAATTTTAGCGGGCAATAATACACTGAGTAGCTGCATCAACAGTTTTAAAAATGGAATGATCACCGCAAATAACCCAACTAACACTGCCACCACATGGTTTTTGTTATTGGTAAGTTCTTTAATGGTGCCAACAATACTGCGGGTTTTGCGATAGGCTTCAACTTCACCTTCTAACTTATCAAGGCCAAGCATACCCGAAAACATACGAAGCATGCTGCGTGTATTGCCATCGCCTTCTTCGGCAAGCATGGTAATACCCACATCTACAATTTTGGCTTTATCAATATTCCCTTGCAGTGTTAACACGGGCTGAGTTACCCCAGGGATCAGCAAGGCAATGCTCACGAGTAATAAAATAACAGCGCTAATTTTTGTTTTCATAATGCTTCTTAAAAATTAATTTTCCCGACTTTAACGCAACACACATTGTGCGGCTAATTTGATTTGTTAAAAAGCGTTATAAATCGAAGCAACTTATAACGCAACTAACTCATTTAAAGAACTTATTGCGCTGTTCAAGCCATGGATTATACGGTCGCCCTGGTGCACTTTGCTGATGACGCAAAATTGTTTCACTGGTTGTGGCTTTTTCTTGCGAAAACGTCATTTTGGCTGATGGTCCACCCATCATTTTAATTTCCGTTTCACTTAAGCTTCGGCCAGCAAATAGCGCAGCATTTAAATACCCTGGTTGGGCTGCCCAAGTTCCATCGGTTAGTAATAAGAACTGCTCGCTTAATGCAAAACGCTCAGTAATATTTCGACCTGTTTTCTCACAGGCTAATTCACCATTAATGTAAACTTTAAAGGTGCCATCAAATGGGGCACTATAAAATACCAGTGCAATTCTGTACCAAGTGTCTGGAAACATTTCACCACAAAAGCCATCAAATCCAACGCCGCCAGTTGTACGTTCTCCTTCTATTGATTCAAAGCGAATTTCAGCCTTTTTTTCGTCTTCGATTTCACTTTCGTAATTTAGAGATGTTTGTAATAACGGACGGTATTTCGCCACACTTTCACTTGGCCACAATATATCCATTACCAATGAATAATCAGACACCAGTCCTTGATCGACACAATCACCGTTGGCATCTACGTTATGGCGCACTTTTAAGCCTTCGTTTATTTTAAAGCGTGGGAACTTCATAACGGTTGCATCAAAACCTGCGAGACTCGGGATTGATTCTTCAAGTTGCGAAATTTTTTCAAAAATCACATCATCGCTATAACTTTTACGATCAGGGTTAAACAACTTCATGGTCGATGGACCATAGTCCGCTAAAAATGGATCTTCGCTATTATCAAACTGCCAAAGAGTTATAAATTCATCTTCTTTACAGGCATTTAATTGTGTACCTGTGTCTAAGTGCAAGCATTGGCCAGTGCGATAACGACCATACTCTTCAATTACGCGCCAGCTATCATTTAGTGCAGTGGCGTTTTTAAAACTAATGTCGTTAAAAAATAACGTTGGGTTTAGTGCGGCACCTTTATAAAGCGCAACTGTGTAGGTGCTATCTGGATTAAATTGCTGCTCACCAAAGTATTGCCACTGGGGCTGCTGCCCCACCATAGACTCTAAATCCGCACCTGACACTTCAACCGAGTAAACCGCATTAAAACCCAATGTATTCGATGGCTGACGCTCTACCGGAAACGCATCATGCAATTCTTGCTGGGTTACACCACCAGCTTGCCAAGGATACAAGCTAAACGGATCTGCCAAGTCATAAGCCCCCAACAAAACAGCGTCTACCTTGTGAGTAAACATCAACGCATCGGCTAGCACTTTTTCAATATCATTGCGGTCGGGGTAATTTTCAGAAATTGCTACTTTATAGTTTGGATCTTCTAAATAAGTTTTAACGATTTCTGCTATTTTATTATCAAGCGGTTCATGAAATGTATTGATATCTAAAGTATCAATTTGAATTTCATTATTTTCAAAGCGCACTGGACGCGACGTTTTATCAAATAAATTAAATTCGATATCAATCACGGTTGCGCCCATGCCGTAAATATCGGGTTCAATCACAATCGATTGATTGTCGTTATACCTATGGATTTGCGGCTTATCATGGCTATGACCACCAAGAATTAAATTAATCTCAGGTACGTTTTGCGCAATGCGATCATCCACCCAACCTAAATGGCTCACCATTACAAGATAATCAACTTGCTCACCATAAAAGCGCACTAAACCTTCTGCGACTTCGGTAAACTCATAATCCATTACAAAATTATCAATAAAATCAGGTAATGGGCGTTCTTTGTATTCTTTATCAAGCTCATTCCATGGACCTGAGGTCATACCCAAGAAACCAACTTTGACACAACCTACATCAATAATGCCAAATTTATGTGTAGCAAAGCCTTGTGCTTTTTCACCAACATATTGCGTATTTGAAGCAAGTACCAGTGCAGTTTCATCTTGTGCGTAAGCTAGTAGTTCGTCTTCACCCCAAGCATAATCGTGGTTTCCCACCACACGCACATCAAACTCCATAGCTTGTGTTGCCAGTGATGAGGCCCGACCCATAGATACTTGCTCAGCCACATTGCCTTTTTCATAATCATCGCCCCCGTTGGTAAAAACAGTGTAAGGATTTTCTTCAAGTGAAGTTAAATGCAATGATTTCAAACGGCTGTATAAGCGCTCTTTATAGCCGAAGCGAGAATGCAAATCAGCAACATGCACAAAACGAATCGTTTGTTGTACAGCAGCCATATCACATGCTGGGCCAATGGATTTAAAGGTAGAAACATTCGGTAATTTACGAATGCCATATATACCTAAGTGATAAATTTCAGCGCTAATAAAATTACCTTCTATGCGCGAATTAAAATTAGGTACCCATGTATTGTTAACAAGCCTTGCCAGTACATATTGCTGGTCCGCTTGATAATCACTTGGTAATGGAATCGTCAGATCGGCTTTATCAAATAATGCGGTTTCGATTGGTGTTATCGAATACACTTTTGAAAGCGAATTTTGTGCATCGGGAAAGGCTTGCGATTGCCCTACATCAACTGACAGTGTCAAGCCATCGGCAACTGCGCCAACTTCTAGATCTAAAGTGCCTGTGCCATCAAAGCGTATAACTCCCCCTTCACTGCCTACGGGTACCGGTGTTTGCGCCGCATCTTCACTAACTGATTTGCTGGTTTCGCCTTCACCTACACAACCCAACAACAGCAATGAGCTGAACACATATAGCAATACTCTGAAATACACTTCCTTGCCTCGCGTTTAAATTCGCATTTATAAAAATTAACAAATGGTTAATTTAACAACAATTATTGAAAATATTACATCATAGCTAATAATAAATTCCCAGATTTAAAGAATTAAATTATCTTAAAATGCAAAAAGCCGATGCTAAATAACATCGGCTTTTATAACCATCACACTCAATTACACAGCTGAATCGTTACACTGCTTGCTGAATAATCACTTGCTCAGCTTTTTTAGTATAGTGTGGCATTCTATGAAAATTTAAGTAACGGTATGTATCAGCAGCTGTTGCATTTATCATTGTCGCGTACTCTTGATACTCAGCTGCCGTAGGTAATTTACCTATAATTGCAGCTACTGCAGCAAGTTCGGCAGATGCTAAAAACACATTTGCTCCCGTACCTAGGCGGTTAGGAAAGTTACGTGTAGAAGTAGATACCACTGTAGATTGATCGGCAACTCGCGCTTGGTTACCCATACATAACGAGCACCCTGGGGTTTCAATACGGGCACCTACACGACCATAAATGCCATAGTAGCCTTCGTCGGTAAGCTGATCACGGTCCATTTTGGTTGGTGGTGCAATCCACATTCGTGTTGGTAATTGGCCTTTAAAATTATCAAGTAACTTACCTGCAGCACGGAAATGGCCGATGTTTGTCATACAAGAGCCAATAAACACTTCGTTAATTTCTTCGCCTTGCACCTCTGATAACAAGCGAGCATCATCTGGATCGTTTGGCGCACATAAAATAGGCTCTTCGATTTCTGCTAAATCAATCTCAATGATATGGGCGTACTCTGCATCCACATCCGCCGACATAAGCTCTGGATTATCTAACCATTCTTGCATTTTGGTAATTCGGCGCTCAATAGTGCGTACATCACCATAGCCTTCTGTGATCATCCACTTAAGCATAACAATATTCGAGTTTAAATATTCTTCGATTGATTGCTGTGAAAGCTTCACGGTACAGCCCGCCGCAGATCGCTCTGCTGATGCATCAGACAGTTCAAATGCCTGCTCAACGGTTAAATACTCCAGCCCTTCAATTTCCAAAATTCGCCCTGAAAACTCATTAACTTTGCCTTTTTTCTCTACCGTTAATAAGCCTTGCTGAATTGCATAGTAAGGAATGGCATGTACAAGGTCGCGTAACGTAATGCCCGCTTGCATTTCACCTTTGAACCTTACTAGTACTGACTCCGGCATATCGAGCGGCATTACTCCCGTTGCAGCGGCAAAAGCAACCGCACCAGAGCCTGCAGGGAAAGAAATACCCAGAGGAAAACGTGTATGTGAATCACCACCCGTTCCCACGGTATCAGGCAACAGCATTCTGTTTAGCCACGAATGAATAATACCGTCACCGGGGCGAAGCGATACCCCTCCTCGATTCATAATGAAGTCGGGTAATGTATGATGCGTATTTACATCAATTGGTTTTGGGTAAGCAGAGGTATGACAAAACGACTGCATGGTTAAATCTGCGGAAAAACCTAAACATGCTAAGTCTTTTAGTTCATCACGTGTCATTGGGCCTGTGGTGTCTTGTGAACCAACAGTTGTCATTTTCGGTTCACAATATTGACCAGGACGCACACCTTTAACGCCACACGCATTGCCCACCATTTTTTGCGCTAGCGTGTAGCCTTTGCCAGTATCGGCTGCAGTTGCCGGTTTACGGAATATTGTTTCTTGATCAAGACCAAGTGACGTACGCGCTTTATCTGTTAAACCACGACCGATGATAAGTGGAATACGACCGCCCGCTTGTACTTCATCAAGAATTACTTCTGATTTAAGTTCAAACGTAGAAATTACTTCGTCAGTACCAAAACGTTTAACAACGCCTTCATATGGGTAAATATCAATTTGGTCACCCATATTTAATTCATCAACGGGCAGCTCAATTGGTAACGCGCCTGAATCTTCCATGGTATTAAAGAAAATAGGGGCAATTTTCCCCCCTAAACATACTCCTCCAACCCGTTTGTTAGGCACGAATGGAATGTCATCGCCCATAAACCAAAGCACTGAGTTAGTCGCTGATTTACGAGAAGACCCCGTACCTACCACATCACCTACATACGCAAGTGGCAAACCTTTTGCTTTTAACTCTTCAAGTTGAGAGATAGGGCCAATTTCACCCGGCTTTTCTGGCTTGATACCCTCACGCTCGTTTTTAAGCATTGCTAACGCGTGTAGTGGGATATCTGGACGTGACCAAGCATCTGGCGCAGGAGATAAATCATCAGTATTGGTTTCGCCTGTTACTTTGAACACAGTAACAGAAATTTTCTCGGCAACAGCGGGCCTGTCGGTGAACCACTCAGCATTTGCCCATGACTCAATCACTTGTTGCGCATATTTGTTACCCGCTTTTGCCTTTTCCTCTACATCGTAAAACGCATCAAACATTAGTAATGTTTTGCATAACCCTTTTGCCACAATAGGCGCTAACGATTCATCGTCTAGTAATTCAATCATCGGGGCGATGTTGTAGCCACCTAACATGGTACCCAGTAGTTCAGCGGCATATTCTTTTGTTATCAGTGGCGATGATGCTTCACCTTTCGCGACCGCAGCTAAGAACCCTGCTTTTACGTATGCCGCATCATCAACACCTGGCGGTACGCGATTAACGAGTAGATCTAAAACAAATTCATCTTCACCTGCCGGCGGGTTTTTAATTAATTCGATAAGTTCAGCGGTTTGCTGTGCATCTAACGGTTTTGGCACTATACCTTGAGCTGCACGCTGCTCGACATGTAAACGATATTCTTGAAGCACAATAATACCTCCTTGGTGACGTGAAATACCTAACATGGCTTGAGTATTTGAACGACTTCAAGCACTTTAATAAACTGTAGCACTTTAATTAAAAGCGTCAGGTATTGGTTAGTTATTCACCTTTAGTATAAGGGTTTTATATTACGATCCAAGGCCAGCATGTTTATGCTTATCATAAGTAGCATGAATAGAAAGGAGTTAAAAATTAACTTTTATGAATGATGAACGCCATTGTTGTTCAATTACATTATATTCTTCAGAAGCATGTAAGCTCGCTAAGCTTTGCTGTAAACGCTCAACTAGCTGTTTATCAGACCCCTTACTAAGAGCAACATACAACTGAGGAGTACGCCCCAAATCAACAGCAGGCACAAAATCGTTTAAATCAAACGCCATTTGCTTGCTAAGTGCGATTAAATTGTTTTTCTGCAATACAATCGCATCTACGCGCTGCTCTTTTAGTGCGTTAATTGCTTCAGGCCAATGCCTTACCTTCATTATGTTTTTTTCAGGCCACTGATAGCGTGCAACAATTTCATCCATAATGTAATCATCTCTTGCGACGACTAAGGTTAGATTTTGCATTGACTGAGTCGTAACGTTTGCTTGTTCACGTGCTTTTAATTGCCATAAAAACAATGAGCTTTTGCTTTGTAGCATTGAGCTATTTGGAAAAACCGGTCCAATCCACTCAAAACTACTTTCACGTTTTTGCGTTCGGCGCATTGAGTAAATTAATACGTTTTTTTCTGTGGTAGCAATATGATAAGCACGGGACCAAGGCAATACTAAATGCTCAGTGGAGATTTGCTCTCGGCGCAGTAACGCCCTAACAATATCTACCGCTACGCCATCGAGTTTTTCCCCTGATTTAACTTGATAAGGTGGAAAATGCTCTGTAACAACCATTTCAAGTTCAACAGCACTTACGCGGGTAGCCACAAATACAACAATCAGTAATAAAAAGCTAATCCCAATCCAACGTCGCCACATCGCTTATTCAATAAAAAGAAGACAATACCGTTAGTCTAGGTGAGTGCTAGCGTAAATAAAAGTGTGCCGATTAAAGGAAATAAATAAGCAATGATGCGATTAGGCATACGGTATAAAAATGCTTTTTCTGGGTTAGTTGGGTCAACAAACAAATACACTGTTTGATTCTCATTAAGCGCATTTAGACAACTTTTGTCATACGCCAAAATAACACTGTATTTTTCTTGTTCAAAACAGTATTGCAGCATCATTTGTTTATCTTTAAAGCTATAAAATGGCACTAAATCTTGTAAGCCAACTAATGTGGCTTTCTCTATCGCGCAAGCACGCCAAGAGCGTTTCCGTTGACGGCATAAAAAATAATAACCCCATGGCTCTAAGCCCCACAGTAATATCAACCCACCAACTAAAAACAACTCTAACTTCATGTCCATTCTCAGCTTAGTTAGATAACTTATAAACGAGGTTAGCAGCCACAAGATCGCTAAGTGCCGTACCTACCGATTTAAATAATGTGATGTTGTTTTCTTGCTGTCTGCCTGAAACTCGTTTAGCACATAAGTCGGCTAATTCACCTTTTATCTGCTGTTGGCTAAACGCTCCTTCAGACATCGGAATTAACAACTCCCCCGCTTCATTTAACACGTTTGTTAGACCATCCACGTAAACCTGACTTTTTGTTACTGTTTGTGTATCACACTCTCGGCAATGTTTGTGATGGTTACCGATTAGGTCTATATGCGTACCAGCACTCAGCCAACTACCATCAAATAACGGCTCAGGTGAGCCTGTTGCACAACTAATTGTGCAGGCACTTGCAATCGTCTCTTTATCAGATTGCCCAACAACAAATGCAACTTGACTAAATTCGCTTTGTAACTGGCTTATCAAGCTGTCTACCTTGTCGCGATTACGGCCAATAATGGTCACTTTACAGTAATTGCGAACTGACAAATGCGCTTTAATCATATAACTGGCAAGGTTACCGCTACCAAAAAACACTAAATGCTCTGCATCTTCACGTGCTAGATAGCGTGCCGCCAGTGCGGAAACTGCAGCGGTGCGCCAAAGCGTCACACTTGTGCCATCCACCAGCGCAAGCGGCACACCATGCGCTCGGTCAAATAACATAATTTTAGAATATAAGGATTCAAAGCCCGCCTCGCCATTTTGCGGAAAATAAGTAAAGGATTTCACCCCAATCACTTCTTCATCCCACGCTGGTAAAACAGCAAATGCATTATGTGAAGGGTCGCCTGGTTGCAGTTCAAACACTTGTCGCTGTGGCATTAAAAAGTTGCCGGCAAAACTCGTGTTAAGTGCATTAATTAAGGCATCAAACGAAAGGCTAGATAATACCTGTTCTTTTTCAATTATTTTCATGGCGTATCCACTTAACCTCTTTCAGGTAAAATCATTGGCTTAGGCGCATGAGTCAGTAACTTAAAGCCATTTTCAATAACCAAAATATCATCCTCTAAACGCACACCACCAAAGTTTGGAATATAAATTCCCGGTTCAATCGTAATGACATTACCGGCTTCAAGATGGTAATCACAGTTAGGTTTTATAATTGGAAATTCATGTAAAAATAATCCTACGCCATGGCCTAACCCTTCACCTGCATACTCAGCAAAGCCCGCATTTTCAATAACGCGATGACTTGCTTTCAAAGCATTGGTTGCAGCAGCACCTGCAACCACTTCAGCCATAGCTGCAGCCTGTGCATCTGCGACAGTTTGATAAACCAATTGTTGTTTTTCACTGGCTTCGCCATAAATATAACTACGCGTCATATCAGAGCGATAACCATTAATTACGGCGCCAAAATCTAAGGTAATAAAATCACCTACAGCGAGTTTGCGATCACCCGGCATACCATGTGGTAAAGAGGTGCGCTCGCCAAATAACAAAATCGTGTCAAAGCTCATGCCATTTGAACCGAGCTTTTGCATGCGATATTCAAGCTCAAGTGCAATATCGCGCTCACTGGCTCCGGTTTTAAAGTAAGGCAATGTTTCGTTAAGTGCTTGGTCGGCAATCGCTGCTGCGAGCTCAATTTGCTTCACTTCCCAATCATCTTTTACTGAGCGCATACGTTCAACAACGCCTTGAATTGGTGTTAATTGTGCTGCTGACAACTCTGCATTTATTGCTTGCCAAGCCCCAACATTAATGTGATCAGCTTCAAAACCGAGCTTAGCACCTTGGTCGATAAGGCGATTAAAGCAATGGCCTAACGTTTCGTTATCACGGTCGCGACAAATTACTTCAAAGCCTTGGCTTTCATTTGTGGCTTGCTCTGCGTAACGGTAATCAGTGACTAAATAACCACTATTTTGATTAATCACTAAATACGCGGCATGACCGCTAAAACCAGATAAATAGCGAATATTCTCGTAGCCAAAAATCAATGCGCTATCGAGTTGTGAACTGGTTAATAAACTGCGAAACGTCGCTTGGCGCGATAAAAATGGGCTACTCATCGGAAAATAAATCCTGTGTTTAATGCATCGTTCTGATCAAAATAAAAAGTGTTTTTACCCACCACATTGGCGTTCCCACTCACCTCTGGGATCACCGCCATGTAATCACCATATTCTAGTGTATCAACCACTTTAACGATGAACTGTGAACCTAAAATACTTTCAATCACAATCTCTTGCTGTGCTTCAATTTCGTTTTTAGCAAAGTGAATTGCTGCTCGCCCCGCTACACCCGAACCTGTTGGGCTACGATCTAACTCACCTTCAGCAAAAATACACACATTGCGACTATGCGAATCAGGGTTTTCCATTTGGGTAAGCGAAACAAAAATAGTGCCGTACAAAAAGCTTAAATCAGCTTCAAAAGGATGGTTAATTTCGGTGTTGGCACTCACCGCCTGTTTAATACGCTTACCCCAATCAATAATTTGATTACTGTTATCTTGTTTTAGTGACAAACCGATTGCATCCGCATCCACATAGGCATAAAACGCACCGCCGTAGGCTAAGTCAAAAGTCACAGTTCCTATGCCTTCGACTTCTATTTGCTGTGCTTTTATCGCTAAGAATGAAGGCACGTTTAAAAAGCGAATATCGCTTACTTCACCATTATTAACCGTTACCGATGAGCGAATTTGACCACAAGGCACATCAAAATTAATCTGATTAACGCCCTCTTGTTTACTGGCAACACCCGACTCGATTGCCGCTTTAGATAGCGCGATAATCGCATGACCGCACATAGTGCTGTAACCTTCGTTATGTAAAAACAACACTCCCAAGTCACTGGTATCACGCTCAGGTTCAACGATCAATGCGCCATACATATCTGCGTGACCGCGAGGTTCAAACATCAAGCCTTTTCGTAAATCATCATGATTAGCTAAACAATCCTGACGTTTTGCTAAAATGGTGTCGCCTTTTAAAGTAGGAAACCCCGATGTAATAATGCGTAACGGTTCACCACCTGTGTGCATTTCAAGAGTGGTAATTTGTTGCATTGCTTTGCTTGGTTGCCAATTAGCAAACGCATTTGTGTTCATATTTAGCTTTCTATATCGAAATCAATATTTGCATACAATATACCTTTGAAAATATTAAAATCAATATTAAGCCCAGCTGAAGTACTTGATTATTGTTTAAATGGATTACTAAATGCTTTGTTTTTTATGAATTTTTCATCAGTTAAAGTGTGTAAAAATGCCACTAAGTCTTGCTTTTCTTGTTCAGTTAACTGAAAACCTTTAATAAATGCACTTTTATATGGATTTTCACGGCCATCACCACGATGCTTGCCAGTTGTTATATTGCGGCCAGCATCGGCATAGAAATCAATTACTTGCTCTAACGTTTGTAAACTACCATCGTGCATATAAGGCGCAGTTAAGGCGATATTACGTAATGTTGGCGCCCTAAACTTACCCATATCTTGTGGCGTTTCTGTGATAGAAAATAATCCTTGATCACTTAGCGGAAAAGCCCCTTTTCCATCAATATTATAAAGCCCTGTATTATGAAACGGATGACGGTCTAATTGCTGTTTTTGGTGTGTGGTTGATTGCGTAAAGTTAAAACCACCGTGGCAGTGATGGCACTCTAAACGCTCTGAAAAAAACAAATCCATACCGCGTATTTCGCTTGCTGTTAGGGCATCATCCTTCATCGCGTAGGCATATTGATCAAAACGGCTTTGAAATGAAATCAAACTACGCGTAAAACTGGCAAGCGATTTAACAATGTGATCGAAACTCGCATCTTGTGTGCCAAAAGCGCGCTCAAATAATGCGTTGTACTCTGGCGTATTAAAGCGTGCTAACACCTCTTCTTCGTGCCCTGTCACCCCCATTTCAAGCGGTGTTTCACCAAATAACGGGAGTAAAATTTGCTGTTCTAATTCTGTCATTTCAGAGTGAGCCCAAGTCAATGTTTTATTGTAAGCAACATTCACTAAGGCCTGCGCATTGCGATGATGTAGCTCACCTGTCGAACCAATCGAGGTTGGGATCATTTCGGAAAATGCTCGATCTTGCTGATGGCATGACGCGCAACTTTGCAAACCATTGGCTGATAAGTTTTTGTCATAAAATAAGTGACGACCAAGTTCTACTTTGGCATCACTCATGGGATTAGTTGAAGGCACTTGCGGTTCGGGGAAACCCTCAGGTAATTGCCATTTATATGGCTTACTTGGCTCGCTACAACCCACAAGTAATAGTGCCAACAACAGTAAAGAACGACGCATATTATTCCTGATAAAATATCTTAGTTGTTAAATTGCTAAACAACTGCTGACAAATCTCGTTCGCTTGTTCACTCATACAAGATCGAGAACGATCTACCTCAGAAAACAAACGGTCTAAGTCTAAAACAATCGGTTTATTCACATCGAATTGAGCTAATTCAAACTGATAACGGTTTGGAAAAGCACAAGGTGTTGATGGTGCGCGTAAACGCGATGCGCTTTTACAGCCGGTACTGCCTAAATGGAAAGCAAAGCCATTGTCGCCATCAAAGCGGAAAAACTTATGGCCTAACTGCCAACTCCAAAACATTTCACTAATGTTAAGTGGTGATGCCGCAGTAAGTGGATTAAGGTGATTTTCATTAAACGGAACCGCCATCTCAAATGATAGCTTTTTTCCTTCTAAATCACCTGCCATAAGCTCAACTTGCCAACTGCTTTTCTCACAATTTGCACCAATTAAGGCAACGCTGTTTGATGAAAAATGACTGGGCTTAATTGAGATTGCCGTCTTTGATGCAAATTCTGAGACAAACCACATAAGCGTTTGCCGCTCATCACATGTGCGTTGAACGCCATGTTGTTTTACAACAAATTCAATTTTAGTGGTCGATGGCTCTTTGCATGCAAACAAAAAGCTCATTAACAAAAGTATACAAAATGACCTAAGCAAGGTGGTTTACTCTCTTCATTGATTAGTTACACTGTAATTAATACAGGAACAGGATTCTAACAAAGTTATGATGACTCAGAAACTTACACTGCTAACACTCGCTTTGGCAAGTGGCATTACCAGCCTAAACGCGATCGCACATACAGAACATGATAAGGCGCGTTATGTAACCGAAAACGGAATTGATAAAGGCGACTGCAACAACCCCGTCAGGCCATGTAAATCCATCGCCTACGCAGTATCGCAAGCAAGTAAAGGTGACAAAGTATTGGTTGCCAGCGGTCAATACGAGTTAAAAAATGAATCTGAGCTATTTTATTTACAAAGCGAGTTAGTACCCGTGTTAGGCGGCTTTAACCGCTTTGACCACTTTCAAGTACAAAACCCTAATCGCAACAAAACACAAATTGTTGGTGCACCAATAGCCTTGCATGACATGCTGCAAAAGGCTGGCTTTAATGTCATTGCAGATACTAAAAGCTTAACAATTTCAAAACAGCTAAAACAAAAACTAGCGCGTCATCAAGCGCTTTTTGAGCAGCAAAGTAGCACAACATGTGAAAATGGCCGTGCTGGTTCGTATTCCTGTAACAATGTAGATTTAGTTGCCCACGTACCATTGCCAGCAAATACCTCAGGCAATGATATTTGGGGGCATGTTGATTTAAATAGTGGTATTGAATACGCCATTATGGGATTTTCTGATGGTATCCGCGTATACAATTTGGCAGATCCGACTAATCCAACATTAGTTGGACGTGTCGCAGGTGCTAATACCACATGGCGTGACATTAAAGTGCTGCAATACTACGATGAATCGTTAAACGCCTACCAAGCGTACGCCTATGTAACAGCTGAAGCAAACACTGGCGTGCAGATAATTAACCTAAATAATTTACCCACATCGGTATCGCTCTCTGGTACTAACTTCACAGTGAGTAGCGCGCATAATGTGTATGTCAGTAATGTTGATTACAGTTTAAATCTACCGCTCAACGGCCAATCTGCAAAAATGCAAATCGTTGGTTCAAACAAATATGGCGGCTCGTTTACTACCTATGACTTAACAACGCCCAGTAATCCCAGCAAAAGCTTTGATATTGGCTCAACATCACGGGCTAACTACACTCATGACGCCACCAGCATGTCGATAAACGACACCCGTGCTACGCGAGATTGCGTTAATGCCACTAGCGGTGTGTGTGATGTATTTATAGATTTTAACGAGAATGAAATTCGCATTTGGGATGCAACCCAATCTGCCAATACAGAACGTTTAGGCCAAGTTGGCTATGATGATGTTGATAGCAGCAGCCAGTATGTTCATTCAGGTTGGTGGCACGAGAACAAACGCTACGTGTATGTGCATGATGAGTTTGATGAGAATAAAGGCGGTTTAAATACCACTGTACGCATTCTAGGTTTAGCCGATTTAACACAGCCAACGATTGTTGGTAAATGGACCAGTAATAACCGCACCATCGACCACAACGGCTTTGTTAAAGGCAACCGTTATTACATGTCTAATTACGAGCGCGGTTTAACTATTTTAGATATTAGTGACCCAATCAATCCGCAAGAAGTTGGTTACTTCGATACATTCCCAACATCAGATAATCCATCATTTAATGGTGCTTGGGGCGCTTATCCTTATTTACCGTCTGGCAATATTTTAATCAGCGACATTAATAGCGGCTTGTACGTATTAAAAGATAACACTCGTGATAATAACGTTAATGTAGCGTTTGAAAACACCGAATTAATTGCTGAGCGCAGTGATGAACTGCGCCTTGTCGTCACTAAGCCATCCGCAGTTAGCGATGAAGCTAGTGTTGAATTTGAAATCATCAATGGTAGCGCATTACTTGATAGTGATATGAACCTACGAAATAGCTCTCAAACATTAACTTGGGCAGCCAACGATACAACACCTAAAGTAATTGGCATGGCGCTTACAGATAACGGTGAAACATCGCTTAAAGATTTTTATATTCGCTTACACAACGCATCAGGCAACCTTGAAATCGGTGATAACCGAATTATGAAAGTCACCATTAATGGCCTTGCCAGCCAAGGCAAAGTTGGTTTTGTTCAAACAAGCCGCACCTTCTCTGAAAAAACAGGTGATGTAAATATTGAATTAAGCCGCATGGGTGGCAGCCGCGGCCAAATTACCTTTGACTACCAAGTTGAATACCTAACAGCGAGCAGTAACGATATTTCTTTTGAGAATGGCACTGTAACTTGGGCTGAAGGCGACACTGCCAATAAAACCATTGCATTCAGCATTACGGACGATCAAGAAATTGAAGGTGCTGAACGCTTTATTATCAAGCTCACTAATAATGATGACAGCCTGTTAAGCAATCAGCAGATTGAAATTACCATTTCAGATGACGATAGCAATAGCGCGCCTGAGGTGTACGCCGGTAACGATATAGAGTTGGCAACAAATGCATCAACAGTGTTAAATGCCGCAACTGCGAGCGATGATCGCACAGAGCAACTGAATTATCAGTGGCAATTTGTCTCAGGTGTTGCAATTAATATCACTAATGCAGATAGCTTAACGCCCAGCGTTTCAGCTAGCAGCGAAGCGGGTACTGCTGTCATTTCATTTACAGCAACCGATGAACATGGCGCGAGCAGCAGTGATGAGTTAATCATTACCGTTGTTGCACCAGTTATTCCAGTAGGCCCACCGGTACCAGAAGAATCAAGCTCATCCAGTGGTAGTTTACCTATTTACTTATTACTACTAATGTCACTGTTAGCAATTCGTAGAAGGTAAAAAGTTAGGCCTGATTATCTTTGAAAAAAAGCGCCTTTTGGCGCTTTTTTGCTTTATGCTTGGGTGCGTTCATTGCGATATAACAAGTAATACGCACAAGGTAATACCAGCATACTAACCAGTGGGCTTATCACCATACCGCCAAGCATTGGCGCTGCAATTTTTTGCATCACCTCACTGCCCGTGCCGCCACCCAACATAATCGGTGTTAAACCAATTACGATAGTCAGTACCGTCATCGCTTTAGGGCGAACGCGCTGTACCGACCCCTGTTTAACCGCAGTTAAAATATCCTGATGTTGCTTTAACGCCTGATTGAGGTAAATCAGCATCACGACACCAAATTCAGCCGCAACCCCCGCAAGGGCAATCATACCTACCGCAACCGCAACGGATAACTGATAATCCAGCAAATAAACAAACCATAATGACCCCGCCAGTGCCACGGGCAGTGTTAACATCACTAACGTTGCCTGCAGTGATGAATTGAATGCGAGGTAGAGAATGATGAAAATAATCGCCAAGGTAATTGGGATCAGCAATTCCAATTTACTGGTAACTCGTTCCATATACTCGTACTGGCCAGAAAAACGGATGCTGTGCTTAGCAGGCAGCACTAACTCACTATCCAGTGCCGCTTTGGCAGCCGCAATATAATCACCAATAACCGTATCTGGCGCTAAATCGACAAATGTCCACGCAATAAAACGACCATTTTCGCTTTTAATCATCGCTGGGCCATCTTTAATTTCAATATCAGCAACCTGTTCTAGCGTGACCCATGCACCCGTTGGTGATAAAAACGGTAATGTTTTTAGCTCTTCAATTTGGTCACGATAGCGGCGTGGGTAGCGCAAGTTAATTGGAAAGCGCTCTTTGCCTTGCACCGACTGGCCAATATTGGCGCCACCTAACGCATGCCTAACTAGATTTTGAATATCAGCAATATTTAAACCATATTTGGCTGCGTCTTTGCGCCTTGGTGATATATCAATATATCGCCCTGACTGCGCACGTTCGGCATACGCCGATAGCGTACCAGGTACATTCGCTAAAATACGCTCCACATCACGGCCTATTTGCTCAATTTGCGCTAAATCATCGCCCGAGATTTGAATGCCAACTGGAGTTTTAACACCGGTCGACAACATATCAATACGGGTTTTAATCGGTTGCACCCAGGCATTGGCAAGTCCCGGAAAATTCACACTCGCTTGCAACTCAGCAATAATGGTTTCAAGGGTGACTCCTTCGCGCCACTCGCTCTTTGCTTTTAACTGAATGGTGGTTTCAAGCATGGTGAGCGGCGCAGGATCGGTTGCGGTTTCTGCGCGGCCTACTTTACCAAATACGCTAAGTACCTCGGGCTGAGTTTTAATTAAGCGGTCGGTTTGTTGTAGTATTTCACCCGCTTCCGCAATGGAAACTCCCGGCAGCGTGGTTGGCATGTAGAGTAAGTCTCCCTCTTCTAGTTCAGGCATAAACTCACTGCCTAATTTAGAAAGCGGGTAATAACTCGATGCCGCAATCACAATAGCAACCAACAGCGTAAATTTAGGTACTTTTAAGCACAGGTCTAAAATCGGGCGATAAATTGCTACCAACGCGCGAGTGAGATAGTTATTTTGCTCATTTGGAATATTACCACGTACTAAATACCCCATTAACACAGGCACTAAGGTCACGCTTAACAGTGCTGCAGCCGCCATTACAAAAGTTTTGGTGTAAGCCAACGGGCTAAATAATTTACCTTCTTGAGCTTCAAAGGCAAACACCGGCATAAAGCTCACCGTAATTAAAATTAGCGAGAAGAAAAGCGCAGGCCCTACTTCCACAGCAGCTTTACTTACCAATAGCCAATGCGCTTTTCCCTTAGCGTTTTCGCCCGTTTCAGCGCGATAATGCTCAAGGTGTTTATGGCAGTTTTCCACCATAACAATGGCTGCATCAACTAAAGCGCCAATCGCAATCGCAATACCACCCAAACTCATAATATTGGCATTAATGCCCATTAAGCGCATTAGTATAAAGCCCGCTAATACCGCTAACGGTAAACAAATCACAGCCACTAGCGTTGACCGTGCATGCATTAAAAAGACTAAGCACACCAAGGCAACCACGATCATTTCTTCAATCAGTTTTGACTGTAAATTTTCAACCGAACGTTCAATTAAGTTTGAGCGGTCGTAAACCGTTACAATCTCAACCCCTTGCGGTAGGCTCGGGGTAATTTGGGCAATTTTAGCTTTTACATTGGCAATGGTTGTCAGTGCATTTTCGCCATCTCGCATCACCACGATGCCACCAACCACTTCTCCTTCACCATTTAATTCAGCAATACCTCGGCGCATCTGTGGGCCTAAACGAATAGTTGCAACATGTTCAAGTAATAATGGGCTTCCATCATCGTTAATAATGCCAAGTGGAATGGCTTTAAATGCAGCTAAATCGGTTAAAAAGCCGCGACTGCGCACCATGTATTCAGCTTCTGCCATTTCAAGTACCGAGCCACCGACCTCGCTGTTAGCGTTTTCTATCGCTGACTTAACTTGTGTAAGCGTTATGCCGTACTGCATTAACCTTAGCGGTTCCACAACCACTTGATAGCTTTGCACCATGCCGCCAACGGTAGCTATTTCACTCACTCCTGTCACTGACTGCAATTCATACTTTAAAAACCAGTCTTGCAAAGTACGCAGCTGGGCTAAATTTTGCCGACCTGTTTTGTCAATTAAGGCATATTGATAAACCCAACCAACCCCTGACGCATCGGGTCCTAAAGTTGGTTTGGCATCACTTGGTAAATTAGCGGTAACTTGGTTTAGGTATTCAAGCACCCGCGAGCGTGCCCAATACAAGTCGGTATCGTCTTCAAAAATAATGTACACGTAAGAGTCACCAAAAAAGCTAAAACCTCGCACTGTTTTTGCTTTTGGTACCGCCATTAAACTGGTTGATAACGGATACGTTACTTGCTCTTCAACTACTTCAGGTGCTTGTCCCGGAAAGCTCGTTTTAACAATAACCTGCACATCCGATAAATCAGGAATGGCATCAAGCGGTGTTTGTTTTACTGAATAAACACCAAGAATCGCTAGCATGGCAGCTAATAACAGCACCAATACTTTGTACTTTAAACTAGTTTGAATAATCCACTGCAACATAACCGCCTCCTAGTGTTGATGCGACTGCATTGCTTTAGCTGGTTTGCCATCCTGGCTCATTTTCAAAATAGCTGAGCGAATGTTCGATTCGCTATCTATTAAGAATTGGCCAGAAGTTACCACTTGCTCACCTTGCGCTAGCCCTTGCATAATTTCAGCGCGGCCTTGGGTGATCATGCCCACCATCACTTCGCGAGAGACAAAGGTGCCATCGTGTTGCTCTACAACTACTCGATTCTGCTTGCCAGTGCGAATTAGCGCTTCAACGGGAATATTAAGTACATCTTCTTTGGGGCCACCATAAATACGTACATTCGCTAGCATATCTGGCTTAAATGAACCGCTTTCATTATTTAAAGACAACCTAACCTTTAATGTACGGGTTTTAGGATCAAGCGCTGGATAGATATATTCAATCTTACCTTCAATGGCGTACACACCAATCGCTGGTAGGTCAAACTCAACCCACTTACCATTTTCCACCCAATCAATTTGATGCTCAAACACATCGGCTAACACCCACACCTGTGAAAGATCCGCCAAAGTCATTAGCTTTACGGCTGGCTGCACATACATTCCCTCACGTATGCCAAGATCAGAAACTATCGCATTATGTGGTGCGTAGTAAGGCACGCGAAACAGTGACTCTTTAGTTTTCTCAACTTGTTCGATTAGTTTTTCAGACATACCTAATAAACGTAAACGTGTGCGACCACGTTCTTTTAGGGCTTTATTCGTTGGGTTTGTTTTAAGCAGGGATAAATAATCGTCTTGGGCAACAATTAACTCAGGTGCATAAATTTCATAAAGTAACTCACCTTTTTTTACGCGCGCGCCCAAAGTTTTAACTTGTAGGTTTTCAACCCAGCCCGTTGCTCTTGGGTGAATATGGGTTAGGCCATTTTCGTCATACTCAACCTTGCCGAAGGTTTCAATAAAACGCCATAAAGTAGAACGCTCAACGGGTGCTTTGGTTAACGCCATGCTCTGCTGAGTATGCCCTGATACTGAAATCGCCACTTCTTCACTACTTTCAGGTGCTGAAAGCTCCACTAAGTCCATACCACAAATAGGGCATTTTCCTGGGTGGTCTTTAACAATATGGCTGTGCATTGGACAGACAAACTTGGTGTTTTTGGCAGGTGGTTGTGTCAATTCATTTACCAGATTAGGCGATGACACGTTTGCAAAACTCAGGCTTGCAAAAAGCGTTAAGCAAATAATTAATAAATTTTTCATAGATTTAGTTCTCAATTCAAATAAATAAGGTGTATTTGACGTTGGCAAATACGGCTTAAAATATTGAATTAAGCTATTGGCGGTATAATGCTAACTTGCAGTGGTGTTGGGTAGTTTGAAAGCCCAATGGTGAGATACGCGAGCTCTTTTGCTATTGGCTCTAAGAAAGCCAATGCCGAAAAGACACAGCATGAGGTATGGTATTTTGCGCTGCAATCATTACAGGTTTCGCAATCATGCTTAGCCATTTCTTGCTGCATTTGACTGTCATCACAACAACTGTGATTTGAACTTTCCATGCTTTTTTCTACTTGATGCATTTCAGCGCACGACATTTCTTCCCCTTGCATGCTGTTCGCCGCAAATGGATTTAGAAAAATACTGAAAATAAGCATTAAATACAAAATTCGCATAACGTAAAAAGTATACGTGATTGTATAAAACTTAGCTAGCCCCAAGGCGAGCACCTGTTGTTACTTAAACTTCGTTTTATAACGCAAATCAGTAGGTCCTAGATACTAAAGATCAATACCAAAACAATGCGCTCGAAATTAAAATACCGCTTTTAACATATTAATAACCATATAGATCAGCATATTTAACTAACATAGCCATCTAGATATTATAAAATATACATACACTCATTTTCATCTTTGCAATTAAATTAAACGACTAATGGTAAAAAACCAAAAACATGCAATTCTGTACGCCTTATCAGCGGTCTTTTTATGGTCGACGGTAGCTACTGCTTTTAAACTCGCATTGATGCAACTTACACCACTTCAGTTGGTGTTTTATGCCTCTGCATTTAGTTGGTTGTTTTTAGCCATATTTTTACTTGTAAATGGTGATTATAAACATGTAAAAACGGCGTTTTTAACTAAACCTTTACTGTATTTAAAATTAGGCATACTTAATCCATTTTTGTATTACCTCATTCTGTTTAAAGCTTATGATTTACTACCCGCACAACAAGCGCAGGCACTCAATTACACATGGGCGATTGCATTGAGTTTGCTTGCAGTACCAATGCTCGGGCAACGCCTACGAAAAGTTGATATTACCGCATTGCTTTTTGCCTATTTAGGTGTGCTGATTATTAGTACAAAAGGGCAATTCACTGAGCTTAATTTTGAAAGCCCGCTAGGTGTAGGGCTTGCTTTATTATCAACGTTACTTTGGGCGCTGTATTGGATTTTTAGTACCAAAAACACTGACAAACCAGTAATTAGCTTATTTATTTGTTTTTCTATTGGTTTACCGTTTATTGCCTTCGTACTGACTTGGCAAAACGCTTGGCAAATTCCGACAGGTAAAGCGTGGCTTGCCGCAGCATATGTTGGATTATTTGAAATGGGTATTACGTTTGTGCTGTGGTTAATGGCAATGAAAAAAGCTGAAAACACGGCGAGTGTAAGTAACTTAATTTTTATTTCACCGTTTTTATCACTTATCTTTATCTACACCTTGCTGGGAGAAGCAATTCATTCCACCACGATTATAGGTTTAGGTTTTATAGTGTGTGGTTTGGCACTACAAAAGTTAGTAAAAGCCAAACGCTAACGGGTTGAACCGCCAAAATTGCGCTACAGTTAGCGTTATCTGTATTACTTGATTGATTTAAAACAGGGCTTTCATGCCTATTGTTGATATACTATAAAACCCTAAAAGGTTTAAATTGCTAACAAGGCAATGGAACATTTTTCATTAATGTATGTACGATTTTTCTGAAATAAAACATTTTTACAGCTCTTTTCTTGGCCGCCTCTTTATCATTATTGTCGCACTAATTTTTGTTTTAGCAACAACGCTTGTCGCTATGCATTATCAAAATCATTTGGCCAAAGTCGATGAGAAAATAAAAGCACACTCAGAATTCATTATGGATTCTTCAGTTACTCAGCTAGAACAGCATTTAGTCGTGTTTACTATGGCT
This sequence comes from Pseudoalteromonas sp. P1-9, assembly GCF_001399975.1. GTDB lineage: Bacteria > Pseudomonadota > Gammaproteobacteria > Enterobacterales > Alteromonadaceae > Pseudoalteromonas. The sequence goes on from NZ_LKBD01000002.1 coordinate 156,251, forward strand.
GAAAGATTTCTATCAGAACTAAAGCAACCTTACAGCCAGCAAGCGCTGGCACAAATAAGCCGAGAAACGTTCGCCAACTTTCCTCGCTATTTGAATATAAGTTACTTCAAACTTACCAATAATCAGCAGCTAACGGCGCTACATACAACCCGAAAAATCTCTGATAAACCTGCAACAAATTTATCTGAACTTGGCATTAAGCAGGTTATTCAAAGTAATAAATTGCTGTTTAGTATTCCGTATTACGAAGCTAACGATGGCTCACTGCGCATGGCGATTAGCTATTTATCGCAGTTAAGCAATGCTCAACCTCCGCTTTTGATGGTAGCTGAGATAAATTTAAACTCACAATATAATCCGTGGCGATACAATATTTTAGATAAAGGTATGGAGATATTGGTAACGCAAAAGCCAAGCATTAAAGATCAGTATTGGAGCCTTTACCACACAGCACCACAATCATTACATGGTGATCTTAGTAATGCCTACAACCAGCCTATGCCACCTGCATTTGTTGCCTACGTGAATAAAAGCATTAAAAAAGCCACTGGCCGTACAGTAGATAAGTACTTGCAAAGTGATGGCGTTGCTATTTATACCAACCGCACTCAGGGTATTGCCAATGTAAGAGTCGGCATATCATACAATACGCATTTTAATACTTTTATTGCGGTTAGAGTGCCGTTAAAAACTATCTACAACGAAGTAAGCAACTTTGCCAGTTGGATTGGCGCGTTTGGTTTGCTTACTATTGTTGCCACTTTTTTTATTACGCGACACTTGTATCGACTTGATCTTGGCTACAAAAACAAACTCTATCAACAAGCCAACTTCGACAAACTCACCAAACTGGCGAACCGCTATTTCTTTGATAACACATTAGTTAATGAACAAATTCATAATCAAGGTCGCTACACCCTTTTGTGCATCGATCTAGACAACTTTAAACTTATTAATGACCGATTTGGTCGCCACACCGGCGACAAAACCTTACAACTGATTGCCGAACGTATTGCGCAATCTTGCCCATCAAACGCTTTGCCTGTACGCACCGGTGGTGATGAATTTTTTGTTATTTTACAAACGGTTGACCGCAGTATAAGTAGTTCGTTAGCACGCAATATTTTAAACGCTATTGAGCAATCAATGATGCTCGATAATTTACAGCTTTCAATAACCGCAAGTATCGGCATTTACCATGCTGATGAACATATTGATCCTCAAACCGCTGAAATTTATGCTGAAATAGCCATGTTCGAAGCTAAGAAGCTAAAAAATCGTTACTGTTTTTTTGATAAAGGCTTGGCGGAGCAATTACATCAACGCGTAGACATTGAAACTGAACTAAAACATGCGATTGAAAATAAAGAGCTTTATTTAACCTATAGCCGCAAATTTGCTCTGCGCACGGCTCAGTTAAGGGTGTTGAAGTTCTGTTGCGCTGGCACAATAGAAAGCTCGGCTTAATTGCACCAGATAAATTTATTCCAATCGCCGAGGAAACAGGGTTAATTGCAAATATCGGAGAGTTTGTTATTCAACAAGCGCTTTACGATTATGCGCAGCATTTGAAATACACTGAAATCAGTTTATCAATAAATGTATCGGCGTATCAGCTCATGTACACACCGCTATTTGATATTCTTAAGCATCATGTCGAGCATTACCAAATCTCACCAAGTCGCATGATTTTAGAAGTAACCGAATCTATTTTTATTGAAGATAAAGGTGCGGTGCAGGGCTTGTTTGAAAAGCTAATGAGTTATGGCTTTTTAATTTCACTTGATGATTTTGGTACGGGCTATTCATCGCTTTCTCAAATGCGTGACTACCCGATTCACGAGTTAAAAATCGACCGCAGTTTTATCACCCATATCCATGAAAAAGAACAAGATGCGGCACTATTGCATCAGATTGTTTCCATTGCCAAATGCCACGATATTGTCACCGTAGCAGAAGGCATTGAAGTTACAGCACAACATGAAATAGTGCGCACCCTAGGCATAGATATAGAACAAGGCTATTTGTATGCCAAACCGTTAGAAATCGATGCGCTAAAAGCGTATTTAGCTGCTAACACACTAACCCAAAAGGCCTGCTGTTAACGACGCTTTTTCGGCACCCAAGCCCAACGCATTTCGCAATGTATTGGGCTATTACCACTTTCATCAGATAGTACTACAGGCACAATTAAGTCCCCTTTTTCATCACTATTGATTGCTGTGATCACTTCAGATGATAGCTGCGCTGTTGCCGTGATATCACCTTGCATGCGCTTATTGTATTCTAACGTCATTGATTTCAGTAACGGTAAGTGACTATCAGGCACATTCATACCAAACACTATGCCCGACGCTGATTCAGCAGCTAATGCTGCACCAACCGCATGAATACCACCAATATGGTTTTGCACTCGTTTTTTATTTGCAAGTTTAACCACTACTTTGTCATTACTAATTGATAAAACCCGTAGTTTTGCAGTGCCCGCAAATTTAACCTGACTGGTAAATAACTTAGTCAGTAAAAATTCATGGGTCGACTTTGGCAGTTTATAGATTTTATTAACAAGCTTGCTTAATTTATTTGCCATACTATTTTTTCAACTTAACTGGTTTGACCACCTAGGTTACCGCAAGCAAACTCAAACAGCAAAATATCAAATAGCTAAATACTATTTCACTGACAATCCAATAAGTTGCATAGTGTGCTTTTAACTTTTTGACGTAAGTATTATGACCCTAGAAACGCTACTTGAACAACTAAAAACTTCCCCTGAAAGTGTTACTTTTCAACAAGTAATGACTGTGATTGAAAATCACTATAGCTATACACCTCAAACATTTACTAATGGCGAGCTGATAAATAACGCTGGTGAAAATGCGGGTAGCTGTAAAATTTTCAGCTTCGCAAAGCTTAACAACTTAAATGAAGAGCAAACTCTAAACTGCTTTGGCGATTACTACCGAGTTGATGTGTTACAACACCCAAATGGTGACGATCACCAAAATATTCGCAACTTTATAAAAACAGGTTGGGCGGGTGTGAACTTCAATAGTCTTGCATTAACTGCTTGCTAAACTTCTGATTGTAAAAAGAATGAACAAGACTTTGATTTCGCTTGGTGTGATTTAAAGTAATTTGTTAGTATCAAAAAACTTTTTACTCATGGCATGGATAAACATGAAAAAACTACTTTTAATCACTTTCATTTTATTGATCTCTGCGTGTTCACAAACACCAATCAATAACAGATACATCAATGCTAATTGGCAAGCTATTGCTATCGCACCTATTGAAGGTAAGCAAGCTGACGCTGTTGAGATGGAATTAGATAGAGTATTCGCTATCAGCGATAAAGTAATCGTTTATACACCAGATCACATTAGGCTTGAGCTGGATAAACGTAACTTAATAAAAGAATATAACGAATTCCCTCAAAAAGTGATGTTTGAACTTGCTAAAGAGCTTAAGGTTGATGGTGTTTTATTTGGTCAAATTAAAACGTCAAAAACCAAAAATCAGTTTACAGGTTTCCCGATTACTTCTCTTTACAGCAAACTTATCGCATTAGAAAATAAATCAGTTATCACTGCAACTCATCATGAAACTTCTGGTTTCATGGCATCTGATAACTCAAATATTTCAGAGCTAGTTGAATTAACTGTTAATGATCTAAATGAAGTATTAGACCAAATTAACCCATCGACTAAAAAGAGTTGGTTTGAGCAAGTATTTAACTAATTCCCGTTGAAAAAACATATAAAAAAACCCAGCGTTTTTGCTGGGCTTAATGATTTTTGATCTAGTTTACAAGTGTTTTTTTACACTTATTCTACTCACGGAAACTAGAACGGAATATCATCATCAAAATCAATTGGTGGTTCCATTGGGTTTGATGCGCCGCCTTGTGGTGCATTTTGCTTAGGTGCAAAGCCGCCTGATTGCTGCTGTGGTGCAAAACCACCAGATTGTTGCTGACCACCTTGCTGTGGTGCAAAACCGCCAGACTGTTGTGCTGGCGCAGATTGCTGCTGTGCAGGTTGCTGGTTAAAGCCACCTTGTTGCTGTTGACCACCTTGGTTAAAACCTTGTGATTGTTGTGATGCAAAACCTGATTGCTGTTGATTCTGCTGTTGGAAACCACCACCAGAATTGCTACCCGCGTTATCACCGCGGCCACCTAGCATTTGCATTTGACCGGTAAAGCCATCAACCACAATTTCAGTTGTATACTTTTCTTGGCCTTGCTGATCTTGCCACTTACGCGTTTGTAATTTACCTTCAACGTAAATTTGCGAACCTTTACGGCAATATTCACCAACCACTTCAGCTAACTTGCCAAAAAACACCACACGGTGCCATTCGGTTTTATCGACTAACTGACCCGTGTTTTTATCTTTATAACTGTCAGACGTTGCAAGTGTGATATTGGCAACTGCGTTACCGTTTGGCATATATCTCACTTCTGGATCCTGGCCTAAATTACCAACTAGGATCACTTTGTTAATACCACGAGCCATGGTCTGTCTCCTTTAATTAAACTATACCTGCAACCGCTTTCGCTTGTTGCAAATCGAATTCTGATTCTTTTACTTTTAAGTATGTACGATTTTCTTCAAGTACTACTGTTGTTTCTAATACACCCGGTAAATCAGCAAGGTCATTTGCTAACTTTTCGGCTGCTTTTTCAGGGTCAAAATTTTCTTTCTCCCCTTGTAATTCAGTGAGTAAGCTTATCAGCTTACTTTTTGGTGGTACTTCCATTCCCCACGCTATAGCAAACCATATTACCCCAACCAAGGTTGCTGCGGCAAATACTGTCTGAGCATCGCTTACTTGCGCGAAATACCCACCAATAATACCGCCTAAAAAGGCGCCTAAAAACTGGGTAGAACTAAATGCGCCCATTGCAGATCCCTTTTGGCCTGCAGGGGAAATGCGCGCAACCAATGCCGGCATTGTGGCTTCTAAAAAGTTAAACGCTATAAAATAAATAAGCATGCACACGCCAATAATAAGTGCGCTTGAGCCAAACAAACTTAAGCTCATTAAACTTGCAACAATCAGTGCGATTGATACTAAAAAGGCCATTTTTTCTTTTTGTTTTTTAATCGCAATAATCATCATTGGCACCATAAATACAAACGCCAATAATAAAACCGGAATATAAAGCTTCCAATGCATTTCTGCGGCTAACCCGTCTTTAATAAGTTCAGCCGGCAGCGCAACAAACACCGCAGTTAAAGTTAAGTGGAGTAACATCACACCTAAGTTTAAACGCACTAATTGCGGGTGCTTCACTAGGTTTTTAATATCGTTCAAAGAGGCGGATGTATCGCCTTTGGGTGCACGGTTTACCGCGGTTGGCACCACAGTTAACACAATAAAAATCCCCAACACAGCCAAACATGCCGTCAGCCAAAATATACCACTCACACCAAATGACGCAGCAATCATTGGCCCTAGCAACATGGCAGCAGCAAAGCTAAGGCCAATACACATACCAATAACAGCCATTACTTTAGGACGTTGCTCATCACGACTTAAGTCAGCCGCTAGCGCCAATACAGCGGCGGCAATTGCGCCCATTCCCTGTAATGCGCGACCAAGGGTTACGGTGTAAATTGATTCGGCCATAGCCGCTATCACCGAGCCAATCGCAAACATAATTAAGCCCGCTACAATCACCCGTTTACGACCAAATTTATCTGATAACCAACCCATAGGAATTTGTAAAAGCGCTTGTGTTAAGCCATATGCGCCTATCGCAATACCAATCCATAAAGGCGAAAACCCTTCTAATTCAGTACCGTAGATTGCAAGCACAGGCATAAGCATAAATAAGCCGAGCATGCGAAATGCAAATACGCATGCAAGCGACACCGCTGTGCGTTTTTCAAGAGCATTTAATGAAGAAGCTGACATTAACGAATTAGCAAATAATGATTAGAAAATTAAGGCGGCAAGTTTACCATAAACCTTATTAGTTATTCTAACCCGTATTTGGTTAAAAATGTTTATCGTTACACCTACTCAACTAATTCCGCTACTTAAGGTGATCCATGCAGGTAATTTCTGCTTAAATAAACTATTACCCATTTAAATTTGCGCCTACTAAGCTCTATTTAATACGCAATTTAGCCTTATAACATGATGAGCCATTTGGGGCATCGGTATAAGTTAGGGCTGTATATTTATACAATATAATGCAATACTAGGCGCAATATTGCTGTTCGCTAATGCTATAGGATAACAATGGAACATATCGAGGTTCGCGGCGCCCGCACGCACAACTTAAAAAATATCAACTTAACTATTCCACGCGATAAACTGATTGTTATCACTGGTTTATCTGGCTCAGGAAAATCATCGCTGGCATTTGATACGTTATATGCCGAAGGTCAGCGCCGTTATGTTGAGTCACTTTCTGCTTATGCGCGTCAATTTTTATCCTTAATGGAAAAACCAGATGTAGACCATATTGAAGGTTTATCGCCAGCCATTTCGATAGAACAGAAATCAACATCTCATAACCCACGCTCTACCGTAGGCACTATCACCGAAATTTATGATTACTTAAGGCTGCTTTTCGCCCGTGTTGGTGAACCTCGCTGCCCTACTCATGATTTACCACTTACCGCACAAACCATTAGTCAAATGGTCGATCAGGTACTTGAGCTGCCAGAAGGCACAAAAGTAATGTTGCTTGCCCCCGTAGTGAAAGAGCGTAAGGGTGAACATATCAAGTTACTTGAGAACTTAGCAGCACAAGGTTTTATTCGCGCGCGAATTGATGGCGAAGTATGTGATCTCTCAGATCCGCCAACGCTAGAGCTCCATAAAAAACACACAATTGAAGTGGTTGTAGACCGTATCAAGGTAAAAGATGGCCTACAACTTCGTTTAGCTGAATCGTTCGAACAAGCATTAGATCTGTCAAATGGCGTGGCACAAATCGCCTACATGGATGAGCCAGAAAAAGACGAAATTGTTTTCTCGGCGAATTTTGCTTGTCCGAGTTGTGGTTATGCCATGACCGAACTTGAACCGCGTTTATTCTCATTTAATAACCCTGCGGGTGCCTGTCAAAGCTGTGATGGTTTGGGTGTACGCCAGTATTTTGATCCAAGCCGTGTGGTACAAAATCCAGAGCTTAGCCTTGCTGGCGGTGCTATTCGCGGTTGGGATAAGCGTAGCTTTTACTATTTCCAAATGCTGCAAGCCGTTGCAAATCACTACGACTTTGATGTTGAAACACCGTTTGAACAACTACCAGCCGATGCGCAAAAAGTGGTACTAAATGGTTCGGGGCGTACTAAAATTGAATTTCAATATCGCAACGACCGTGGCGACGTTGTTGTACGGAATCACGTATTCGAAGGCGTGCTAAATAATATGGCACGCCGCTACAAAGAAACAGAATCTAATTCAGTACGTGAAGAGCTGGCCAAATACCAAACGAATCAAGACTGCCCTAGCTGTCATGGTTCACGTTTACGAGAAGAAGCACGTAACGTGTTTATTGGCACTACTAATTTACCTCTCGTAACACGCATGAGTATCGGTGAAGCACAGCATTTTTTCAGTGAATTAAGCTTTAGCGGACAAAAAGCAAAAATCGCCGAGAAAATCTTAAAAGAGATTAGTGATCGCTTATCGTTTTTAGTAAATGTTGGGCTTAATTACTTATCACTTGAGCGCAGCGCTGATACGTTATCGGGTGGTGAAGCACAGCGTATTCGCCTTGCCAGTCAAATTGGTGCTGGCCTTGTTGGTGTTATGTACGTTTTAGATGAACCCTCAATTGGTTTGCACCAAAGAGATAATGACAGATTACTCGCCACATTAACGCACTTACGTGATTTAGGTAACACAGTAATTGTGGTTGAGCACGATGAAGATGCAATACGTGCTGCGGATCATATTATTGATATTGGCCCAGGCGCTGGGGTGCATGGTGGGCAAGTTATTGCCGAAGGTACCCGTGACGACATTGTAAATTGTAAGGACTCAATTACTGGACAGTATTTAGCGGGCACTAAAGCAATTGAAATACCTGCGACTCGCCACCAGCCACAAGATAAATGGCTGGAGTTAAAAGGCGCAACAGGTAATAACTTAAAAAGTGTCGACCTATCAATTCCATTTGGTTTAATGACCTGTATTACGGGCGTTTCTGGCTCTGGTAAATCGACCTTAATCAACGACACCTTATTTAAAGTGGCTCATACTGAACTCAATGGCGCAACAACTGCCGAAGCTGCACCCTATAAATCCATTACCGGTATGGATTTATTCGACAAAGTCATCGATATTGACCAAAGCCCTATCGGACGTACTCCACGTTCGAACCCTGCTACCTATACAGGTATTTTCACTGCTATTCGTGAGTTATTTTCAGGCACGCAAGAAGCCCGTTCACGTGGTTACAAGCCTGGACGTTTTAGCTTTAACGTAAAAGGCGGGCGCTGTGAAGCGTGTCAGGGTGATGGTGTAATTAAAGTAGAAATGCACTTTTTACCTGATGTGTATGTACCTTGTGATGTGTGCCACGGTAAACGTTACAACCGTGAAACCTTAGAAGTACTATACAAAGGCAAAAATATTCATCAAGTGCTTGATATGACCGTGGAAGATGCGCGCGAATTTTTTGACAAAATTCCCGCTATTGCACGCAAGTTACAAACCTTAATGGACGTTGGCTTAAGTTATATTCGTCTAGGCCAAGCGGCAACAACGCTTTCTGGCGGTGAGGCGCAACGTGTTAAATTGGCCCGCGAACTATCTAAACGCGATACCGGTAAAACGTTATACATTCTGGATGAACCGACAACAGGTTTACACTTTGCTGATATTCAGCAATTACTTGTCGTTTTGCATCGCTTACGTGATCACGGCAATACCATTGTGGTTATCGAGCACAATCTCGATGTGATTAAAACTGCCGACTGGATTATTGATTTAGGCCCTGAAGGTGGTTCGGGCGGTGGTGAGATTTTAGTTTCGGGTACGCCTGAAGAAGTTGCACAACATCCTGTGTCTCATACTGGTCGCTACTTAAAACAAATGCTATAAGTTACTCTTACTTAATAAAAAAACAAAGTACCTAAATGGAATTAATTAGTCAAAAACTGCCAAAGTTAACATTAGTAAAATTAAAGCTAGTTAACTTTTGGCAGTCATTGTCGCTGCCAGAAAAACTCTATAGTTTATCATTTGCCTTGCTTGTGGTTTTTCAAGGCGATTACCAGCTTGCAGCGTTATTGACTTTAGTTGGCCTAATTATGGAATTTTGGCCGAGGTTTACCAAGGCTTGGGACACGTTGGCTGGCAAAGCGGTGATTTTACTGTTTTATGCAGTCATAACTAACTTTGCTTTAGCCTCGAGTGCGTCGTTAGTAAATGAAGTAACCGGTGTGTCTGCTACGCACTTTAATTATACCCATAACTTTGCCATTTTAATGGTACTGCCAAGCTGGCTGCTCGGCATTAGTGTATTCGCTTTATTTATTTACCAACTGTTTGTTCCTTTTTACTTATTTACTATTTTATTGGCAAAACCGTTTGGCATTAAAATTGTGCGCTTCTTTTCAAAAAGCAATCATCCTTTCTTTTCCAATGCGATGCGCTTTACTGTTTGTTTTACCGTACTTTTCCAGCTAACGTCACTGTGGTTAGGCGATCAACAGGAGATTGATAGAATCTTCCAAAGTATTGACCCAAACGTTACCACCACTGAAAAAGAGCAGGCTAAGTTTAACGAACAACAGGATAGGTTAACGCCATCTGATACACCTGAACTAGAAAAGCCAGAGAAAAAAACATTTAGCATTAGCTTTAATGATGATTCGGGCGCCACTGACGAACTAACAATACCGATAAACCAAGGCTACGAGTCAGTTATTCATCATCTAGTAGCGATGTTTGCATATCGCCAAGAAGCCGACAAATATTCACGCTGCAGTAAACCGAACAACACAAAAGCGGTTGAACTAAACGACCATGAGGTATTACTCATTAGCAAAGATAACAACGCACAGTATGGCTACCAATTTACCGTTACGGTGTGCGATTCACCTGCGAGCCATTTATTCAAAAATAATTAACTCGCCTTAAAATGTTCCATTAACTGTGCTTTCTCAGTATCGTTAAGTGCTACCGACGCTTTTTTATCAAAGTCATAGCGCACCATTGTGGCGTGACCTACTGCACAAAGTTCATTGTGCTGATACACTTCTTGGCAAATTACAAACGATGAATTGCCAATACGGATAATGCTGGAGTTTATGGTAATTTCCTGACCATAAAATAGCTCACCTTTAAATTCCACTTCGATTTTGGCAACAATAAGCTTCCAATTATTGCAATCTAAGTCTGGTGTAAAGAAACGAAAAAAAGGGGTACGCGCCGCTTCAAACCAAACCGGTAGCGCTGTATTATTGATATGTCCTAACGCATCTGTTTCGCTAAAACGCGGCATAAGTGTTTCACTAAACATAGTAAATGAGCTTTATAAACTAAATATGTGCTCACTATAGTTATGTTTATTAATAATTAAAATAATAAGGTCAATAATGCAGGATTTTATTCGAGTATACGACAATGTACTTAGCAAGGAGTTTTGTGACAACTTCCTCACTAAGTTTGATAACAGCCCGTTTTTAACACAAGGCAAAACCAGTGGCGGCGTTGACCTTAGTAAAAAGAACAGCCAAGACTTATATTTGAACCAACACATCGAATATCAAAGTGAGCTACAACATATTCTGCAAAACACCACCGAAAAAGTATTTGAGTATTTTGAAGAACACTTCTTTGCACTTATTGGCGCATTTGGATTAAAAGTATATCACCCAAAAACCAAACAGCCAGTTGACTTAACGGTAGAAAACTTTGAAGAAGTGGGTCGCCCTCAGTTACCCGTTTTAGTGCAACAAATTTTTCGCTTGGGTCAAATTCAAGCGCAAAAATACACTGCTGGCCAAGGCGGTTACCCCTACTGGCACAGTGAGGTTTATCCGCAAAAAGGCCATAACGATAGCTTGCACCGTATTTTACTGTTTATGTTTTATTTAAATGATGTGGAAGAAGGTGGTGAGACTGAATTCTATTATCAAAATAAAAAGATTAAACCAAAGCAAGGCTCTATGGTAATTGCACCGGCGTATTTCACTCACACCCACAGAGGGTGTATTCCAGTTTCCAATGATAAGTACATTGTCACATCATGGGTACTGTTCAATACTGCAGAACAAATTTATGGTGCCTAAATAAGCTAGGCACCATAAGGTTAGTTTGTTAAATGAACTCGCAAGCTAACCTTTGCTTCTAAACCGCCCTCAGCACGATTGCGCAATGTTACTTTTCCTTGATGCATATCGACAATGCGCTTAATAATTGCAAGTCCTAAGCCACTGCCCTCACTACCGCGCGCCTGATCGCCTTGGGTAAACGGCTGAAACACTCGCTCTAACTCGTGCTCAGGAATACCAGGGCCTTTGTCTTGCACAAGGATCTCAACATACTCTTTATTCGCAGAGTATTGAGTCACAACGGTGACATCCTCTTCGCTATAGCGCAGCGCGTTTTCAATCATATTTGTAATTACGCGCTTCATGGCAACATGGCTGATTGGAATATTTGGTAACGCTTCATTAGCACTAAAGCTAATTTCTCGACCTTGCTTTTGTTCCGATGCAACCACTTCCGAAACAAGTGCATTTATATCGTCTGGCGCTAAATCACTTAGCTTATGATTGCGCAGATACTCAATAAACTGATCAATAATCGCATTCATATCTTCGATATCGGTAATGATGCCTTCTCGTAAGTAATCTTCATGTTCCGACATCATTTCTGTTGCAAGACGAATACGTGTTAATGGCGTGCGTAAATCATGGGAAACACCAGCCATTAACAGTCTTCGATCTTCTTCTACCGCAGCAAGGCCACGTGACATTTGGTTAAAAGCACGCGTTACTTCAATCATTTCAATTGAACCTAGCTCGGGAAGTTGGCTCGAATAATCGCCCACTTCCACCTTGTTAGCTGCTTTTTGCATTGCTTTTAGAGGGCGGTTTAAGTGACTTGCAAATAACCAACCGCCTAACACGCTTAACACACCGATAAAGGCAAGGTAGAAAGTCAGTACTTTTACATTCGCCTCTTGAAAACCGACTAACGGAATTTTAACCCAGTAGCCTGGCGCTTGCGGTGGCTCAACCCAATACACAAGGATATCGGTCTGACTAATGCGTACACGCGCCTCCCCCTGCAAATATTCAGACATCACCCGAGACAAATAAGGATATTCGCTGGCTTGTTCTAAGCCGTGTCGCATCGCTTCACGTTCGCTCATCATCTCAACGCCAGTAGCCAAATAAAATTGCTCCGCAACTTCATCCGACATTTCCACACCATCTTGATGACCAATAAATACCGTGCGAACTTGTTTCGCCAGCATTAAGTTAACTTGCTCGATAGAAGGTTTTACAACGTAAAGCGTAACCGAAATATAAGATACGATTTGATTGATAAGCAGCAGTGCACCAACCAAAAAAACGGTTTGACCAAATGCACTGCGCGGAAAAATACGCATAATGTTAGCTTAGCTGTGGTTATTCTTTGCCATCTGGCACAAATACGTAGCCTAAGCCCCATACGGTTTGAATGTAACGCGGATTAGCAGCGTCTTCTTCAATCATGCGGCGTAATCGAGATACTTGCACATCGATACTACGCTCTAACGCACTGTAATCACGACCACGTGCTAAGTTCATTAATTTATCACGGCTTAGCGGTTCGCGAGGATGTGAAACTAAGGCTTTCAATACTGCAAACTCACCACTGGTAAGCGACACTGTTTCATCGCCTTTACTCATTTCGCGTGTTGCTAAGTTTAATGAGAACTGGCCAAAGCGTATTTCATTTTCTTCAGCCGAAGGCGCGCCTGGTACATCACTGGCACGACGACGTAAAATAGCTTTAATACGTGCAAGTAGTTCACGCGGGTTAAACGGCTTAGGAATATAGTCGTCAGCGCCAAGTTCTAAACCAATAATACGATCAACTTCATCGCCTTTAGCCGTAAGCATAACAATTGGGATGTCATTTTCTTTTTGGCGTAAACGGCGGCAAATCGATAAACCATCTTCGCCTGGTAGCATCAGGTCCAATACCATTAAATGAAAGTTTTCTCGTTCAATTAAGCGGTCCATTTGCTCCGAGTTTGCCGCAGAGCGCACAATAAAGCCTTGCTCTACTAAATAGCGCTCAAGTAAGCTGCGTAAACGCATGTCATCATCGACTACTAGTATTTTTGTTGTTTCTTGTCCCATGATTTCATTCTTCTGTTATTTTTTCTTTGGCAATATAGCCTACTATAAATACTTTTTTGACAATTAGGTAAAGGAAGAGTGTTACTAGGTATTACAAACTCTTACTATGGCGCATCATAAGTAATGGCATTAATAAAAAATAATGCTATACCCTCAGCATTTTTAAATTCAAACTCATCATCAACTTGTTTACCTAACATAGCACGAGCAAAGGGTGAATCGATGCTAATTTTGCCATTTTTCACATCAAACTCGTCTGGCCCAACGACCTGATAGTTAAAGGTATTACCTTCTTCATCTTCCACTTCGACACGGGCACCAAAAAACACTTTTCCTGCTTGTTCAGGCTTCGGGTAAACTATATTCACTTGTTCTAGACGTTTGGTTAAAAAGCGTACGCGGCGGTCAATTTCACGCAATCGCTTTTTACCATAAATGTATTCAGCGTTTTCCGAACGGTCGCCAAGTGCCGCAGCTTCCGATACTGCTTGTGTTACTCTTGGGCGTTCTTCTTTCCATAAGTAACGTAACTCCCTTTCTAGTTCATCATAGCCGCTACGTGTAATATAATTGGAACGCTTAGGAAATACCTGCTTAGGTGGTTTTCTCATAATTAAATAACTAGGTGTGGTAATTTATTTATTGCTTATGATTGAAAAATTTAAGTTTAGATACAAGATCTATAGGCAATATATATAAAACAAATTTTCTGGTGTGGTCTCTCAAAATTACAAACCACCCACTTTTTACCGATTTAAAGGTTTTTAATGAACGCTATTGCTAATCAATTAGCTCACGAGCTAAACGCCTCAGTACAGCAAGTGACTGCTGCAACACAATTATTAGACGATGGAGCAACCGTTCCATTTATTGCTCGATATAGAAAGGAAGTTACCGGTGGTTTAGATGATGGCCAACTGCGTTTACTTGAACAGCGCCTTGGCTATCTTCGTGAGTTAGAAGAACGTCGCTCATTTATTCTTAAGACCATTGAAGGGCAAGATAAGCTAAGTGCTGAGTTAAAGGCCGATATCGATAAGGCAACCAGTAAAACAGAACTGGAAGATCTTTACTTACCTTATAAACCAAAACGCCGTACTAAAGGGCAAATTGCTATTGAGGCAGGTCTTGAGCCGCTGGCAAACCAATTATTAGATAACCCAGTGCTTGATCCAGAAGTAACCGCAACTGACTTTATTAACCCTGAAAAAGGCATTGAAGACAGTAAAGCAGCGCTTGATGGTGCTAAATTTATCTTAATGGAGCGTTTTGCGGAAGATGCAAAATTGCTGGCTAAGTTAAGAAGCATGCTACAAAAACATGCGTTTATTGAAAGCAAAGTGATTGCTGGCAAAGAAAAAGACGGTGCCAAATATCAAGATTACTTTGAACACAGCGAAGCCTTAAGCCGCGTACCGTCACACCGAGCATTAGCAATGCTGCGTGCGCGTAATGAAGGCATTATCAGCCTAACAATTAATCCTGATCCAAGTTTAGAAGATGGTAACGCTGAGTGTGTTCGTATTATCGCCGATCATTACAAGTTAGACGTACTAGCGAGCCCATGGCTTAAGCAAGTAGCGCAATGGACCTGGAAAATTAAATTAGCACTTCACTTAGAAAACGAGTTTTTAGGTAAGATCAGGGAAGTTGCAGAGCAAGGTGCAATTGATGTCTTTGCTAAGAACCTAAATGATTTATTAATGGCTGCGCCAGCGGGCGCAAAAACCACGTTAGGTCTCGATCCTGGCTTACGTACAGGTTGTAAAGTTGCGGTGGTAGATAAAACCGGCAAGCTGCTCGATAACGTAACGATCTACCCACATGCACCACAAAATCATTGGGATAAGTCACTGCGTACACTAAGTCAATTGTGCCGCCAACATAAAGTTGAGCTTATCGCCATCGGTAACGGCACAGCATCACGTGAAAGTGACAAATTAATTGCCGAACTGTTAAAACAAGAAACCGACCTAAAAATGAGCAAAGTTATGGTCAGCGAAGCTGGCGCATCGGTTTACTCAGCATCTGAAGTTGCAGCCGAAGAGTTTCCTAATCTAGACGTATCTATTCGTGGTGCGGTTTCTATAGCACGTCGTTTACAAGACCCTCTTGCTGAGCTTGTGAAAATTGAGCCAAAAGCAATTGGTGTTGGTCAGTACCAGCACGATGTATCACAAAGCCAATTAGGTCAAAGCCTAACAGCTGTTGTTGAGGACTGTGTAAACGCCGTTGGTGTAGATGTAAACATGGCATCAGCACAACTATTAACACGTGTCGCAGGCTTAAACAAAACCCTTGCGCAAAATATTGTTAGCTACCGCGACCAAAACGGTACGTTTAATTCACGTAAAGAGCTTAAAAAAGTTGAACGCCTTGGTCCTAAAGCATTTGAGCAATCTGCTGGTTTCTTACGCATTAACCAAGGCAAAGATCCATTAGATAGCTCCGCTGTTCACCCTGAAGCTTATGAGATTGTTAAGAGCATCGCTGCAAAGGCGGACGTTTCAGTGGCAGAACTCATTGGTAATTCAGGTTTACTAAAATCACTTTCACCACAAGACTTTGTAACGGATAAGTTTGGCCTACCAACCATCAGCGATATTTTAGCTGAGCTTGATAAACCAGGTCGCGATCCTCGTCCAGAATTCAAAACAGCAAGCTTTAAAGATGGTGTTGAAAAAATCGCAGATCTTAAGCCAGGTATGGTTTTAGAAGGTGTTGTATCAAACGTTGCAAACTTTGGCGCCTTCGTCGATGTGGGCGTACACCAAGACGGCTTAGTGCATATTTCATCATTAACCAACAAGTTTGTTTCAGATCCACGTGAAGTGGTAAAAGCAGGCGATATTGTAAAAGTAAAAGTGCTTGAAGTAGACGTCGAACGCAAACGTATCAGCTTTACGATGCGCTTAGACGAAGAAGTGCGTGAGAAAGCACCAGCCGCCAAGCCGAAAACGAATAAACCATCGCAAGCTACTGCAAAAAAAGCAAAGCCTAAGCAAAATAATAATGCTGCTATGGGTAACGCATTTGCTGAAGCATTCGCAAAGCTAAAGAAATAACGTGATTTAAGCTACGGGCTGTTGATCTTTCAAGTACATTTGAGAACTGTGAGTGATACTTTGCCCGCTAGTTTGATTAGGGTCTGTTGATCTTTCAAGTTCGTTTTTGCAGCAGTTTGATTGGGGTTTATACAAGGCAGAGGCTGCGTGGCATAGTCATTCTATGTAAGTCAGCCGATAACACAGTAGAAAACCCGATCAAGCGCTGCCGAATTGTTATAAACACAATCATAAAAAACCGCACTGGGTGCGGTTTTTTTATTTATGCATAGCTTGCTAAGTTGGGCCGTTCAAACGGCGACGTTGCAGCCTGATAGAATTTAGCGATGCGTTCTGCTCGCTGATTAACTTCAGAATCACGACGCTCACTAAAATCGTAGTTAGCTTGCTTAGCTTCGCCATCGTCAGCCTCTGTATCTGAGCTTTCTTCGTTTTTATCAAAAAACGTACTCAGCTCAGCATTCAAATCAGCTCGCGCTTCGCTCATTTTCTGATTCGCTTCAGCAGCAATCGAGCGATCCGCTCCTGATGGTTCTTGTGGGGCTAGTGCAGCTGCGCGCACTTGCTGCATTTTGTCTATGGTTGCCTGCGGGTCGTTAGGTACTTCGCTTATATCAATCGGCACTTCACCCGCAACTGCATAATTGTTGCCATCGCTACCACGCTCATATTCATAGCTTGGGCTACCAGCATACTGACCACCTACTGCCGCATGTGCTTGCTCATGTGCTTTGACTTCGCGATCTCTTTGCTTGAGCTGAGAAAGTGCTTGCGCCTCTACTTGCTCAAGCTGTTTTTGCTTCTCTTGCTCTTGTTGCTTACTTTGCTGCTCTTGCTGTTCCTGTTCTTGCTCTTTTTCACTTACTTTAGTGATGTCTTCGGATTTATTTTCGAGCGCGTCTTGGTTTTCAATTTGGCTACTGCCAGGTTGACGTGTTTTATCTTGATCAGCTGCGAGACGAGAATTTGCAGCGGCAGCTTCTGCTTGCTTTACAGGCGTAACTAAATCGCGCAACTGATTATCACGTCGCGCTGTCTCAGTATGTACATTAGCCGTATTTAAGCTAATGTTAGGATAAGTTGTTACGATGTTCATTTGTTTTGCTGAGCTAAACTCTTACATCAATTAAAGTACCCAACACCTCATCTGCCGTTTGAATTGAACGAGTATTTGCTTGCGCATTAAATTGCTCAACCCTAAGGTTTACCAGCTCGTTAGTTACATTAACTCGTGGGCTTTGCGCTTCACGCGTTTCTGGTGCTGGCTCGGCGCGTTCAACTTCTCGTTCCGTTTGCGCACGTGCAATATTTGCTGAAGACTCAGTAATACTATCAGAAGCACTTTGCAGGCCTTGTAAGCCAGCATTAAATGCAGACCCCAAGTTGTTTGAAACGTCCATAAACACTCCTTTATTCATAAAGAATAGTGATAGCTTTATTATCGCTCAAAATTCCATCAAAATAAAGTTAAAGCGGCAATAATTTGCCGCCCTGGAAATGTTTTAACTTTCTATATGAGATAACAATAAGTTAGTAAATTCTTGCGGGTGAGAAATAAAAGGTGCATGAGATGCTTTAGCTAGAATATCTGCCTTAAATTGAGGATTAAGTTGCTGCATTTTTGCGACAGCTTTCACTGGCACAAGGGAGTCAAGGCGGCCAAAAATACCAGAGATAGGTAAAGGAAGTTGCGCAAAAAGATCTCTCAAATCTTCATTTTTTAAAATAGCCAAACCTCCTGATAACGCGATCTCTTGCGCCGCTGGGTATTCAGCAAGCAAGGCTTTTATTTGCTTAATGTCTTGCTTTGCATGCTCACTTCCCATTGCCTGAATTGCCAAAAACCGCTCTACAGTTTTTTGGTGATTGGTGCTCAATTGCGCCATAAAGGTATCTAACACCTTGTCGTCAATACCACGCCACTGCTCACTGCTTGCAAAAAATGGGGTTGAAGCAACCAGCACAATCTTCTTTACTTTATCAGGGAAGAGCGCAGCAATTTTTAGCACAACGAGACCAGATAAAGACCAAGCAACTAACACAGACTGGTCTGCAATATCTTTTGCTAGTTGCCTTGCAACACATTCTAAATTATATACAGCATCGCTAAATTGATTACCGCCAAAACCAGGTAAATTCAAAGTATGTATTGTATGGTCACTTTGCACCTCAAGTGCATCTTTTTGTAACTGCCAAATACCTTTATTCATGCCCCAACCATGCAGTAGAACTACATCAGCCATACTTTGCCCTCACTTTAAATTTTTGCCGCTATACTAACAGTTAGCGATATGGAAATCCTATATGAATTACTGCTCCCGACTTTTCAATTGGGCATTGCCGAATCTATGCGTGTGCTGCCGTCAACCTATTCGTGCTCCGGCAAAAATTTGCCGCGTATGTTTGTCTGATATTGAGCGGTTAAGTTTTAAAAGCTCAGCAAACCTACTTCACCGCCCAGATATCAACAAACTAATACCCAACCCTACATTTGACTCACTCTTTGCAGCTTGTTGGTATCAACATCCGGCTTCAACTTGGCTAAAAGGCATTAAATTTAATAAACAACTGACATGCAAAGCGGCATTACATCAGTTAATTAAAGCGCAAATGAAAGACGCGCAAGCAGAACATAATTGGCAAATGCCCGATGTGTTAATGCCAGTACCATTGCATTGGCAGCGGCGCATTTTTCGCGGTTTCAATCAAAGTGAAGAAATTTGGCAACGCACCGGTATTGCAGTTGATACCAAATCCATTATCCGCACCAAACGCACTAAGCCGCAGAGCGAACTAAATAAACGCGCTCGAAAAACCAATATTAAAGGTGCGTTTAGCTGTGAGCTCAAACACCAATACCAACATGTTGCAATTGTTGATGACATCATAACTACGGGATACACGGTTAATGAAATTGCAAGGTTATTAAAAAGCGCAGGGGTGAAACAGGTTTCAGTGTGGGTGTTTGCGATTAGTGATCCAACGAAATCGAGTTAAGTTAATCCTGTTAATAAAAAAGGCGTCCAAGACGCCTTTTACATAATAAACTTTTAGTAACTTAGGCTATTTAACATCAATCGCATGACCAAAAAAAATAGCATTACTTAGTAAACGGCTTGTGCCATACCAATAACTACGAAACACTGGGTTATCTGACATTGCAATCACTTTGCCCTTACCATAATTGTGTGCCATTAAAACGCCTGCACCGGCGATTTGCTGATTGTTTAGCTCATGACTAAAGCCCGCTAGTAGCGGTGTTTTAGTATAGGTTGCAACATTTACAAACGGCTTTTCACTTGGTTTTAAAACAAAGGTGCTGTTTTTAAACACCGGCAATGTGCCACGCTCAAATGAGAAGCTTAGAGGGTGGCTTAAATCGATATTCGCATTAAAAATAGCGCCTGCGATTCGTTTATCACCATGGTAACTATCTTTATCAGCATAACTCAAGTTGTCGGTTGGGAAAGCTTTTGCCATTTCGCTAGTTGAAAGATATTCCGCTTTCAAAATACCCTTGTCAGCTAAGAATTTAGCACCCGATTTATGACCCCAAATTACACCACCGTGTTGCACCCAGTATTTTAGCTTTTCAACCATTTTTGCATTTACAGTCGAAAAACTGCCATTGGTTAAAATAACATGCGTATATGATGATAAATCAATGCGTTCTAAACGGTCTAAATCAACCAACGTAGCGGCAATATCTAAGTAACGGTCAAGGTAATACCAAACTTCACCTACTTCATATTGACTTGTACCTTTACCGCCTAATAGTAATACTTTTGGTGTTTTTAACGGCACGATATTGCGCGAACCAATATCAACACCTTGCGCTGTTAATCCCGATGTTATTTGATGTACTTTTACCGGTGAATTGCTAGCTAATTGCTGAACCTTGTTAAACCAATCAGCATCTTGTCGCAGACCTTTGGCGATAATAATTGCGCCAGCAGCAAACCGTTGTTCACCACTTGCAGTAGATGCGGTAAATGGTTTCATTGCCGCTCGAGCAATAACACCATTTTGCTGTAACTGTGATAGCAGCTTAGGTGCTAGGTAATCGTTCCATTCAAAGGCATAAGCATAACTTGAAGCTAGGTTCTGGTTTTCAGTTTGATTAGCTGGCTGCCATGAGTCTTGGTATTTAATACCACGGGTTGAGGTTACAGCAGAAAATTCAAGGTTAAATGAATGCGCTAAGTTCCAACCTGAAACATCATAAAAGGTATTATCGTTAAAGCTTGTTTGTTCTAAAAATGCGCCTTTAATTAAGCGATATTGAGGCTGATTTAGCGGAATATAAACGCTGCTATTAGCAGAGAAACCTTGCTTGTTAACGCTAACGTCTTTACTCAGTGGATATGCCTTAATCTGATGCTGCTGCAATAGCGACAAAAATAACTCATAACGTGATTTGTCGTTACCAGCTGCAACTACATAGCCTTTTACTTTATCTTTTTTCGCAAGCTTTGCGGTATCTTGATAAAACTTCTGCTGGTAAGACAGCAAACTTTGCTTGCCCGATACAACCGCATCAAAAGTAGATAAAGAGGTTGTTAATTGGTTTTTAACAGCATCATAAAACTCGCGCACACCATTGATAGTTTCATGCTTGTGGCCTCGGGCACTGCCTTGCTCAAACAAAATACCAATGGTGCCGTGAATATCAGGATAAGTAGAACCCTTACCAATATAAAAGTCATCAAAGCTTTCTTCAGTAAAGTACAGCTCACCTTGTTGATCTAATGCGGCTGCGTGAAAGGTCGCTATTTCTTTTGTTAGTTCTACATTTTGCTCAGGAGTAAGTGGAAACTTACGCGATGGAATACCCGGTTGGAAAAAATAAGTGCTGTGTGGACCCATTTCATGAAAGTCAGTTAATACATGGGGCACCCATTGATGATACTTAGCAATACGCGCCTGCGACTCTGGGTGTTGAAGCAATAACCAGTCTCGGTTTAGGTCGGTAAAATAGTGGTTTGTTCTGCCGCTCGGCCAAGCTTCATTATGTTCTCTGTGGTTTTCATCTGCGACCAAGTTTTTGCCTTTATGACTATTCACCCATTGTGCAAATCGCGCTAAACCATCTGGGTTTAATGCAGGATCTAACAAAATAACTGTTTCGTCTAATAAGCGATCAATTTTTTCACCTTGCGCTGCAGCAAGGTAATAGGCAACTAATAACGCAGCATTACTGCCACTTGCTTCGTTACCATGCACACTATAGCCCATCCACGTGATTACAGGTGCATCAGCATTGATTGTTGTACCTTCGATTGATTGCGCTAAGTGCTGTTTACGCACAGTTTCTATGTTATTTAAGCGTGCTGGGTTAGCGATCGTTAATAATAATAACGGACGTTGTTCATGGCTGTAACCAATCACCTCAATGTTGATGCGCTCACTTTTTTCAGCGAGCAATTTCATATAGCTAACAAGCTGATCATGGCGAACATGCCAATCGCCTACCTGATAACCCAGAACAGACTCTGGCGTAGGAATAGAAGGATCGAAACGAATATTATCGTCAAAATAAAAGTTCAAGTTCGTTGCTGAACTGATACAGCTAAACAGTGTCAAACAGGCTGTTATTAAAAAAAAGGACAGCTTTTTCATAGTGATGCCATAATGATAGGTTAGTTATATTTATTGCATTTTTATGCATATTCACATTAACAATGTTTACTACGCAAACCTACAGCTTTAAGTTGAAGCAGCAAAAAAATAAGATAAGTTAAAACCTTTTCAACTTGCCCTACTATTTTAGCAAAGCAAAAAAGTGATATACTAAAAACCGAGTAAATTAGTCAGGTATAGGTCGAATTATGATTACCATTTCTGAGGCAGCACAAAGCCACTTTGCCAAACTGCTAGCAGATCAAGCTGAAGGCACTAACATTCGCGTTTTTGTGGTTAACCCAGGTACAACACAAGCCGAGTGTGGCGTGTCATATTGTCCGGCAGATGCCGTTGAAGAAACGGACATTAAGTTACCATTTAATGGATTCGATGCCGTTGTTGACGAAGAAAGCGCACCGTTTTTAGAAGAAGCCGATATTGATTTTGTTACTGACAAAATGGGCTCGCAACTAACGCTTAAAGCACCAAATGCAAAAGCGAAGAAGCTAAGTGATGACGCGTCACTGCAAGAGCGTGTGCAACATATGATTGAAACAGAAATTAACCCACAACTAGCGAATCACGGTGGTCAGGTTAACTTAGTTGAAAT
Organism: Pseudoalteromonas sp. P1-9; assembly: GCF_001399975.1. Taxonomy (GTDB): domain Bacteria; phylum Pseudomonadota; class Gammaproteobacteria; order Enterobacterales; family Alteromonadaceae; genus Pseudoalteromonas. The sequence goes on from NZ_LKBD01000002.1 coordinate 178,885, forward strand.
CACCAAAGACGGTATTGCCGTAGTCCAGTTTGGTGGTGGTTGTAATGGTTGTTCAATGATTGATGTAACACTTAAAGACGGCATTGAAACGCAAATGGTTGCTAAGTTTGATGAAATCACAGGTGTACGTGACATTACTGAACACCAGTCTGGCGAGCATTCATATTACTAAGTTCAAACATCTAGTCTACCGACTAGGTCAAGAACCTAAAACAAGCCTAAAACGCTTTTTCAGCGGTTTAGGCTTGTTTTTTATTGCTGCCAGCTTAATTGTTTATGGCTACTTCAACAGTCATTATTTTCAAATAGCAGGGCTTGTTCTACTACCTATCGCGCTGTACTTTGCCATTTACGGCTATTTAGGTATTTTTGCTAATCGCTTTTCACAAGTTATTGCAAAAGCTGACGAGAGCGCCAAAAATCGTGATATTTTTTAGCCAGCGTTAATCCTCTTAACGCCATAAAACACGTCATTGCCAGCCATAACCCGTGATTACCCAAAGGGTAGCTAATGGCAAATACTCCCGCAAAGCCAACAAGTGCTGAAAAAATCATGGTATTACGCATTTCTTTTGCGCGGGTTAAACCTACGAACACGCCATCGTACAAAAAGCAAAAACTAGCAATTGGCGGCAAAATAATAGACCAAATTAGAAACTTCTCGGCGGTCGCCAACACATTAGGCAGATCGGTTAACATACTGATAATCCAGCTACCTAGCAGCAAAAACATTACACTGTATAAACAAGCAAACATAAAAGCCCAAAAGCGGCCGATAACAACCCAAATATGAATCGCTTGCGCCTTTTTTCGTCCTTTTGCTTGGCCCACTTTAGCTTCTACAGCATAGGCAATGCCATCTAAAGCGAAGCTTACTAATAATAAAAAATTAAGTAATACAGCATTTGCAGCAAGTGTGGCATCCCCTAAAAAGCCGCCATAGTAAGTCATAAAGGCAAAGCAAAGCTGCAAAAACAATGAGCGAATAAAGATATCTCGATTTAGCTTAAGCGCACTCGATAGGCCGTCGAGTGATGTTTTAAAAAGCGCGGAGAACGATAATCCATGTTTAGTAAAACGCGCTTTAAGTAGCAACAAAGCGGCAAATAAACCAATGTAATCGGCGAATACCGAAGCAAGTGCAGCACCTTCAACCTGCCAGTCAAAACCCACTACAAATACAATATCGAGCACAATATTGGCGACATTGGTCACCAGCACGATCATTAACGTGCCTTTACTGTATTGTGTGCCTAACATCCACGCCAATAACACCATATTGAGTAATGCGGCAGGCGCGCTAAAAATACGAATATTAAAATACGTTTGTGCGTGCTTTATCGCGGCATCACTTCCCGATAAAAACAGCCCCATAAAATGGCTGAACACAGGGCTTATTGCTAGTAACAATAGCGCAACAGCGAACGCAAACAGTGCTGCGCGTTTTAGCTCTTGCAGCAAACCATTTTTACTGTCTTTGCCGTAAGCCTGTGCAACCAAGCCGGTTGTGCTCATACGTAAAAAACCTGCGAGCCAAAAAAGTAAATTGATAACCATGCTGCCAAGTGCCACGCCGGCTAAAAAGCTAGCGTCACTGAGGTGGCCGATTACACCTGTATCTACCAAACCGAGAAGTGGTACACTAATGTTTGATATAATCATCGGCCAAGCGAGTATTAGCAGCCCAACATGGAACGATTTATGACGAGTAAAAAAGTTTTTCATTTATTTATTGGATTATGGTTAATCTGTTATTTTACGTTTGCTAATGCCGCTGTGATTTTACAATATCACCATGTATCAGAAACTTTACCACGTGTGACAAGCCTATCTGAAAATGAATTCAGCGCCCACTTAAGTTATTTAAAAGATAATAATTATAGTGTTGTTCCACTTCAGCACATTATTGAAGCAGTTAAAGAGCAAAAGAGTATACCTGACAAAACAGTTGCACTCACATTTGACGATGGATTTATTAATAACTTCACGCAAGCAGCCCCCATTTTAAAGCGCTTTAACTATCCCTATACCATTTTTGTAAACCCACAACTGATAGACGAAGGTAAAAGCTATGTGATGACGTGGCCGCAGCTAAAAGCACTGACGAAAGAAGGTGCATACATTGCAAACCACAGCGCAAAGCACGATTACTTGCATATCCGCGAAAATAACGAGTCACTTGAGCAATGGCGAGAGAGAATACGCAACGATATCACGCATTCTGAACAACGTATTAAGCAGGAGATTGGCCACAACTTTAAGTATGTCGCCTATCCCTATGGTGAATTTAATCGTGAATTACAAACGTTAGTAAAAGAGTTGGGCTATGTTGGTATTGGTCAGCATTCAGGCGCTGTTGGGTTAAGTACCGACTTAACGCGCGTGCCGCGCTTTCCGGCATCAGGGGTTTATGCCAATTTAGACACGTTAAAAACAAAAATCGCAAGTCTGCCGTTTTCATTTAACCTAAAAGCACAATCGGTTACAACCAACACGACACCAGTACTCAGATTAACCTTTACCGAGAGAGACTTTAACAATTCGCAATTCAATTGTTTTATCAGCGGCAACACAGCCAAAATTACTTGGCAAAGTGAAAATGAAGTTACCGTGCAAAGTGAAGGTGAGCTAAACAAAGGACGTTCGCGTTACAATTGTACTGCGCCAAGTAAATCTAAAGCGGGCCGATTTTACTGGTTATCTCACCCTTTCGTGATAACTGAATAGCAGAATTATTTTTTTGCCCAAGTTGCAATTTCATTTGCAACCGAATCTAAACTAAGAACTTTTTGCGCTGCGTCCAATTCGACTGCAGCGCGCGGCATACCCCAAACCACGCTCGACGCCTCATCTTGTGCCAAAGTATACGCATCACACTCTTTTAGCTTTAACAAACCAGCGGCACCATCAGCCCCCATGCCAGTAAGTAACGACGCGCACACTTTTTTACCCAAGTTTAATTTAGCAATTGATTTAAACAATACATCGACAGCAGGGCGATGACGATTAACAGGTGCAGATTGAACCACTTTACACATCAGTTTCGTGCCTTTGCTCACCACTGCTAAGTGGTAATCGCCAGGTGCGATATAAACATGATTAGGCTTAATTTCTTCATCATCCTCCGCCTCTTTAACTGTTAACGCAACTGAACGATCCATACGCTCTGCAAACGAAGCAGAAAAAACAGGTGGAATATGCTGAGTAATAACAATTGGCGGAAATTGCTCAGGCAAGCCAGTTAACACTTCTTTAATTGCCTCAGTGCCACCAGTTGATGCACCAATTGCCACCAGCTTAGCATTATCAAAAGTACCCGTAACCACACTCGTCACAGGAGTAGTTACGGGTTTTATCGCTCGTACACGAGCTTTTGCTGCCGCTCTTATTTTTTCGTGTAAGGTTTGCGCGTAGCCATGCAGTTTGTCACCAACTTGTTGTGTTGGTTTGGCAACAAAATCAACGGCTCCTAATTCTAAACATTCGAGCGTTATCGGTGCGCCTTGCTGAGTTAAGGTCGAAATCATTACAACTGGCATCGGCCTTAGTCGCATCAAGTTTTTTAAAAAACTCACGCCATCCATTTTTGGCATTTCTACATCGAGCGTTAGCACATCTGGATTAAGCTTTTTAATTAAATCCCTCGCTTGATACGGATCATTTGCCGTACCAATTACTTCAATATCCTGTGCTTGCTGTAAGACCTCTGTCAGTACCGCTCGAATCAATGGTGAGTCATCAACTACTAAAACCCTGATCATCTTAATTCCTAAAATAGCTCGATATCAGTATGCGTATCTTGCTCTTCAATTTCGTGAAGATATTTAAATTCACGTTGTTGAATTGTATCGTTATGCATACTTCGAAGTTTTTTTACCTGTGCTTTGCCTGTAGTGGGATTAAACAGCACTTTTCGCGGCCAAGGCCCACCAACATCATGGGACTCAACTTGCAACCCTTCGTTTTTTAAAAATTGCGACACAAATATAATATTACCTTCGCCAATGTCGCCCATTCCGCGAATTATCTTACCACCACCAAAAATTTTAATTTTAAAGTTATCGCGATTGCCACCGTTTTTAATAATTTCATTAATCAAAAACTCCATCGCCCAGTTACCATAGCGACAGCTTAGACTATCAATACTTGCATTATTATTTGCCGGAAGCATAAAGTGATTCATGCCGCCTATCCCCATTTTGTAGTCATAAACACATGCTGATATACACGAGCCCAGCACCGTAGAAATTAATTCATTTTGTTTAGTAACATACACTTCGCCGGGTAAAATTTTCGCGACAACGGCGTCACGACCTCTATCCCAATAACGTTTTATGTTTTCAAAGCCGTTTAGGCACTGCTTAAAATTCTCGTTCAAAGTGCCTTCCTGTACATGGTTTTACCAAGCGCTACAAATTCCGTTTGTGTCTTATTCATACTTTCTGAATGACCTAAAAATAAATGCCCTTGCGAACATAGCTGAGCAGCATAGCGTTGAAATAACAGTTCTTTTGTTGGCTGATCAAAGTAGATCACAACATTACGACAAAAGATCACGTCAAATTCACCTTTCATAGGCCACTCTTGTAATAAATTAAGTCGCTTAAAGTAAATTTTGTCTCTTAGTTCAGGCCTTACTTTAAACAGGCCACTTTGTTTATTACGCAGAAAAAAGCGTTTTTTTAGGCCGTTATCTAAGCCTGTAATTGAGTTTTCTGCGTATTCACCCGCGCTTGCTTTCGCCAGTACATTTGAATCTAAGTCCGTTGCTAATATCTTCACATCCCAATTAGACGGAAACTTATCAGCCAAAGTCATCGCTATCGTATAAGGCTCTTCACCTGTAGAACAACCCGCTGACCATATTCTTACTCGCCTTGAGCTTTTATTACGTTCAAGAATTTGAGCAATAAGCGTTTCACGCAAAAAATCGAAATGATACGGTTCGCGAAAAAATGAAGTTAAATTAGTAGTGATTGCATTAATAAAATGACTAAACTCGTCACGCTTATGTTGATCAAGGTAAGTAATATACTGTGCAAAACTTGCCAAATTTAATGCACGAATACGGCGCGCCAAACGAGAATAAACCATTTCACGTTTATGGCTACCAAGCACAATACCACAGGCTTCGTAAACCATTTTTGCGATCAATTCAAACTCTTGATCTGTTAGCAGAAATTCCTTCGCCACAATGACTCCTAGAGTAAGCTAAGCAGAAACCTCGGCCTAGCTTTAACGAACTGTTAAAACTCTTCCCACTCTTCGCTGCTATCGGCGAAATCATCGCCCGATGGAGCCGAGGTTATTTGCAAACGCTCATTACGCGAAGCAACTTTTGGGGCGCTTTTTGCAGCGGGTCGCGGTGTAATCATCGGAGACTCAATACTATGATTGCCACTAGTATTAAAGAAACTTAATAACTGACGCATGCCATTTGCTTGTTCAGCCATGGATTCACTCGCCGCAGAGGCTTGCTCTACAAGCGCGGCATTTTGCTGAGTCATTTCATCCATTTGCGTAATGGCTTTGTTAACCTGCTCAATACCCGAGCTTTGCTCTTCCGATGCTACCGTTATATCAGCAATCATTTCTGTTACTCGTTGTACTGAGGCAACTATCTCTTGCAGCGTACTACCTGATTCATTCACCAGTAGCGTTCCGTCTTCAACTTTGCTCACACTGTCTCGGATTAGCTCTTTAATTTCTTTAGCTGCAGCGGCTGAACGTTGTGCTAAATTTCGCACTTCACCAGCCACAACTGCGAAGCCTCGTCCTTGCTCACCTGCTCTTGCAGCTTCTACTGCAGCATTCAGTGCAAGTAAATTAGTTTGGAATGCAATCTCATCAATAACACCTATGATGTCTGCAATTTTCTTGCTGGCTTGATTGATTTCGGCCATGCTTTCTACCGCACGCTCAACCACTTCTCCACCTTGTTTAGCCTTTACTTGGGTGTCGTTGGCTAGTTCATTCGCAACTTTTGCATTATCGGCATTCTGGCGAACGGTGCTGGTCATCTCTTCCATACTTGAAGCTGTTTCTTCTAATGACGACGCTTGCTCTTCGGTTCGCTGACTTAAATCAGTATTACCTTGCGAAATTTCTTCCGCGCCACTGGCAACAAGATTAGAAGACACGCTAACTTTCTCTATCACTTCGGTCAGCTTTTCTGCCGTTGTATTTGCATCGCGTTTTAACTTATCAAATGAGCCTAGGTAATCGCTCTGAATACGCTTGGTCAAGTCACCATGCGCCATGGCATCAAGCATTTCTGCTGCTTCAGTGATTACCTCTTCGGATATTTCAACTAACCTATTAAGCCCTTGCGCAAGATTTAAGAAGAAACCTTGTTTACCCGATTGATCGATACGCGTATCTAGTTCACCTTGCGATGCCGCGGTTACAAGCTCGTCAATTTCTTTCTCAATTGCCACCTCAGCAGTTCTATCTAGCCATTCCACAACCGTGCCCAAACGCTCTTGATTGTCGGAGAAGATAGGATTCGCAGTAAGCGCAAAAGTGCGGCCGCCGACCAAAATTTCAGTGCTATACGTTGATGTCAGACGCTCTATCATTTGTTGCTGATGTGCCGGGTTTTTATGGAATACATCCATATTTGAACCCATTAATGACGACGCATTAAAGTTAGGTAAATCGCGCTTAATATCAGATTCGGCATTGCGCATCATATTTAACACAGCACTATTCATATACACAATTTCATTGCTCGCATTAGCAATCATTGTGTTGGTATTAACCGTATCAAGTGCTTGGCGAACTCGTGAGTTTTCAGCGGCAATTGCCTCTGCTTTTCTTTGCGCTGCCAATTCATCGGTCAAATCTTGCCATTCTACAATGGTACCAATGCGTTCACCTTCGGTATTCAGCCAAGGTGTTGCGATAAGTGAGAAGGTTAATTCAGCAACCGTGATTCTGGTGCGATACACATCTTTAAGCGCAGCTAGCATTTTTTGTTGATGGCTTGGATCTTTATGGAAAACATCAACACACTGCCCAATTAAATTATTAGCATCAAAATTTGGCAATACTTTACGAATTGACGCTTCGCGACCTTTAAGCATTTTTAAGTTTTCATCGTTAATAAAAACTATCTTTAAGTCATTGTCTGCAATCATTACATTTGCTTGACACACTTTAAGTGCGTTTGCACGGTTGGCGGCCAAACGCGCTTCAAACTCTGCTTCTTTTTGCTCTGTAATATCGCTCGCATATTTCACAACTTTAACGGGCTTACCGTTCGGATCAAAAATCGGATTATAAGACGCCTTAATCCATACATTTTTTCCGCCGTTGCCAATTCGTTTATAGTCACCAGTACAAAACTCACCGCGATTCAATTTTTGCCAAAAATCTTTATAGTCTTGACTCGAAGCGTATTCTGACTTTGCAAACATACTATGATGTTTGCCAACAATCTCATCTAATCGATAACCCATAACACTGCAAAAATTATCGTTTGCTGTAATGATTGTGCCATCGAGATTAAACTCTATTACGGCTTGCGATTTACGAATTGCTTTTAGCTGCCCTTCGGAGTCCGCAGCAGTCAGTTTACGTTCTGTGATATCCGTTGCGTATTTTACAACCTTAGTAACAACACCATGTTCATTGACAATAGGGTTGTATGACGCTTGAATCCAAATCTCTTTGCCTTCGGCATTAATACGATTAAATTCACCGGAGATAAACTCGCCACGCGTTAGCCGAGCCCAAAACTGGCTATACTCAGCATTATTGGCATGTGCAGGGGGTACAAACATGCGATGATGCTGTCCTTGAATTTGCTCTAAGCGATATCCCAACGCATTTAAAAAGTTGGTGTTAGCCGTAATTACAGTACCATCAGGATTAAACTCAATCACAGCTTGAGATCGACTTAAGGCTGCTAAGATTAAATCACTCTCAGATTTCCCAGATGCTGCGTCTGGTGTTTTGCTAGACCACCACATATCAATCTCCACCCTTTTTTATTTGATTGCATTTCATCATCGGCTTTTACACTCGCTTAGTACTCACCTGTTGATGAGCTATTGTTTTTATTAGTCCGGCTCTTTAGAAAGATTCAACACCCGTTTTAAATCTAACAACACAACCATTTTTTCACCGACATTGACCAGACCATGAACAAACTCAGTATTTTCAGTATTAGTTACATCAGGCACATCGCGCGCGTCAGACTCTGAAATGCTGTAAACATCTGATACTGCATCCACCACTAATCCCATAATTTTGTCGCCACTTTCTAGGTCAACTTTGACCACAATTACTACAGTCACTGAGCTATACGGCACCTGCGGCAAGCCAAATCGCGCCCGCAAATCAATAATAGGGACTATTGTGCCGCGCAGATTAATGGCACCTTTGACATAACTTGGCGAATTGGGAATTTGAGTTATTTCTTCCCAACCACGGATCTCTTGCACTGCGAGAATATCCACACCATATTCTTCATCTGCCATCATAAAAGTCAGAAATTGGCAGATATTCTCTTCTTGATTCTCTTCGCTCGACTCGAGAAGATCATTTGCTATCGCTTCCATCAAGCTTCCTCACTTTCTATCGGCTCAATTGCAAGCTCAGAAGTGCCTGCTTTTTTCAGGCCCGCTAATTTGATTAGCCCAGTAATATCAATAATTAGCGATACTCTTCCGTCACCTAAAATAGTTGCGCCAGAGACCCCTTCTACTTTCTGATAATTAGCTTCCAAGCTTTTAATGACGACTTGTTGTTGTGCCAGTAAATCGTCAACTAATAACCCGACTTTTTGGTTGTCACTTTCAACAATAACCAGCAGGCCTTTATCAAGATCTTCAATTGCACCGCTGTGATTAAAGATTTTATGTAATCGTAAAATAGGAATATATTCATCGCGTAAGCGTAAAACGTTTAAGCCGCCGCCCACGCAATTCACCATTTTCAGATCAATTTGTAATGACTCCACAATAGAAATCAGCGGAATGATGTAAGTATGTTGAGCAACGGTCACTAACTGACCATCTAAAATAGCTAAAGTAAGCGGTAGGCGAATCGTAAAGGTTGAACCAATACCTTGTTCTGAAGTAACCTCAATTGAGCCATTAAGCGATTGGATATTCCGTCTTACTACGTCCATACCCACGCCGCGGCCAGAGATGTCACTCACTTCATCTGCGGTTGAAAAACCGGGCATAAAAATTAGCTCATTAATTTCATCATCCGATAAGTCGTCTGAATCGCTAATTAGGCCGTTTTGAATCGCTTTTTGTTTGATTTTTTGTGTATTTAAGCCAGCACCATCGTCCATAATCTCAATAACTATGTTACCGCCTTGATGAAATGCATTAAGTGTAACGGTGCCAACTCTTGGCTTACCCGCTTCTTCCCGCTGCTCTGGCGTTTCTAGGCCATGATCCAGTGAGTTTCGCACCAAGTGCACCATAGGATCTGAGATTTTTTCCATTACTGTTTTATCAAGCTCAGTTTGCTCACCAAGGAGTTTTAGTTCGACTTCTTTTCCTAGTTTTTGCGATGTGTCTCGCACTAAACGGGGAAAGCGACTAAATACAAAACTGATTGGCAGCATGCGAATTCGCATCACACTTTCTTGTAAATCACGTGTGTTATGAGCAAGTTGTGCAAGCCCTTCTTGCAAGGCCATTAATTTGTTTTCGGTAATTTCTCCTTCACCAAGCTGTGTAAGCATTGCTTGAGTAATTACCAGCTCGCCAACCATGTTAATTAGTGAGTCTACTTTATCAATGCTGACTCGAATTGACGTACTTTCGGTGGAACCACTTTTCGCAGATGCTTTTGCTGCTGGCGCAGGTTTGTCACTTTTACTTTCAGCTGTTGGCGTTGGAGCCTCTTCAGTAACTTGCTCACTTACATCTTCTGATTCAGATTCTACGGGGTCGTCACCAAACAATCCGCCACACAAGGTGATAGTGATTTCGGCATCATCTTCAACCCACTCAAATACTTCTTTTATCGCCTCTTCGCCTTTATCGGTTTCGAGATAAAAGCACCAATTTAAAAAACATTCGTCAGCCGCAAGGTTATGAATATCAGGTACATCATCTAAATTCACAGATACGTCGAGCTGACCTAGTTCTGCCAACTCTTCAATCAAATAAATGGGCTCATTACCCGTTTTAAATAAATGATGTTGCGGCTTAAAAATCACTTCGTAGGTATCAAGTGCACCGTGCTCCACCGGTGGATTATCGTTGCTACTTTTTGTAGCTGCTGGTGTACTAGCTGGCTGTGACTCACCCGCTAAAATTGCCTCAAACTTTTCTTTTAACTGAATTGCCGTCGTTAGGTCTGTTTCTTGATTATTTTGTAAATCACCTAACATTTCGCGCAAACAATCAACCGACTGCAAAAGCAGATTCACATGTTCGGCGGTTAATTCTCTGCTGCCTTCACGGATTTGGTCTAATAACGTTTCTAAAACATGAGTAAAGTCGGAAACATGTGTGAAGCCAAAGGTTCCACTTCCGCCTTTAATAGAATGCGCGGCACGGAAAATAGTATTAATCGTCTCGTTATCTACATCACCAGGTGTGAGGTTGAGTAACTCCGATTCCATGACATCCAAACCTTCAAGGCTCTCTTCAAAGAAAACCTCAAAGAATTGGCTTAAGTCTATGCTCATGCCGCCTCCTGATTTATCGGATGACTTTCTTAATAACTGCTAATAACTGATCTGGATTAAATGGTTTTACGATCCATCCAGTGGCGCCAGCGGCTTTACCTTCGGTTTTTTTATCCAGTCCCGATTCAGTAGTAAGCATTAGCATAGGCGTAAACTTGTAGGCAGGTAGCGCTCTTAATTCTCGAATAAGTGTAATGCCGTCCATAATCGGCATATTCACATCGGAAATAACCGCATCAAAGCTGTTGCCTTTAGCGATTTCTAACGCTTCGCTTCCGTCTTTCGCTTCTGTTACATCGAAACCGGCTTTTTTAAGCGTAAAACCAACCATTTGTCTCATTGATGCAGAATCATCAACCGCCAAAATCTTTTTCATACAGACCCCAAATTATTGTTCTGATAAGGCAAGAAAATCTTGCACTCCCAATGTTTTTGCTGCAGCAAATAACGCATCACTTTTGCCATGCCACGTAATTTGATGCTGAGTTTCCGCTAGATTTTTTTGCAACGAACAGAGTAGTTGAATTGAAGCGGTATCAGCGCGAGTAACCGAGGAAATATCCAGATCAATACTCGATTGTTTCGATAATAAATCTAAAAGAGATTCTTTAAGCTCAGAAACTGAGTTTATGACAAGCTCAGCAGGTAACTGATACATAATTTTCTTTCCTTGTTCGCTTAAAATTAAGCGTAGACCCAGAATGAAAATTTGCCAAAATAATATCGATTTAATTAAAGCTAATTAATGCGTTAGCAGATCATAAATCGATACTAATTGCTGTAGTACCCAATAATTGAGGTCAGATCTTGTGTCATTTCACTTTGATTAATTAACGGTACTTTGCCTTTGGCAAATTCAGGTTTAAAAATGGCTCTAACGGCACCATTTGGGTCGACTAGCGTGACGGATGCACTGTGGTCAACTGTGTAATTTTCCGACTCACCATCATCATGAATGGCGTACACTAAACCTAGGTTTCGAACAAATGGAAATAAATGCTTATGCTCTGCTGAAACAGCAGTAAAATCGGGGTTAAAGTAATCAATGTACAGCTTGCGTTTTTCTGCGTTATCACGCTTAGGATCAACCGATACAAACCATACATTTATGGCAAAGTTAGGCGATAACTCTTTTGTTATCTGAGTTAATTTTGCCAACGTCATTGGGCAAATATCTGGGCAACTTGTATAACCTAAAAATAATAGCGTCCAGTTGCCCTTTAAGTTTTGATTAGTAACCTGTTGGCCATTTTGGTCTTGCAGCACAAATGGCTTAACAATCTTAGCCTCTTGATAGAGTAATGCGCTTGTTTGCGGAGGTGATTTTGGGCCGCAACCCAAAACCATAAAAATTAAAGATATAACAATTAAAAGCTTAAATTGACTCATTTAAATCAATCACTTATCAATAAATAGTGCGATAAATAGTATCATAAGTTGCCAAATGGAATAGATAAATAGCTTTATCGCAGACTTTTCTTTGGCAGCAAATTTTAACTCCCAAGCACGGTACATAAATACACCATTGAGTAACACACTTACCGCTAAATAAAAGTTTCCTGACATACCAATTAAAAACGGTAAAACACAAACCAATGTCAATAAAACGCTATATAACAACACCATTGTTTTGGTGAACTCAATACCATGCGTTACTGGCAACATGGGGACTTTTGCGTTTTCATAATCTTTTTTACGATCAATGGCTAACGCCCAAAAGTGCGGTGGTGTCCAAGTGAAAATTATCATCACTAATAACCATGGTTCTGCAGACATTGAGCCAGTTTCAGACACCCACCCCAGCAACGGCGGCATCGCGCCAGCAAAACCCCCGATCACAATATTTTGTGGCGTGCGCCTTTTTAATACCAGCGTATAAATAAACGCATATCCGACTAAAGCAACTAAGGTAAGCCAAGCGGTCAGCCAATTTGCGTAAGCAACTAACATGCAAAACCCAATAACTAACAGCGTCATTGAAAAGACAAACGCCTGACGATTGGTCACACTGCCGGTTGCGACAGGGCGCGAATCCGTGCGCTTCATTTTTTTATCTATATCGCTATCAACAATATGGTTAATCACCGCAGCACTACTGGCTAATAATGCGATACCTACTATGGTTAACACCTGCTCTAGCAAGCTTCGCCCAACATAGGGTGCCAAACCTTGTCCAACCACAGCGGTAAGCGCTAGTAACATCACAACTTTGTGTTTACAAAGCACTAAGTATTCATGAACTTTAGCGCTTAGTGAGCGCTGAAATTGTAAAACATAACTGGTCATAGTTGACTCCCTAGCACTTGCTTTTAATGAGATATGCAAGCCGAACGCAGCTTAAAAGTAGCAACACTGCTGTCATATTATGAATAAGCGCAATATTGAGCGGAATATGCATCAAAATTAAGCTAACTCCCAGCCCTATCTGACAAAACAACACCACCCAAATATGATAAACAGCTCGTTTTATTACTGTTGAATAACAATCTTTTAGAATTTTAAAACCAACCCAAAGCACCACAAACGTAGTAACCATAGCCCAGATACGATGGAAAAAGTGAATCGACATACGCGCTTCAGCCGACAACACTCCAAACTCATAACTGGCGTGATCATTCGGTAATTGAAAAATACTCGTAAATGAAAAACGCTCAAATGTACTGGCTCCACACAAAGGGAAATCTGCACAATGTGAGGCCGCGTAATTTGCCGCTAACCATCCACCTAATGCAATCTGCGAAACAACGAAGCACAATGCGATTATTGCCAAGCCATAATGCGGTTTTGCGCCTGAATCTCCACCTGGGATGCGTTCTGTAGTAAGCCTAATATAGAGCAAGAACAACAAGCTCATAATCGTAAAGCCACCGAGTAAATGCCCCATTACGATGAGTGGCTGTAAGTTCATCGTGACTGTTAACATGCCTAACGCAGCTTGAAATACGACTAGCCCCAAAATTAATAACGGTAACTTGACTGGCGCTAATCGGTGCTGCCGTTGCTTAAACGCCATTATCGCAATAAGCAAAATAATAATGCCCAGCGTGCCGGCAAAATAGCGATGGATCATTTCTTTCCACGCTTTTCCTTGATCGACCTCATGTGTTGGAAAATGTGTTTCGACTTTTTCTAGCTCATGCACTTCATTTGGCACAGTTAAAAAACCATAACACCCTGGCCAATCAGGGCAGCCTAAGCCCGAATCGCTAAGTCGCGTATATGCACCTAATCCCACCACAATAAACGCAAAAATACAGCCAAACAGTACAATTTTATGATATTGATTCATTCGCGCCTCCTATGCTCTACTGCGGCTATAATTGAGCAGCTTTTTAAGGTCTTTAATAAGCCCGCGTTTCATATTATTGTCTGACTGAAGCTGATAATTAACGGGGTACTCAAGCACTATTAAACCGTGATGATCGACTAAATAAATTGCATCTGATTCAATAGCAAGTGTTTGATTTTCTAGTTGTGTAACAGCATTTTCATGTGCAGTTAAATTGGTCAGCTGCAATGCCTGCTGGCTGCTCGAAAGGGAAAATGCCCCAACATATAAATTATGTTTACCAAGCACATCAAACACATTTTTAATTAGTTGCTTTCGAGTTTCGCAATGTTGCGCACAAACCTCTTCCGATAAAGTAACGAGCGACCATTTAAGTTGAGATTCCGCCGGCCACTGTTCAATTTTTTGTTCATTTTCAACAAAATGCCCGAAATTAGTTTGTGCGGGTTCAAGCCAATCAAACTTTAACGCCAAAAAAGCAGTTAACGCTGGCGCTAAAAAACAAATAATAAAAAGTCCAAGAGTCTTATTCATGTGCACTTCCTTTTCGATACATAGCCGCACCAATCACAATCGCAGCGAGAGCGAGTAAAATCCACTGCAAGGCGTACGCTTTGTGTTTATCTGGCGACATATTAATAACTTGGTAATGAAATTCGCCCAGCGCACTGTCCGGCTGCGCATAAAGAATATATGGCGCGAATGGCTGCTGGAGCGCACTTGCAGCAAACTCTGGCGTAATGTATTGCAACCGTTGTCCTTGGCGTAATTCAAGATCATTTGATACCAAGTTAAAGCTGGTAAAGTTACCAACCTTTAATAAAGCGGTGAGTGTTAGTTGCTGAGGCAAGCTTACTTCTGGTAATTGCTCTCGATTTAATGAGCCCGCAAACCAGCCAAGATTAACCAGCCACCAGCGTGAAGAGTTTTTTGGTTTCACGGCAATGATCAAGTCGTAACCAAAACGGCTATTAACCACTTGATTATCAAGCCACCAAAACTGTGAAGAGACTTCGCCTGATAGTGATACTTTAAGGCCCGTTGCAAGCCAATCGCTTGGTAAACTAGCGAGCTGATACCAAGGAATAACCCCTTGCTGGCTAAGCTGATCTAGTTTTTTAATAATCGTTATTTTTTGCTGTGATCTTTGATACTGCCACACAGCTAAACTCGCGCATATTAATGCGACAGTTGTTGTACACACTAGCAGAGTGATGCTTTTTGCACTATTCTGGATTAACCGCATATAGCAAACTCCCTAAACTTATGTTGATAAAATTAATTATCGTATTCTTATTGTTTTACATCGTTTTTAGTTTGTTTAAAGCACTGTTTTGTATGCTTAAAAGCGACGCTGCTGCAAACTCTATGTCCCATTATTTAGGGCGCCGAGTGTTATTTTCTGCAATTGTTCTGATGATTATTTTGCTGGCAATGCTGTTTGGCATCATCACACCAAACAGCAATCCCTACACTGTTGGTTAGTGGTTATTGACCTTTAAAGTACGTAAACAAATACAAACAAACACAACCATACAACATCAACAAAATGCCAATACCAAGCTGCAGCTTGGAAAGCAAAGTGCTTTTCTTCACTAAAGTGCCCTTTTAAAATTCGTATAAATACGACAAGTAAAATGAGCGTGCCTAACGTGACGTGCATACCGTGAAAGCCAGTTAGCAAAAAGAACGTATTGCCATATATACCTGAGTCCAGTGTTAAACCTAGATCTTGATACGCATGAACGTACTCCTCACCTTGTAGCGCTAAAAATATCGCCCCTAAAGCAATAGTAAAGCCAAGCATTGCTTTTAACTGCGTACGTTTACCATGCTCAATTGCGGTGTGTGCAAAATGCAAAGTCACCGATGAGGTTAAAAGAATAATAGTGTTGATAAGTGGTAAACCTTGCCAACCCATTACTTGCGTTTCTGTACCACCAGGCGTACTAACTAAAGGCCATACGGCTTCAAATGATGGCCATAGCACTTCGTTTGTCATCGCGTTATTGCTATCACCACCGAGCCACGGTACAGCAAATGTACGGGCATAAAATAGCGCTCCAAAAAATGCCATAAAAAACATCACTTCAGAGAAAATAAACCACGCCATCCCCTGCTTAAACGAGCGGTCCATTTGCGATGAATAAAGCCCACCTTGAGATTCATCAATCACATTTTTAAACCAACCAAACAGCATATAAAGTAAAACCGCAATGCCTAAGATTAAAATGTGAAAACCAAAACCTCCTTGCTGCTTTGCAGTTTGCATTACCGCTAAGCCAGCTCCGATGGCAATTAAGAACAGAGCAACAGCACCCACAATCGGCCATTGGCTTTGCTCAGGTACATAATATTTTTCATATTGAGTTTTCATTGACTAACTCTCCATCGCGCTTGCTATTGCTTGCAACTTTACCTTCAACATCTGCTGTAATATCGTAAATGGTGTACGACAAGGTCACTTCATGAATATCATTTGGCAAGGTTTCGTCGAGGTAAAAGAGCAATGGTAAATCCGCTGAGCCTTTACTTGTCAGCGGCTGTTGATTAAAACAAAAGCAAGACACTTTATGTAAATATTTAGCCGCCCGACCTGGTGCTACTGACGGTACGGCTTGCATTATCTTGTTGCTACTCGAAAGGTTTTGCGCAATAAATTCTATGCGCTCCATTTCACCTGGGCTAACGTCAACACTGTAGCGTTTGGCTTTGACTTTAAACGGTGCACCAGCTTGCGCATGTGTGATAAATGTAACGCGTACACTGCGCGATTCATCACTTTGCGCACTCACTTGTGCCTGCTCCATATTAGGCTTTCCATTCAATCCTGTGATGTCACAGAAAACGTCATAAAGTGGCACCAGAGCAAAGGCAAACGCAAACATTAATAAACTGGTTAAGATTAGCTTTTTGAGTAGCTTGACGTTATTCATTACTTCACTTCCGGCGGCTCAGAGAACGTATGATAAGGTGCAGGTGATGCAACTTCCCACTCCAACCCTTCGGCTCCATCCCACACTTTGGCAGGTACTTTTTCGCCACCCTTTGCACACTTATAAACAACGGCAACAAAAAGTAATTGAGATAAACCAAAGGCAAACCCACCAATACTGATCAATGCATTAAAATCAGCAAACTGCAGTGCATAGTCAGGAATACGCCTCGGCATACCTGCTAAGCCCACAAAGTGCATTGGGAAGAACAAAATGTTTACGCTAATTAGCGATAACCAAAAATGGGTTTTAGCAAGACCAATGTGATACATGTTGCCTGTCCACTTTGGTAACCAATAATAAGCCCCTGCCATTATCGAGAATACAGCCCCCGTTACCAACACATAATGGAAATGAGCAACCACAAAGTAAGTATCGTGATACTGAAAATCGACCGGTGTTATTGCCAACATCAAACCAGAGAATCCACCTAAGGTGAAAAGCACAATAAAGGCAATGGAAAACAGCATCGGCACTTCAAAACTAATGGAGCCGCGCCACATTGTCGCTACCCAGTTGAAAACTTTTACCCCCGTGGGCACAGATATCAGCATGGTGCTATACATAAAGAACAACTCACCCGCCAATGGCATGCCAGTAGTAAACATATGGTGCGCCCATACAATAAACGACAAAAACGCGATTGATGCTGTGGCATATACCATTGAGGCATAGCCAAACAGTTTCTTGCGTGAAAACGCTGGAATAATCGTCGAGATAACACCAAACGCCGGTAAAATCATGATGTAAACTTCAGGATGTCCGAAGAACCAGAAAATATGCTGGAACATTACTGGGTCGCCACCGCCAGCCGCGTTAAAGAAATCTGTGCCAAAGTACTTATCAGTTAGCACCATAGTCACTGCCCCAGCAAGTACCGGCATCACCGCAATTAATAAAAATGCAGTAATTAACCACGTCCATACAAACAGCGGTAATTTCATATACGTCATGCCCGGTGCGCGCATATTCACTATGGTTACAATTACATTTATTGCTCCCATAATTGAGCTAATACCCATGATATGCACAGCGAAGACGAATAGTGCCGTATTATCATTGCTATATGTGGTTGATAGTGGCGCATAGAACGTCCAACCAAAAGCTGGGCCGCCGCCTTCCATAAATAACGACATAAGCAGAATGAAAAACGCAAATGGTAGAATCCAAAAGCTCCAGTTATTCATGCGCGGTAGTGCCATATCTGGCGCGCCAATCATCATAGGGATCATCCAGTTTGCCAAGCCAGTAAACGCAGGCATAACTGCACCGAAAACCATAATGAGGCCATGAACTGTAGTCATTTGGTTAAAAAAGTGTGGCTCTACAAATTGTAAGCCTGGTTGAAATAATTCGGCACGAATAACCAGTGCCATTGCGCCACCCGTTAAAAACATTAACAGGGCGAATAACAGATAAAGCGTACCGATATCTTTATGGTTAGTTGTAAATAGCCAACGTTTTAGTCCTGTTGGCGCATGATGGTGGTGATGAGATTCAGCTAGTGTTGTCATTATTGTGCTTCTCCCACAGATTCTTGAATATCACTTGGTTGCACTGAATCGCCAGTGTTATTACCCCAAGCATTTCGCTCATAGGTCACTACTGCCGCTAACTCTTTTAGTGACAACATTTTGCTATAGCCTTGCATTGCTGTTGCTGGCTTGCCATGAACCACAATATCGATGTGTGCTTTAACATCGCCAAGTGCTATCGGGCTATCTTTTAGCGCTGGGAACACACCAGGTAATCCCATTCCTGTAGGTTGGTGACACGCAGCACAATTAGCCATATACACTTGCTCTCCTAGCGTCATTAGCTCATCTTGCGATAGTGTGAGGTCAAGTGATGCTTTTTCTGCGGCCGCTGCTTGCGCTTTTTCAAGCTGCGCATTTGCCAACCACTGATCAAATTCAGCAGGCTCTTTAACTTCAACAACCACTGGCATAAAGCCATGGTCTTTTCCGCACAACTCAGCACACTGACCACGATAAATACCGGTCTCATTGACCTTAGTCCACGCTTCGTTAATAAAGCCTGGGTTCGCATCTTTTTTAACAGCGAACTCAGGTACCCACCAAGAGTGAATTACGTCGTCCGACGTCATTAAAAAGCGTACTTTTTTTCCTTTTGGAATAATAAGCGGTTTATCAACATCTAACAGGTAGGTTTCTGTTTTTTGATCTAGGTTGGTGATTTGTTCACGAGGAGTCGAAAGAACAGAATAAAACGACACATCGTGGTCAAGATATTCATAATGCCACTTCCATTGTGACCCTGTAACTTTAATCGTTAGATCAGCTTTGGTGGTGTCTTCCATTGCAATCAAGGTTTTGGTCGCAGGCACTGCCATACCAATCAAAATAACAAATGGAATTGCGGTCCAGAGTATTTCAATTTTAGTACTTTCATGAAATTGAGCAGGCACTGCTCCTTTTGATTTGCGGTGATGGATTATTGCCCAAAACATAATGGCAAATACCACTAATCCAATAACGCAACAGATATAAAAAATTGTCATATGGAGCTCGTAGACATCACGGCTGATGTCTGTCACCCCAACAGGTAAGTTATATTGACTCGTCCCAACTGCTAAAAAAGGAAAGCTCAATAGTAACCATAAGGATAGTTTCACTAGCCTCATGCTCGCTCCTTAGCTAATTATTATTATGTTGTTAGGAAATGGTCAGTGAAAGTTTTAGCGATTAAATCGCACGACGCACTACAGCATCACTCCATTTTCTTTATTATATTTGTTTTCTAAAAGCCGCCCTTTGCTTAAAAAGAAAACAAGGTTACTACTAAGGTCTAGTAAACGATTAAATTTTACGCAAGTCAAATTTAAGATAAATTTTTTATAAATCTATAAGTTAGCGATTTTTGAAGATGTAAAAATAGAAGGGGTTATAGTAAGAAACAGGGGGTTTAAAAGCAGGTTGAGGCTAGTAAAGCTACTCACTAGCCAAGGTCAAAAGTAGTGTATTACATCCAGTCGGCATTTCTAATAACACCAACCGCAAGGCCTTCGATATTAAAATGGTCATGCTCTAAATCGACTTTAATTGTGTCAAATTCATCATTTTCTGCATGTAATAGTACTTGTTTGCCTGCTTTTTCAAAACGCTTTACAGTTACATCTTCATCAACACGGGCTACAACCACTTGACCATTGTTAGCCACAGGTGTGCGATGAACAGCGAGCAAGTCACCGTCCATAATGCCGATATCCTTCATACTCTCACCACGTACACGCAGTAGGAAATCTGCACATGGGTTAAATAGGTTAGGATCAACTTGATAATGGCTTTCAATGTGCTCATTAGCCAAAATAGGTGAACCTGCGGCAACTTGACCAATTAACGGTAAACCTAATTGCTCGGGTTCATCTTCTTCCACTAAACGAATACCGCGGCTAGCGCCGGGCACCATTTCAATTACGCCTTTTTTGGCTAATGCTTTTAAATGCTCTTCTGCAGCGTTTGCACTTTTAAAACCGAGTGTCGATGCGATTTCTGCGCGCGTTGGCGGCATGCCAGTATCTTTAATAAATACTTTAACAAGTTCTAAGATTTGTGCCTGACGTTTTGTTAATGGTCTCATTCACTGGTTTTCCATACAGTACATATAACTGTGAGTATATACAGTTATTCTTATTTCGCAACTATTAATTATTTGATAATTAGCACTATGCTTAGTTACAGACGATAATTGCTGCAAATCAAAAATCATCGCAGTAAATTGCTTTATTTTTCCTCTGGCACGACCAGTTATTTAATCTTTTAGAGTTAACTGGTATGCTAGCGCCCCTTTTGTTTTTAGGTTGGTGTTATGAAGTTGGTTGGCTCTATGATTCAGTGGTTTGCAAACGGTATGAACAAGCTTTTAGTGCGTTCGAAAATAGTACCTGAACACCCTTTAGACAACCTAGCAATAGACAAAAACAAGCCGACCGTTTACATCACATTATTAAATTCTTTTTCTGATTCAGCCGCGTTACGCAATACTTGTAAAAAACTCGGGTTACCAGACCCTCAGGTCACACAGCAAATTGGTGATAAGCAAGTTCCAAGGTACATTCCAATTCATCATCGCTCGCCACTGTTTGGCAAAGCCAAAAAAGACAGCCCAGCGCTCGAAATCAGTGAAGAGATATTTGCAGCGTTAAAGCAATCTGACGTTACCGATTTACAAGTTATTCCTGTAACCATTTTATGGGGACGCAATCCAGGCAAGGAAAAGCCAGGCCTTGGCACTATTTTATCCAGTTCTCTTACACCAAGCTGGTTGCGTAAAGTATTTGTGGTATTACTGTCTGGCCGCGACAACTTAATTCGTTTTAGTCGTCCATTAGAACTATCGCAACTTACTAGTAAGCAACAAAGTGATGATTTACCGCATAAACTCATTCGTGTTGCCCGTGTTCACTTTAAACGTCAGAAGCTCGCTGCGCTTGGTCCTAAACTGCCATCTCGTGATCAGTTGTATCAAGGTCTTTTAGCTTCAAGCACAGTCAAAGCCGCAATTGAAGATGAAGCAAAAAGTAAAAATATCTCAATTGTTGAAGCGCGGCAAAATGCCATAAAACTGGTTGATGAAATTGCTGCCAACTATAACGAGTCAATGATCGGTGTTTCTGAACGCATTCTTACGTGGCTGTGGACCAAATTATACAATGGTATCGAAGTAAATAACCCGGAACGAATTCAAGAGCTGACCGACAAAGGCCACGAAATCATCTATATGCCTTGCCATCGCAGCCATATGGATTACTTATTACTTACTTATGTTATTTATCATCAAGGTTATGTGCCACCGCATATTGCAGCAGGTATAAACTTAAGTTTTTGGCCTGCAGGCCCAATATTCAGACGCTGTGGTGCCTTTTTCTTACGCCGTTCGTTCAAAGGCAACAAGCTTTATTCCGCAGTGTTCCGTGAATACTTAAGCCAGTTATTTATAAAAGGCTACGCTGTTAAGTTTTATACAGAAGGTGGCCGCAGCCGAACTGGCCGTTTACTTCCACCTAAAACCGGTATGTTAGCGATGACATTACAATCAATTTTGCGCGGTATTGATCGTCCAATTTCAATCGTGCCTGTATATATTGGGTACGAGCATGTAATGGAAGTAAACACTTACCTTGGTGAACTTGCTGGACAAAAAAAGAAAAATGAATCCGTAC
The DNA here is from genome assembly GCF_001399975.1 of Pseudoalteromonas sp. P1-9. GTDB lineage: Bacteria > Pseudomonadota > Gammaproteobacteria > Enterobacterales > Alteromonadaceae > Pseudoalteromonas. The sequence continues at coordinate 201,012 of NZ_LKBD01000002.1, forward strand.
TGGGTGTATTCAAAACATTACGTAAGCTCAAAAATTACGGCAAAGGTAATGTAAACTTTGGCGAACCAATCAACATTAATCAATACCTTACCCAGCACCAGTCAAATTGGCGCGACAGCATTGCTGCAGATGAAAAGCCTAATTGGCTAACGCCAATGGTTGGCAAACTTGCTGATTCAGTGATGGTCAACATTAACAATGCGGCTGCGATCAATGCCGTTACTTTAATCTCATTAATTTTGTTAAACACCGAAAAACAAGCGATGACGCGTAACGAGCTCACTGCTTGTATGACAAACTACCTGAGATTGCTTGAATTAGCGCCTTACAGCAAAGATGTCAGTGTGCCAAACAAAAGTGCTGAAGAGCTGCTTGAACACGCACTCACGTTAGATAAGTTTGAAGTGATTACGCAAGGGCGAGTTGAAGTAATCCGTATTCAAGACACGCAAAAAGTATTATTGAACTACTACCGCAATAACGTACTCCATTTATTCGCAGTACCAAGTCTAATTAGCTCAATTTTAATTAGCCAAAAACACATTTCTCGCGACCAGCTAATCAAGCAAGTTAACGCGTTATATCCGCTCTTTAAACAGGAGTGGTTTATGCAACCGTACTGCGAAACGTATCTAAATGACTCACTTGCAGCCTTGAGCGGTATTGGGTTATTAACCGTTGAAAACGATGCGATTTCAGTTAACCCTAGCAGCAAGTCTCTAGCTCAGCTTAACTTGTTAGCACGCTTTATCCAGTGCACATTAATTCGCTATGCCAGCGTAATTAAACTAATTCTGGCAAGTGACAGCATTTCGCGCGACCAGCTTGAAACGCAAAGCCAAGACTTTGCGCAACAGCTTGCACAGCTATTTGGTATCGATACACCAGAGTTTTTTGATAAAAAAGTATTGTCTGGCTTTATTAGCACACTTAAGCAAAACCACATAATTGATGATTGCGAACAAGGGTGCATCACGGGCAATGAGGCAACGAAGCAGTTGAGTCAAATCATTCTAAAACAGCTTAATCCAAGTATTGCCAGTGCACTTGAAGACTAGCCGTTATCAGCAACAAAAATAAAGGCGGTATACACCGCCTTTTTTATCCATATTTTCTAATAACGCCTTCTTGAATCGTCGAGGCAATTAACTCACCTTTTTGATTAAAGAACTGCCCTCGCACCAACCCTCTACCACCACTGGCAGAAGGGCTATCTACTGCATACAAAATCCATTCATCTAAACGGAATGGACGATGAAAGTACATCGCATGGTCAATGGTGGCTACTTGCATATCCGGTTGTAAAAATGACAAACCGTGCGGTTGTAACGCTGTAGGTAAAAATTCAAAATCAGAAGCGTATGCCAGCAAATATTTATGTACTCGCGGGTCATTTGGCATATCACCATTAGCCTTAAACCATACATAGCGCTCAGCAAGGGTTACTTCTGGCTTAAACGGATTTTGAAAATTAACCGGTCGCATTTCAATTGGCTTGTCACAAATAATTTTATTGCGAATTTTTTCCGGGATCAGTTCTTTGTGTTCGCGATAAACATCCAATGAGGATGGCAGCTTTTCAGGGCCTGGTACATTAGGCATCGCCGCTTGGTGAGTCACCCCCTCTTCATCCACTTGAAAAGAAGCAGTCATATAAAATATCGGCTTACCAAATTGAATCGCTTTAACTCTGCGGGTGCTAAAACTGCGGCCATCACGAATGTTCTCTACATCATAAACAATCGGGTGATCAACATCGCCAGGCCTTAAAAAGTATGAGTGCAGCGAGTGCACTTGCCTATCTTCTGCAACGGTTTCTTTTGCAGCAGATAGCGCTTGTCCCATAACTTGACCACCAAAAGCAGCTTTAAAACCAAGATCTTGGCTAGGGCCACGGTACAGCCCCTGTTCTATTTTTTCTAACTTCAGCAATGCTAAAAGATCGTTTAGTACCTGACTCATAACACTATTTCGTAATTTCCTAGTATTGCTATAATAGCAAACACCTGTCACTTTAACATTAGCGAGAATAGGTAATGCAGTATTGGTTATTTAAAACAGAGCCTGACGAATTTTCTATCGACGATTTAAAAGCAAAAAATGACGAGATTTGGGATGGTATTCGCAACTATCAAGCACGTAACTTTCTACGCGACCAAGTGGCGTTAGGCGACCTCGTATTTATCTATCACTCTAGCTGTAAACAACCTGGCATTGTTGGCATTGCTAAGGTAATTAAAACAGCCTTTGCCGATCCTTCTCAATTCGATGCGCAATCAAAATACTTTGATGCTAAAGCAACACCCGATAACCCAAGATGGATAAGTGTCACATTAGAATTCGTTGAAAAGTTACGTATTATTTCACTCACTAAGCTTAAAGCTGATCATCAATTGGCAGATATGCATTTAGTGCAAAAAGGCAGCCGACTATCAATTCAACCGGTGCGGGAATCTGAGTGGCAATATATACTCGATAAATACACTAGCAATTTACTTAAATAGTCACGCAAACGAGCAAGCAAAGCGTTTGTTTAAAGAGTGAATTGATTACCAGAGTGACGTTTGCATGTTTCTCGCTGCTGCAATCATAAAGTTGCACCACGATTTACAAGTATACTAAGTAAGCAGATCGGACTAGACAGTATTCTTTTTAATAGTTTAGTATAAGTTGTCTAACTTTTAATTGCGAAAGATTATGTCTGCTTTAACAAATAAGCCTACAGCGGAGAGAAGGCAAGGAGAAGGTGATTTAAATGCCTTTTGGAGCAACTTAAGTTTTGCCCAAAAAGTCGAATTAAATAAATTAAATCGCTATGGTTATCAACTTGCTTTTGCGCGAAAACTAGAAGAAAACTACCTAGCATTCGCAAGATGTGATACTAGCTATGCAACGATCGACTATCTTGGTGAGGTCGATATGGAGCCGCATTTTCGCATTCGCTAAAAAAGGCAACCTAGGTTGCCTTTTTATTCATTGTTTAATACACAATTACATCGATTGCCAATCGACTTCATAACTGAGCACTCGCTCAACTGACATATAATGCAAAATATCGCCCTGTTTTATTTCCATTTCTAGCGGCGGATTCAAGTCTAATCCCTCACCGATGCGGTTATGCGCTACACCTAAAATGGTCGCATCAAACTGCTTTTTAAAGTGGAAAAATAACACTTCAAATTTAACATTTTGCTTAATGTCACCGACTTCCAAACTAAACTGAGTATCGCCATGTAACGTTGAAAGCAGCTCTTCTTGAATACGACTTGAACCTGGATCTTGCATCGAGCGAACCAAAATTTCTACCGACTTCGAACTCGTAGATTCGACGTTTTTACAGTGTTCTCGCAACATCTCACTTTTACTTTCATCAAGAAAGTACGCGCTGATATGACAAGATGAATGCACTAAGCGACTGATTTTCAACGCTGTAGTAAACGTATGATCATCATCGTTGCCATCAACGATTACTTTATCAGCACCATCAATTGCCACACGTTTAAGTTCATCAACATCAGTGAAACTTGAAAGGCGAACAAAATCCACATGTGGGTTATCTGAAAACGGATGCGTCATTTGCTCGTCAACGGCCAATAAAATTCGTCGCTCAAGGCGCTTATTATCAGCCAAAATATAATTAATCATCTTACGTGTGCGCGAAGGATGATAACCAAAAATTAGAATATGTTCGCTTTGCCCTGAATAATCTTTATCGCCCGTCATAGATGCCTTGATTAACCCCGTAATACTTTGTCCAACTTTACCTAACACCACACCAAATAGTGCTAACCCAATAGGAATTTGCACCAAGGCTACAAATAGTTTTCCCCAATCGGAGCTGGGACTTAGATCACCATATCCAACTGTCGAAGTGGTTACTATGTAGTAATAAATAAATTGATTTATCGCTAATAACTCTGTTTCTTTCGCTGCAAATAAACACACCCAAGTTAAGAGCATATGTGCTGCCACCAAAGAAACAACCGACGTCCAACTTACGTAGTGAATATGGCGCCGAATAGCTACTAGAATTTTCTTTATAACTAAGTTCATGATAAATATTATTTATTTTACTAATGATACGCACTGTAGCGTCATCTAATAAGTGGAGCAAGCAGTACGTGAAAATATCTCAGTTTAGATTGCAGTAAAAAAACAGCAAATTGATAGGCAAAATAATGAAACCCGTTCTAGACTTAATTTGAACTGTTAAGTTCGACAAAGGCAAACTTAGCGAAAGCTGACGACGCAAAGCTATCGGTCTAAGGGAGCATTCCTATGATTGCGAAGCTACCACGATAACAGGTCGGGGGCTATGTAGGCTGCTTCGAAACCATCTCACGAATATAAGAATCATGGGACTTTGGAGCAGCCTTTATTTTAGCAATGCACCCTTACGCTTTTTTCGCCGTTTCGATGTATGCGTCAATCTGTTCTTCGAGTAAATTCAGTGGAAGTGAACCATTTTTCAAAATTTGAAAGTGGAATTCTCTAATATCAAACTCGGCACCTAACGCTTGCTCTGTCTTTTTACGTAAGCGCTTAATGGTTAGCTCTCCAATTTTGTATGATAACGCCTGTCCAGGCCACGAAATATAACGATCTGTTTCAGTTTTAATATTGTGTAACGAAAGCGCAGAGTTATCCTGCATAAAGGTCATTGCGCGCTCACGGCTCCAACCAAACATATGCATACCAGTATCGACAACTAAGCGTGCCGCACGCCACATTTCATAGGTTAAACGGCCAAAATCACTGTAGGCATCTTGGTAAAAACCCATTTCTTTGCCGAGGTATTCAGAGTATAAGCCCCATCCCTCGCCAAATGCTGAAATATAGTGACTACGACGATAACCCGGCACATTTTCTAATTCTTTATTGAGTGATATTTGTAGATGATGACCCGGCACAGCTTCGTGCAATGTTAATGCTTCTAACACATAAAGCGGACGCTTATCTAAGCCATATGTATTTACCCAATAATATCCTGGCGCAGTGTCTTTGTTCGCTCCGACATAACGACCTGTTGTATATTTAGGCGCGATTGAGTCTGGTACAGGCGCTACGCCATAAGGTGTGCGTGGTAGCAATTTAAAAAATTTAGGTAACTGCGCATCTGCTTTTTTCGCTATAAACGAAGCTTCTTTTAATAGTTGCTCAGCCGATTTAGCGTAAAATTGCGGATCAGTTCGTAAAAATTGCACAAACTCAGCAAAACTACCTTTAAAACCTGTTGAGTCAATGATTTGCTGCATTTCTTCTCGAACCCGCTTCACTTCAGCTAAACCCAGCTGGTGTACCTGCTCGGCAGTCATATCAGTTGTGGTGTAATGCTTAACACGATTTTGATAAAACTCACTGCCGTTTGGTGTGGTTGAAATACCAATTTCGGCACGTGCATTCGGCGCATATTCGGTTTCGAAGAAAGATAAATAACTTTGATACGATGGAATCACGCTGTTGCTTATAATCGATTGCGCTTGCTTTTTAAGTTTTGCAAAATCAGCGTCAGAAATGTGCTCTGGCTTGTTTTTAAATGGCTTATAGAACTCCGAATGTTCTGGGCTTTTTACAATAAACGCATTAATTGAGTCCTCATAACCTAACAGCACTGGTTTTGGCTGAGTTAGTCCTATCGCAACCCCCTTTTTCATCCACGCTATATTCTGCTCAAAATAACGCGGTACATCTGCAAGGCGTTTTAAGTAAAGCTGATAATCTTCAACAGTTTTAAAGCTGCTGCGCGATACCATAAATGACAATGCAGAGTGAAAACCAAACTCAGAGGTTAACGGCATATAGTGTGCATTAAAGTCATACTCATCTACCGTGTTTTGTACTTGAGAAACAATAATCGCATGATTAATTCGGTTTTGTTCATCTAACGCGCTCACATCAATAGCGTTTAATTGTGTTAGAAACGCTACATTCTTGGCGTGATTATTAGCTAAAAACTCAGGCGATAAATTTGGTAGAAAATAACCGTTAATCCCCTCTTTTTGCTGATACGGGTCAACACTTTTACGATATGCCACAATGTCATTCGCGACGTTTTCAAAAACACTCACGCTCTGCGCTTGCACACTTGTTGAACTAGGCGAAGTGATGTTTGGAGTTGATTGGCAGCCTACCAATAAAGTACTAGATAATGTCAGCGCAATTAAGGATAAATTGAACGGTTTCATAAACAATAACCAAAATAGAAAGTTGACTCAGCATACGCAAATTCAATTTTTAATCTCAACCAATTTGCGACCAAGTAAGTAAATAATTGCAAAAAATCATAAATTACTTAATTCAAATACACTTAAACCCAACAAAATCAATATAGTAAATACAGCAATTACACACCTTTGGGCTCATCTCGCCAAAATCACATAGTGCCACTAGTTAAATTTAAGCTAAATAAAAGCGATTTTTTTTAATAATTAATAGACTTTTCCTATTCCCAAAAGATAAAAATTGTTTTCTAATTACTTTGGACTTCAAGGGATGAAGGTTGCTAGTAATTTAGGGTGAATATTTAAGCAGTAATTAACCACTGAGGTTGGGATTTTATGAAGTACCATGATTCCATGGCACAAGCACAGCAAAAAATGACGGAGGTTTGCTGGTTTTTAGAAAGGTATAACTTACCACCAATTCCGATCAATTATCATACGATCTATAGCTATATCTCTAAATCTCATGATGCGCTGTGCGAAGAAATTGAAGCACTGCTTGCTGCCGACGAAAAATTGGATAGTTACACCCTAGAAAACCTATTTAGCCGCTATTTATCTGAACACGATTCAAGCCAGAAGCAGCTTGTTAAAGGTGTGTCAGAAACAATTGATATTATGGATAATTCAGTTGAAAAAAGTAGTGATAGCGTCAACAAATATATCGCCACATTGGATAGCAGTTTAGTTGCCATTGACGATGCAGATATCAGTGAAGCAAAACAGCTTATTGCTGACTTAATTGATGCGAGCTATGAGCTAAAAGGTTCGCAACAACACGTGCATGAATCATTATTACAAGCGAGACAAGAGCTTAAAAATTGCCAGCAACAACTGCAACAAATTGAAAAGCATCGCCATGTTGACCCGCTAACCGGCCTATATAAAGAAACTTATATGGTAGACAAAGCTGCGGTTTGGGTAGAACAAGGTAAATCGCTATGCGCCATAGCAATTGATATTGATGACTTTAATGACTTTAATGAGAAGTATGGTCAAGCGGTAGGTGATGTTGTAATTGGTAAAGTCGCCAAAAAAATTCGTTCGTACGTTCAAGACAGTGGCTTGCCTGTGCGCACTAAAGGCAAAGAATTTATGATTTTACTGCCTGACGTTAACGTACAAACAGCAAAAGAAATCGCGGAGCGTATGCGCTCTGGCGTAGAAAAGCTAAAATTCATAAGCTCTCGCAGTGGTAAGCGCTTACCGACATTAACCGTCTCATTAGGTATTAGCGAGATGAAAGAAAAAGAGCAAGATCTAAAGCAGTTAACGGCAAGCGCCAGACATTCAGTCGCAAGAGCCAAACTTCAAGGTAAAAATAACGTATTTTATAATACTCATTAGGTTTTATAGTTGTAGGCTATTTAACTTAAAATCAGCGTTATGATTACGGGCGTTGTTACCCAATCGCGTGAGGTAGTGCGAGCTTAAAACCTTGAAAGCCATCGCTACCTAACTGCTGCGCCCATTTGACCTGTTCTTCAGATTCAAGCTGTTCGCATACCACAACAACTCCTAAGCTGTGCGCCAATTTAATAATATTCTCAAGAAAGTACCAAGAATCTTGTTTTTGCTCTAACTCACGAATAAAACTACCATCAAGCTTAACAATATCAACAGGCCACTTTCTCAATGCGAGTAATGTATTGTCTCCGGTTCCAAAGTGGTCAATCGCAACTTTAGAACCCAATTTATGTAACTTAGAAATTACCTGCGGCGCAAGCTGGCTTTGCGACAGCATTTGTTCATCAAATTCCCAAATTATTGATGTAAACAAATCAGCGAATTGATGTGCTTGTTCTGTCAACCAAGCATAAAAAGTATCGTCTAATACACTGTGAACCGATACATTAATACTCACAGGCAAGTCTAGCTGCCCTTTTACATACCAGCTTCTAATCAAATTAAAAATACGCTTATCGAGTTCGCCACTTGCTGAAAATTGCTCGGCTTTTGATTGCAACAATAAAGTAGGGATCACTTCATCTTGGAAGGTGATTTTCGTGAGTACTTCTGAAAACATTAAACTAACTTGATCTGACATCATCACGCTATGCTGCGATAAGCCCAGTGTTGATTCACTAATTGCCATTAAAACACGCTCACGTGTCGCCAGCATATCAGATACTTTTTTCATGTGTTGAGACGGTTCATATAAATGATATTTTCTGCGTTCTTTCGCAGCGATTAATACGGCTTCATCTGCCGCTTTCATAACCTCAGGCATTGCCTCACCGCTTTGCCATAACACAGCACCCACTAATACTTCTTTCTTTTGCTGGTATTGCCCTTGTAAACGAGCCAAGTGCGACGCCATATCGCTCAAAACGTTTACTAGCTCGTCTCGTGTAACATGCTGTAAAACACACGCAAATTCATTATCGTTTAAGCGAAAAATTCGCGCGTTAACACCTTGCTTTGAATGTGTTTGCAATGTGTATATCACATCTTCTAAAAAGGACCGCGCTACAGAAAACCCCTCTTTACGACGCACCGTTTCCCACTCACTTAAGCGCACTAATATAAGTGCTCCGCTTTGGTTTTTCTCATCACTAAGTAATTGTTCAAATTGCGCGCAAAACAAACGGCGATTACCGAGTTGAGTCAGCTCATCTCTGTACAACGCGTTTTTAGCATGTTCCAAGCGCTGAGTTAGCTCGTTCACCAATTCTTTCACTTGATTTGTCATGCGATTATGGCTCGACATTAACGCATTCATTTCAGACACACTTTGTATCTCAGGTGCCTCGGTAAACTCTTTATTAGCAAGTTTATTGGTGTGTTGATGCAAAGCATCGATCGGGGCTTTTAGCGCGCGAATTGCAATGTGTAAAATAAACCAAGCAAAACAGATAAAAAACGTAAATACCGCACACACATCTTTAAATGAGCCATAGATATAGTTATTCGCGGGCGAAGCCTGTAGCTGCAATTGCACCATGTATTCTTGCTCCGCAAGTGCGAAACTTTGTTGAAACAATGGACTAGAAACAGACAGGTAATTCGCAAGCCACTTCGGCATAGCCGATGGCTGCGTTGCTCGCTTTTCTATAAAAGTTTTATCAAGGTGCTGAACTCTAATATAAGCATATTGATGTAAGCGGCTAAACTGCGAAACCTGCTCCGTCAATAACTGGTGATTAGCATTCGCTGACTGCGAAATACTTTGCACTAACGTTAACCCCAACAATTCAGTTTGCTCAGCAAGCTGGTTTTTCATAAATGCTTTGCTATTGCTCACGGTAAAACTGGTTATCACAATAAAAAGTGAGACCATAATGAAAGCAATAATCACATTAAAATAAGTTTTCAGGGTCATCGATTGTTTTGACTAATTTTTATTTTATTATTTCAGTTTAGTGTGAGATCAATAAAAGTGCCCAATTTAAGCGCTAAGGCACGCTGATGATTGTCATTTCTTATTCCATTCGAGTAAACTATGGGCGTTAATAATCATAGGATTGAAAATGAAGCCACACGACGAGCAAACTGACTTTGGTTACAAATCTGTTGCACGAGAAGAAAAGCAAGGCCTAGTCGCCGATGTATTCCATTCTGTTGCAGCTAAATATGATGTAATGAACGATTTAATGTCGTTTGGTATTCACCGTTTATGGAAACGCCACACAATTGCTTGCTCGGGCGCTCGCACTGGCCAAACAATTCTTGACTTAGCCGGTGGCACCGGTGATTTAACGGCGCGTTTTAGCGATATCGTTGGTCCTGAAGGGCAAGTAGTATTAGGCGATATTAACGACTCAATGCTTAAAGTCGGTCGCGAAAAACTACGTAACCTAGGTAAAGTAGGCAACATTGAATACGTGCAAATGAACGCAGAAGCGTTACCATTTCCAGACAACACCTTTGACCTTATTACAATTGCCTTTGGCCTTCGCAATGTAACCGATAAAAGCAAAGCTCTGGCGTCAATGCAGCGTGTATTAAAGCCAGGTGGTCGTTTGCTTGTATTAGAGTTTTCAAAGCCAATTCACGAACCACTCAGTAAAGCCTACGATTTCTACTCGTTTAACCTATTACCGAATATGGGCAAGTTAGTTGCGAACGATGCTGAATCATATCGCTATTTAGCTGAGTCGATTCGCATGCACCCAGATCAAGAAACGCTTAAACAAATGATGGAAGATGTGGGTTTTGAAATGACTAGCTACGAAAACTTAACCGGTGGTATTGTGGCACTTCATAAAGGGTTTAAATTCTAAGCTTATGGTGTCGAGCCTAATTTCTGCCGCAATAGAGCAACTGCTTAATCAACTAACCAAGCTTGATGGGCAGTTTGTCTCCGAGTTACATGCAGCAACGCGTAAACAGCTTACCATCGACGTTACCGATATTTCGTTATTTATTAGGCTGTTGTTTGATGGTCAACGCTTTCATGTTTTACCAAAAGGCGATAGCCAAAGCGACTGCCTCATTCGCGCAGATTTAAGCACCTTGCTTGAACTCAAACAGCCAGAAAAAGTAACCCAACTAATTCGCAGCGGTAGACTCGACCTTGAAGGTGATTTAAACCTAGCCCAACAATATAGCAAAGCATTTAACGCGCTGAACATCGACTGGGCTGATAATTTGTCATCGTATTTAGGCGATGGCCTGGCATACACGCTAGTTAATGGCATTAAACACGCGATTAGTAACGCAAAAAAGCAAAGCGCGGTATCACAGACAACGTTTACCAGCTTACTGCAAGATGAGTTAAAAGTGTCTATTCACCCACTGGAAGCGCAATTATTTAAACAGCAGTGTCGCTCATTACAGCAAAGTTTAGCGCAATTAGAGCAGCGCGTAGATAAGCTTTGTAACGCAATTTAAGGGCTCAATTAGTGCATTTTTCACGTGCTTATAAAATTATTAAAACCTTTCTTAACTATGGTTTAGATGAACTAATTCCGGCACACCTGTTTCCTTGGTATGGCAAACTCGCGCGCAGTTGTTTTTTTTGGCTTGGCAATAAACACAAAGATAAAAGTGTCGGTCAGCGTTTGCGTTTAGCCCTTGAGTCATTGGGGCCTGTATGGGTTAAATTTGGCCAAATGCTATCAACTCGTCGTGATCTATTACCACCTGATATCGCGAAAGAGCTTAGTTTATTACAAGATAATGTCGCGCCATTCGACGGCAAACAAGCGCAACAGTTAATTGAACAAGCACTAGAACTTGATGATATTCATCAGCTATTTGAACAGTTTGAACAAACACCTCTGGCGTCAGCATCTATTGCACAAGTTCATACTGCACAACTAAAACACGTAGATGAATTACACGAAGTTGTGATTAAAGTTATTCGCCCTGACATTGAAGACGCCATTTACTCTGATCTTAAGCTAATGACGCAACTGGCCAAATTAGTCAGTCAATTTATGCCTGATGGCAAACGATTGCGCCCTGTGGAAGTCATTAACGAGTATCGCAAAACCTTGTTAGATGAACTCGACTTACAGCGTGAAGGGGCGAATGCGATTCAGCTTAAACGTAATTTTGAAGATTCAGATAGTCTTTATATTCCGTACGTTTATAGCGACTTAAGCCGCAAAAATGTGCTTGTTATGGAACGCATTTATGGCATTCCAGTATCAGATATTGAAGCGCTAGAAGCACAAAACACTAATTTACAGCTACTTGCCGAACGCGGTGTTGAAGTCTTCTTTACCCAAGTGTTCCGCGACAGCTTTTTCCATGCTGATATGCACCCTGGCAATATTTTTGTATCGCGAGAGCACCCTGAAAATCCAATGTATATTGGTATAGACTGCGGTATCGTCGGTACGCTCAATAAAGAAGATAAACGCTATCTAGCCGAAAACTTTATTGCATTCTTTAACCGCGACTATCGCAAAGTTGCAGAGCTACATGTTGATTCAGGCTGGGTGCCGGCCGATACAAATGTTGAAGAGTTTGAGTTTGCAATTCGCACAGTTTGCGAACCTATATTCCAAAAACCTCTAGCCGAAATATCATTTGGCCAAGTGCTGGTAAACCTGTTTAATACCGCTAGACGCTTTAATATGGAAGTGCAGCCACAGCTTGTGTTACTGCAAAAAACCTTACTTTATATTGAAGGGCTGGGCCGTCAGCTTTATCCGCAACTTGATCTTTGGAAAACCGCCAAACCATTCTTAGAAGAATGGGTAAAACAGCAAATTGGCCCGAAAGCGGTATTATCACAAATTAAAGAAAATCTGCCATTTTGGGGTGAAAAACTGCCTGAAATGCCAGATTTACTCTACAAAGCACTTAAACAACACACTAATTCGAGTGCAAACGTCACAATACAACAATCTAATCGTGCTATAGTCTGGGCAATATTTGCCATGACATTCACATTAACTGGCACAGTATTTTTTGTTACTAATTTCATTATTCCTGCTGCTGCACTGTTTACGGCTGCAACAGTGAGCGCTTGGCGAGCTTTGCGACATTCAGGCAATCATTAGGTATAATTTAACCATCTACTGATTTGGAGAACATATTATGGGTATTGGTGGTATTAGCATTTGGCAGCTACTTATTATCTTGGCAATTATCGTATTACTGTTTGGTACTAAAAAACTGCGTGGTATTGGTAGTGATTTAGGTGGCGCTGTTAAAGGGTTTAAAAAAGCAGTATCAGATGAAGACAAACAATCTGACGCAATTCAAAACAAAAGCGAAAGCGATAAAGTTACCGACAGCGAAAAAAAGCACGATAAGGTTTAAATAATGGGCTTTTGGGAGCTATTTGTTGTTTTAGTTGTAGGTCTAATTGTACTCGGCCCTGAACGCTTACCCACTGCGGTACGCTCAGTTGCACGCTGGATAAAAACGGTCAAACAAATGGCAACAAATGTACAGGCTGAAATTAATGAAGAACTGCGCGTTCATGAATTGCACCAAAACTTAAAGAAAGCAGAACAACAAGGTATGGATAACCTGTCGCCAGAGCTAAAACGCTCGGTTACTGAACTTTCAGAAGCGGCGCAATCGGTAACTCACAGTTACAAAAATACCAAACAAAATACAGAGCAAGCGCAGAACAGCAATAATGACCAACAACCAAAGTAACGCTGAACCAGCGCCAACCTTTATTAGTCACCTAGTAGAATTACGCAACCGACTAATGCGAGCACTCGCATCCATTTTGTTAATATTTTTAGCATTGGTTTATTTTGCTAATGATATTTATGAATTTGTCGCAACACCGCTTATTTCACACTTACCCGAAAATGCGAGCATGATCGCAACCGATGTTACGGCGCCGTTTTTTGCGCCATTCAAGCTCACATTGTTCGCTGCGTTGTTTTTAGCCTTCCCGTTTATTTTGCATCAAATTTGGGGGTTTATTGCGCCCGGCTTGTATCAAAATGAAAAGCGCGCGCTAATTCCAATCCTGGCAGCCTCAGTAATTTTATTTTATGGCGGCATTGCCTTTTGTTATTACCTTGTAATGCCGATTGTATTAGGATTCTTCACTGGTATTGGCCCTGAAGTAATGACCATTACACCCGATATCAGCAGTTATTTGAGCTTTGTCTTAAAGCTATTCTTCGCGTTTGGTATTGCATTTGAAATTCCTGTCGCAATTATGCTGCTGTGTTGGAGCGGTGCGACAACAAAAGAAAAACTAAAAGAAAAGCGACCTTATGTTGTCGTTGGCGCATTTGTTGTTGCGATGTTCTTAACGCCACCAGATGTTTTATCGCAAACATTGTTGGCTATTCCCATGCTAGCCCTTTTTGAGTTAGGCTTACTGCTAGCAGGATTTTATCAAAAGAACACAGACCCTGAAGAGGCTAAAAACTAAAATGAAAAAGTTATCTATTGTTTTATTCTCACTACTTACTTTGCCACTAAGTGCACAAGAAATTAATACACAGGCATTAAAAGCATGTAGTTTTATCGAAAATGATTTTCAGCGCTTGCAGTGTTATGACCAAGTTGTTGCAGGAAAAGAGCTTACAGCAGCAAAAGCGAATAACAATAAAAAAGCTAAACCTGCGCAAGCAGTAAACAACAAAGCAAAACCACAAACAGCAAAAGACGATTTTGGCCTTGAGCATAAAAATGTAAAGAAAGAGGCGGATGAAATAACTTCTGTTGTAGTTGACGTTAAGAAAAAACCACACGGCGAGCTTATGATAACGTTGGAGAATGGCCATGTTTGGCACCAGATTGGCTCTGATTACTTTACGGTTAAAGAAGGTGAGACAGTTATCGTTTCTCGCGGCATGTTTAATTCATTTACGATGAAAGTTAAGGGTAGAAACAGAGGCATTAAAGTAAAACGTAAATAGTCGTATGCGTTACTTTGATATCGGTGTAAACCTTAGCAGCGAGCAATTTGCCAAAGACAGAGCAGATGTAGTTTGCCGTGCACAATCTGCAGGCGTTGAAAATATACTGCTAATTGGATCAAACATTGATGATAGCCGCCAAGCTATTGCGCTCGCCCACACCTTTAATCTAACAGCAAGTGCGGGGATTCACCCGCATGATGCGAAAACAGCACAAGGCAATTATTGCGAAACCATCGCGTCACTGGCAAGTGATAGCGCCGTGGTTGCAATTGGTGAATGTGGCCTCGATTATAATCGGGACTTTTCACCACGCGACAAACAGCGCGAAGTATTTGCCGCGCAAGTGGCACTGGCAAATAAACTTAATAAACCGCTTTATATGCATCAGCGTGATGCGCACCAAGACTTTTTAGCAATAGTAAAAGAAGCTGAAGTACCAGGCGTTGTGCATTGTTTTACTGACAGTGAGCAAGCGTTAGAGGCCTACTTAGAACTTGGTTTTTATATTGGCATTACGGGTTGGCTGTGCGATGAACGCCGTGGAGATACGTTGCGTCAATTATTGCCACGAATTCCGCTCGACAAGCTGTTGTTTGAAACCGATGCACCGTATTTGCTGCCACGCAATATTAAACCAAAACCAAAATCTCGCCGCTGTGAACCAATGCATATTACACATGTTGTTGCGCAAGCTGCTGAGTTGTATGGGTTACCTGTAGAAGAAGTCGCTGATGCAGCATTTAATAATGCGCATAAGCTCTTTGCTTTGGAAGTGAGTGCATGCGACTGATCTTGTTTATCTGCCTGTTATTCTCATGTGCACTGCAAGCAAATACCTTAAATACTAAATTAAACAGATATACGCAGTTAGTATTTGACTACAGCCTAGTACCAAGTGACTCTCCTGAGAAAATCCCAGTAAATACCTGGCAACGTGTTGAATCAGGACAAGTCAACCTTGGACTGGGTAATTCGCCTGTTTGGCTGAAATTTAAGATAAATAATAATACACAGATGCAGCAAGAGCTCTTTTTGTTTAACGCATTTGTTCATATCGATAAGCTCACGTTATATCAAAAAGGCAATAACTTAACGCAAACCCAGCTTACACTTGGTGATAGCATGCCGATTAAAACGCGCTATTTAAAAGATGCTGATCAGATATTTAAACTCAGTCTGTCACCAAATACACATTATGAATACTATATAAAAGCTGAAACAGCAGGCGTAATGAAGCTTAACTTATCGCTTTGGCAGCACGATAAGTACATTGAGAAAAAAGCCAAGTTCAACCTCATTATGGGGCTGATATTAGGAGTGATGTTTGCATCATCTCTGATTTTATCTGTGCTGTTTTTAATTACTAAAAAGCAAAGCTTTGCCCTTGCAGCAGTGTTTAATATTTGCGTTTGGTTTTTATTTGCGTGGCTACTCGGCTACGTTTATCGCTATATTTCTGACCAAAGCTTTTGGTTAATTCATACCATTATTCCGGCGTTAACCATCTTTGTGCTCGTCCCACTAAACATTCTTACCGAACGAATATTAGGGCTACATAGCCTTGCAAAGCCACACGTTGCCTGTTTGCGCATTACGCTTGGTATCAGCTTAGCTTTAGTAGTTATAGCACCTTTTTTAAGCTACACCATAGCCCTTACTGTGGCGGTTATTTTTGCGCTTATTCATGTGCTTATTTTGTTACTAGTAACTGGCATTCGCGCGCAGAAAAAAGACACCAAGGCACAATTACTTGTAGTGTGCATTTTACCGCTGCTAATCACCCTTTTGTATAAAGGTGCATTGCTCTTTTCTTACAGTATCTACTTTAGCCAGCTTATGGTGGTGTTTGGTGTAAGCTACCTAATTAGCTGTATTGCTCTTACATTAATTGCAATTAGCCAATATATTCAACAGCGTGATATTAAGGTAAGTCAGCAACAAAAACGCCTTGCAGAAGCAGAAGCTAACGAAGCCATTCAGAGTGAAACGATCCGCTTACAAGAGTTACACCAAGAAGAATTAGAAAGTAAAATACAGCAGCGTACTTTTGAGCTAGAAGTGACCCTTAGAGAACTACAAGAAAAGAACCTTGAGCTCGAAGAACTAAATACACTTGATGCATTAACTGGGCTGCGTAATCGCCGTCATTTTGATAAGAAAATCACCATGGAGTTTCGTCGCTCTCGCCGTGAACAAACACCTTTGGCTGTAGTAATGTTGGATATCGACCATTTCAAACCGATCAACGACGAGTATGGTCATTTAGCGGGTGATGAAGCGATTAAGTATGTTGCAGCGAGTATCAAAGGGGCATTGCGTCGTCCATCTGATATCGCATGTCGCTATGGCGGTGAAGAATTTGCCCTGATTTTACCAAATACCGATAGCCAAGGTGCTAAGTTAGTATCTGAAACCATTCGTCAAAATATTGCAAAACATGCGATAAAAACCAGCTCTGGTGATGTAAAACTGACGATTAGCGCCGGCATATTTAGCAAGGTTGCCGATGCAAGCTTAGATCCAAATCAATATACCGACTGGGCAGATAAGGCACTCTATAGCGCCAAGCAGCAAGGTCGAAATCGTGTTCTTATTGCCGATTCAACCCAGTCACCCAAAGACCCCGAGGAGTTATAATGGCCCAATCAGGTTTAGATTTATTCCCCTATTCACGCATGCGTCGTATGCGTAAAGACCCTTTCTCACGCAAATTAATGCAAGAAAGCGTACTTACAACGGCCGATTTAATTTATCCAGTATTTGTATTAGAGGGTAAAAATCGTCGTGAAAAAATTGATTCTATGCCAGGAATTGAACGTCTTTCAATAGATTTACTTATTGAAGAGGCAAAAGAACTTGCTGCACTTGGTGTACCTGCAATCGCAATTTTTCCAGTGACGCCAGCAGATAAAAAATCACTTGAAGCAGAAGAAGCGTACAACCCTGAAGGACTAGCTCAGCGTACCGTTAAAGCACTCAAGCAAGCAGTGCCAGAGATGGGCGTCATTACTGATGTTGCACTCGACCCATTTACGGTTCACGGCCAAGACGGCATTATTGATGAAGACGGTTACGTACTAAACGACATCACAACAGACATTCTAGTTAAGCAAGCACTGTCTCATGCTGAGGCAGGAGCAGATGTTGTGGCGCCATCAGATATGATGGACGGCCGCATTGGTGCGATTCGTGAAGCATTGGAAGATGCCGGTTTTATCAACACACGCATTATGTCTTATTCGGCGAAATATGCTTCGAGCTACTATGGTCCATTTAGAGATGCGGTCGGTTCTGCTGGTAATTTAAAAGGTGCTGATAAAAAGACCTACCAAATGGATCCTGCTAATTCAGACGAGGCACTACGTGAAGTCGCATTAGATCTGCAAGAAGGTGCAGACATGGTGATGGTAAAACCTGGCATGCCTTACCTTGACGTGGTACGCCGCGTAAAAGATGAATTTGGCGTACCAACCTTTGCATACCAAGTAAGCGGTGAATACGCGATGCACATGGCGGCAATCGAAAATGGTTGGTTAGCTGAAAAACCAATCGTTATGGAGTCATTACTTGCTTTTAAACGCGCTGGTGCCGATGGCATTTTAACCTACTTCGCTAAGAAAGCTGCAATTTGGTTAAACGAAAAAGATTAGATTAAACAAACAGAAAAGGGCGCTTAACGCCCTTTTTTATTTTTCCCAGCAAAGTTATCGCCGCGCAGCACAATTTAATAACCCCTAATGCAGCACCATAATAAAACCATAGCAGAGTATAGCAAGCACAAGGCCTCCGCCTGCGCGCTGCAAATAAACCAACTTCATTTCTCGCTTAATCCAATAGAAATACATAAACTGCAAAAAACAGGTTGCCGTTGCGCCAAAACAGGCAAATAGGCATAAATAAATCACTTGCAACATCGCTGTCTCAGCTCAAAATAAAAATTTATATCTAATAACTATAATGGCTAATCGCTACTAAACACAACGTTTTTAATTAACCCCCTTGTTTTTACTTACTTAAACCAAAATTAAAGTCGATATATAACTAAAAAGAATATAGCTAGATTTAAAATTATTTTTTTCTTTCTAAGCTCTTCTCTATGCTCCATGCTAAATCTTTGCCTGTAACGCAATCAGCCTGATAACACAGCGCAAAATTATCGCTTTCTTAGGGGACAACACGTGGACTATTTTCCAATTTTTACCAAGCTTGAAAATAAGCCTGTATTAATTGTTGGTGGTGGTGATGTAGCACATCGCAAATGCCAAGCTATGCTGCAGGCTAACGCCAGCATTACCCTTGTTGCGCCTGAGTTTTGTGCGGAGTTAATAGCGCTTAGTAACGATAAAAAAGTAACTCTTATCCACGATTACTTTACTGAGCAACATATTACAAATCAAAGCTTAGTGATTGCGGCGACCGACCTTGAAGCTGTTAACAAAGCCGTTTTTGATGCCGCAGAAGCAAAGAATATTTTTGTAAATGTGGTTGATGACCAACCTAAATGCAGCTTTATTTTTCCATCAATTGTGGATCGCAGCCCAATCACCATCGCAATTTCGAGCGCAGGCAAAGCGCCGGTGCTTGCGCGTCGCTTACGTGAAAAGCTTGAAACCATAATTCCACAACATATTGGCCCATTAGCACAGCTTGCGGGTAACTTCCGCGATAAAGTAAAAAGCCAGTTAGATAGCTTTAGCAAACGCCGCATGTTTTGGGAAAAAGCATTTACGTCAGATGCAGTAGCGCAAGTAGCAAAAGGAGATATTGCTGCTGCAGAACAAACCTTTGAAAACATCTTAGCTGGTGACAACCAGTTGAATGGTGGAGTATATGTGGTAGGTGCAGGTCCTGGTGATCCAGAGCTTTTAACAATTAAAGCTCTGCAAGTAATGCAAACCGCAGATGTTATCGTGTATGATTACCTGGTATCTGAGGAAATCATGACTTTGGTGCGAAAAGATGCAGAGCTCATATGTGTTGGCAAACGCGCAGGCAATCATAGTGTGCCGCAAGATGAAATCAACCAAATCTTGGTTGAGCTTGCAAAGCAAGGTAATACAGTATGCCGTTTAAAAGGCGGTGAC
Source organism: Pseudoalteromonas sp. P1-9 (assembly GCF_001399975.1). Classification (GTDB taxonomy): domain Bacteria; phylum Pseudomonadota; class Gammaproteobacteria; order Enterobacterales; family Alteromonadaceae; genus Pseudoalteromonas. The sequence goes on from NZ_LKBD01000002.1 coordinate 220,611, forward strand.
CCGTTTATCTATGGTCGCGGCGGTGAAGAAATACAAGAACTTGCTAAGCATAATATAGCGTTTCAAATTGTACCAGGCATTACAGCTGCAGCAGGTTGTTCTGCTTATGCGGGTATTCCGTTAACACACAGAGATTATGCGCAGGCAATTCAATTTGTCACAGGCCATTGTAAAAAAGAGGGTCAAGAACTTGATTGGCAATCTCTGGCTAAAGCAAATCAAACTCTCGCTGTTTATATGGGTGTGATAAAATCGCCGCATATTCAAGCAAAACTGATTGAATATGGGCGCGCACCTGAGACACCTGTAGCGATTATTGAGAATGGCACACGTAAAGAACAGCGTGTGATAACAGGTGAACTCAATGACTTGGCAAGTTTAATTGAACGCGAGCAAATTAAATCGCCAGCATTACTCATTATTGGTGAAGTAGCTAACCTTAGCAAAGAGCTTGCTTGGTTTGGTAATTCACAACAGCCACATTTGTCGAGCAGCCAGCTGCTCACCAATGCGGCATAAAGAATTTAGAATTAACTTTACGTTTTAGGACAAAATCATGGCATTAACCCATCTTCAGCAACTCGAAGCTGAAAGTATTCAAATTATCCGCGAGGTTGCGGCTGAGTTTGAAAACCCTGTGATGCTTTACTCAATTGGTAAAGACTCATCGGTGTTATTGCACTTAGCGCGCAAGGCTTTTTACCCAGGCAAAATTCCTTTTCCACTGCTACATGTAGATACCGATTGGAAATTTCGCGAAATGATCGAGTTTCGTGACCGCTTAGCAAAAGAATACGATTTTGAACTAATTGTGCATAAAAACCCAGAAGGGATTGCTATGGGTGTTGGTCCATTTACCCATGGTTCGTCTAAGCATACTGACATTATGAAGACTCAAGGCTTAAAACAAGCGCTTGATAAGTATGGCTTTGATGCGGCATTTGGTGGTGCGCGTCGTGATGAAGAAAAATCACGGGCAAAAGAGCGTGTATATTCGTTCCGTGATAAAAATCACCGCTGGGATCCTAAAAACCAACGCCCAGAGCTGTGGAGCAACTATAACGGTCAAGTAAACCCTGGTGAAAGCATTCGTGTATTCCCACTATCAAACTGGACTGAGCTTGATATTTGGCAATATATCTACCAAGAAAACATCGAAATTGTGCCGCTTTACTTATCAGACAAACGCCCTGTTGTTGAGCGCGATGGTTTACTTATCATGGTTGATGACGAACGTATGCCACTACGTGAAGGCGAAGAGCCAGAGCTACGCTCTGTACGTTTCCGTACCTTAGGCTGTTACCCACTAACAGGCGCAGTTGAGTCTGAAGCAAATACCTTAACCGGCATCATTGAAGAAATGTTGTTATCAACATCATCTGAGCGCGAAGGCCGTGCAATTGACCACGATTCGTCGGGTTCTATGGAAAAGAAAAAACGTGAGGGCTATTTCTAATGTCGACAGCAAATGAAGTAAGAGAATTAGGTATCGAGCAATACCTGTCGCGTCAACAAGACAAAAGCTTATTGCGTTTATTAACCTGTGGTAGCGTAGATGACGGTAAATCAACACTGATTGGTCGTTTGTTACACGACAGCCACCAAATTTATGAAGATCAGCTAGCGGCACTTCATAAAGATAACGAAAAAGTAGGTAATGCGGGTGAAGAACTAGACTTAGCACTACTCGTTGATGGCCTGCAAGCAGAGCGCGAGCAAGGTATCACAATTGACGTTGCTTACCGTTATTTCTCAACCAATAAGCGTAAGTTTATTATTGCTGATACACCAGGGCACGAACAGTACACGCGCAACATGGTAACAGGTGCATCGACAGCTGATTTAGCAATTATTCTGGTAGACGCCCGCTACGGTGTGCAAGTGCAAACCAAACGTCATAGCTTTATTTGTGATTCACTGGGTATTAAACAGTTTGTTGTAGCGATCAACAAAATGGATATCGTGGATTTTGATGAAGCCGTTTACAACAAAATTCAGCAAGACTATTTAGACTTTGCTGAGCAACTTAATGTTGAAGACATTCGTTTTATTCCAATGTCTGCCTTAAAAGGCGATAACGTTGTAACACGCTCAGAAAAAACACCATATTACACAGGAGCCCCGCTACTTGAGTTACTTGAAAACTCGCCTGCGGCAGCGGCTAATACCGAGTTTGAAGCACGTTTACCAATACAACTAGTTACACGCCCTAACCTGAATTTCCGTGGTTTCCAAGGTACTTTAGTTGCGGGTGAATTAACGGTAGGTGAAACAGTAAAAGCACTGCCTTCAGGCAAAACGTCTACGGTAAAAGAAATCGTAACCTTTGATGGTAATTTAGAGCGCGCAGAAGCCGGACAAGCAGTTACATTAACACTTAATGACGAAATCGATATTAGCCGTGGTGATGTTATTGTACCAGCTAATAGTGCAGCTAAAATTTCAAACCGCTTGCAAGCTAAGCTAGTATGGATGCACGAAGCACCGTTAGTGCTAGGCAAAGAATATAATGTTAAGTTGGCAACTAAGAAAACAACTGCGAAAGTGGTTGCGATTGATCACACTATCGACGTTAACACCTTAGCGCACGGTCAGGCAGACAGCTTACAGCTGAACGAAATCGCGATTGTTACAATTGAAGTCGATGAACAGGTGCTCGCTGATGCTTACGCAGCAAACCGTGAAACAGGCTCATTTATCTTGATTGATCGCCTGTCAAACTTAACCGTTGCAGCAGGTATGATTGAACAAGTACTTGACACTGCCGATACACAACAAGCACCATCTAATTTTAGTGCCTTTGAAGTTGAGTTTAATGCATTAGTGCGTAAACACTTCCCTCACTGGCAAGCAATTGATATTTCAAAGCTATAAGTATGTATCAGCAAGTCAGCCTTAGCCTTATTATGTTCGTTTTAGTCGCCTGCCTATTTGGCACGCGACTAAAACCTGCGTGGGTTTTTGCTGGTGCAATTAGTGTGAGTTATTTAGCAGGTCTGATAAATTTAGAAGGCGTGCTAATTAACTTCACTAACCCATCCCTTATTACACTTGTGTTGTTGATTTTAATAAGTATTGGCATCGAAAAAACCGCGTTTGTTCGTAAACTGTCAACTTCCTTAGCAAAAGGAAGCTTATCAAAGTCAGTCACTAAGTTAGGCTTATCAACCGCCTTTTTATCGTCATTTACCAACAATACTGCTGTGGTAGCAAGCCTCATTTCGGCAGTAAAAGAAAACAAAACCCATGCCCCGTCAAAGCTATTGTTGCCTTTGTCGTATACGGCAATACTAGGTGGCACACTCACTTTAATTGGTACTTCAACTAACCTTATTGTCAATGGCTTTGCAGTTGAAGCTGGTATGGAGCCTCTCGGCTTTTTTGACTTCACCTTGGTTGGTTTGGCGGTTTTAAGTGCTGGTTTAATTGCAATTTTACTGTTATTAAAATTTCTGCCCAATTATCAAGAAGCCGACGATGAAGTCACACCGTTTTACCTCGAAGGTAAAGTAAAGGCCAGCTCTAAATTAATTGGCAAAACGGTTGAAGAGAACGGTTTACGTGAATTAAAAGATATTTTCTTAGCCGAGATTATACGCGGTGAAAAACGCATTGCCGCAGTAACGCCAAAGCAAGCAATTAAAGCCGGTGATATTTTACTGTTTTCAGGTGATTTAAAATCGGTGCCGTTATTAAAACAGTTTGACGGATTAGAAGTTATCCATGATAAACACGAAATGGCAGTTGAACACTTTGTTGAAGTGGTTATAAGTCATAGCAGTTCGTTGGTTGGACAAACTCTTAAAGATGCTAACTTCCGTAAGGAGTTTAAAGCAGCAGTAGTGGCTATACGTCGCGGCCATAGTCGCTTAGAAGGAAGCTTCGCCAATATTCAATTACAAGCTGGCGACAGCCTTATTTTAGCGCCAAGCAGCGACTTCCAATCAAACAAAAAGCTCAAACGCGAATTCGTTTATATCTCAGGACTCGACTTACAAAGCCACCTCGATGAAAAACAGTCTCACTGTGTATTTGCGGGTTTTATTGCGGTAATTGGTCTAAGTATTTTCGACATAGTACCGCTGGTAAAAGGCCTCATTGTACTACTCATAGGCTTTATGTTGTGGGGCGTAGTCTCGGTCAGTGAAATAAAACGTCGTTTTCCAATAGAGTTAGTTGTTATCGTCGGCAGTGCCATTGGTCTTGCTAAATTGATGATCGATACCGGCGTGGCGACGCAAATATCAGAGTTTGTATTAAGTTTAGTTGGTCAATTTGGCCCGTATACGGCGCTTGTGGTTATATTCTTACTAACCCTACTGTGTACTGAACTTATTACCAATAATGCAGCAGCTGCACTGTCGTTCCCTATCGCCTACTCATTAGCAATTGGCTTTGGCGTGAGCCCTCTGCCATTTATAATGGCTGTAGCGTTTGGCGCATCAGCTAGCTTTATTTCACCGTTTGGTTATCAAACAAATCTAATGGTGTACAGTGCAGGCAATTATCAAGTTAAAGATTACATTAAAGTTGGCATTCCAATGTCGCTGGTTTACTCCATTACGGCACTGATCTTTATACCTATTGTTTTTCCATTTTAATTAACGGATTGTAGAACCCATTATGAGTGACGAAAATATCGTTTGGCACAACTACCATGTTGAGAAATCAAACCGCGTAGCGCAAAAAGGCCATAAGCCATGCATTTTATGGTTCACAGGTCTTTCAGGTTCAGGGAAAAGCACCGTTGCTAATGCCCTTGAAACGGTACTTCATGAAATGGGAGTACACACATACTTGCTCGATGGCGACAATGTGCGTCATGGTCTTTGTGGTGATTTAGGATTTAGCGATGAAGATCGCCAAGAAAATATTCGCCGCGTGGGTGAAGTTGCTAAGTTAATGGTCGATGCAGGTCTTGTAGTACTGAGTGCGTTTATCTCACCATTTCAGGCTGAACGCAAAATGGTACGCGAGCTAGTAGATGACGGTGAGTTTATTGAAGTATTCCTAGATACCCCGTTAGCAGTGTGTGAAACGCGCGATCCGAAAGGTCTTTACAAAAAAGCGCGTGCAGGTGAGATTAAAAACTTCACCGGTATCGATTCAACCTATGAAGCACCAGAGTCACCTGAGATATCACTGGATACAGGCGCAAATACAGTTGCTGATTCAGTTAAGCAAATAATTGCTGAACTAAAACAGCGCAATATTATATAAGTTACTTTTTCTCGACTTGTTGTAGCAAGTCGAGAAATTTCTTCTCTACAAAGTCTTTTTCTTTTACTAGATGTGTTAGTCGTTCTTCCGCTTCTAACAATTTTTGCTGTAACTTTTTTGCTTCACCTGCATCAGTATTATCCGCACCTTGCGCCATTAACTGCTGAATAACTTGATCTTGTTCGGTCATTTGCTTTTTGTATTGCTGCAGCGCTCTTTTTAAATTGTTATTTTCGTCACTACTTGAAGTTGTTGAGGGGTTTGATGTTAATTGCACGTATTCTCGTTCTAACTGTTCAAACTGCTCGCTGATTTTTTTGTTTTCTTTGGTTAAACGCTCAACTGTGTCGTACTGAGAGTAAAGTTTTTCGCGGGTAATTTTTAGCTTTTTCACACTGGAGTCTAAATCACCTTTCAGCTTATGAATTAATTTATGGGCTTTTTTTAAACGCGCATTCAAATCATCCATTGATGCTTTTTCTTCTTTACTGATGTGATCTGACGTCGATGCTTTAATATTAGCAAGTTGATTTTCTAGCCCTTGTTGTACACGAATTAGTGCATCGAGCGTATCGCGGTTATCAGCGCTGTAATTGAGCGCCATCTCAATTGAATCTTGATATTCTGCAATCAATTTATCGTCGATATGAGAACCATTACCACCCGCTTTATGTGCGAATTTTCTAAACTCTCGAAGGATCAGCCATAAAATGACAAACCAACCCAAAAGAATAAGCAAGCCTAGGTCCAGCGCGAGTATTTCTAAAACTTTGAATGAGGTTAAACCTGGGATATTCATAACTTCTCCAGCAAGACAACAAGTTAAGTATAGTCTTGATTATTTTTTGCGACTATACTGAATGAATTATCTACAATTGCAGATGTTAATTTTGAGAATACTTGTTGTAGACGATAGCAAAGCGACCCTTGAAATTGTAAGACGCTCGCTTGAAGGTTTTGGTTATCGTCATCTTTCAATAAAAAAAACAAATAATCCGATTGATGCACTTGCCATCATTGGGCAATGGCAACCTCATATTTTACTGACTGATTGGAATATGCCGGAGCTCAGCGGAATCGCATTAATAAAGGCGATTCGTAAGAAGCAGTTAAATACGCAAATCGGTATGATCACCACCATCGACGATACAAAGCAACTCGAACAAGCACAAAAAGCGGGAGCTGATTTTGTACTCAGCAAGCCATTTGATGACCAAGAGCTTTACGAAAAATTACTGCCTTTAGTGCAAGGCGCGGAGCAAAGCGAGATTATACTCGACGAGATAGAAGAACTTTCAGAAGGACTGGCACTGCCTAACCTTGATCAACTCGAAAAAAGCTTGGTAAAGCTCACATCTTCAGAATTAACAATAAACACTATCAAAGCACAGGTATTTGATGAATCTAAACTGCCCTGCATTATGGCGGTGTTTGAAGACTGTGAAACACAAAAAGTACGTTCAGTGGCCTTACTCGATATTTATGCCGCGTGTACCTTGGCAAAAAGCAACCCAAACGTAACAAATGGACATATTCAACGCGTTATTAAAACCAAACGCCCAAGTAAGTATGTGATGGAAACCAGTCAACAGATTCTGCAAAAGGTCGCTGTGGCATTTCTTGATCACCAAAGCCGAAAAAGTTTACGCTTAAAAAATACTAACTTTATCGACCAATCCTTTCCCAAATTAGAAAATCTCTACAAGACGCCCGCTAATAGGCGGCTTGATATCTCGATACAAATTCTCCCTTTGGCTCAGGGGCGAATAACTATCATAGGCTTCTAAACCGCTAGAAAAACAAAAAGGGCGCCGTTAGGCGCCCTTCTACATCTCAAATCAACTGCTTAGAACATCCAAGATGTTGGATTCTCGATTGGCTCGTTTTTGTCCAGCGCTTTAAGCCCTTTAACACAACGTACAATTAGCCAAACAAGATAAAATAGAATGATTGCGAAACCGATTACAACAACAGAAAGAATTGTTCCAATCACAACATACAATAAACCAATCCAGAACGTACGGATTTGATACTGATAATGTGTTTGTAGCCATTCTGGTGCATCTTTTTTATTAACATATGCCATGATCACGCCGATCAAACCTGTAATACCTAAAATAATGCTCGCTAGGTAAAGTACATAGTTAATCTTAGCGCCATTTTTTGCCGACGCATCTTGCTTTTCGTTAGTTTCAACTACCTGGTCAGTCACCTTTTATCTCCTTATGATGAACTTATTTGTTGCCAGAATGCTTAATTTACAAGCATCTGAAATTATTGCAATAAGAGAATCACTGGGCGGAGCTGTTAAGATAAAAAACTATCTTAAAAACAGTAAACTATAAATCTACTGCTTACTTGTATCGATATACAGACAAAACATAATTTAGCTTTGTTGCACTGTACATGCGTGGCTTTATTGCAACAACTAAAGGCAGCAATATCACTCACCTTAGTCGTAACTTAATTCAAGCTTGCCTTGATAGTACTCATATCACACAAATATATTTATTAAATCAACAGCGCGTATTGACCCAAATGGTCTTTTTTATGCTTGTTCTCGCTATACATGTGTAACAAATTATTTGTTATGACCCAGCACTAAAAATTAACCTTTTTTGCTCCTTTTTACATTTTTAACTAAATAACCTAAGACAGTCGGATTGATTTAAATGGCGAACGGAATTTAATTGCAAAATAAGCAACAATGCAGATGTGAATACCTATGTTTTACTATACAACTTGTTAATCGATTACTTTTCAAACAGAAAATTCCTACATACTTGGTTACAGCACATCATAGTTTTCAAACACTCTTATGAAAATTTTAAGTTACCTTTTCAGTGCACTTTACCCAACGCCACATTAAAGGACACGAAAATGAAAACACTATTAATCACAGCAGGAATCGCACTACTCTCATTAACTAGCGCACCATCTTCAGCACATAGCAAGCAAGTAGTTACAACAGACTCTTCAGCAGATTCAAGCCTTTGCGCTGCAATTATCAAAGATAAACCAGTGGTTATTACAAAACGCTTAAAGCAAGCGAGATTACGTAAACATCAAGCTAAAGAGGTGCTATTTTGTAATGGCCTTTCTCTTTCTGAATTTGCACAAAAGCACAATTCATACAAAGCAATTGCGCACTTAAGACTTGAGCCAAGCCAAGAACAACTTGCAAACAACAACATTGTAAAATAAATGTTAAAAGGCTTCTTGCTTTTGTAAAGCAACATAACTAATCTTAGATATGACATCCCAATCCAATAACTAAAAGGCGAGCAATTAATGTTTGCCTTTTGCTTTTTTAGCCACCGTTAAGATAGCATAGCTAAATACAGCTTACAGAAGTCTTGATATGCTTGATTTAAATACCCTTTACATTGTTAGTGGCGTTGTTTTATTACTCTCGTGGTTTATTAGTTTTCAAGTTTGGCGAGAAAATAAAAGCGTCGATGGGGCGTTTACCAATCTGCTTTTACCGAGCTTAATGTTACTAGCTCTGTTTAGTTACTCTCTTTATTTATATCGCGTTATCGATATAAAAGCGGGTATTGCAAGTTTAATCATTCTTAGCTGCTCGATATTAAGTATTCATTGCCTACAGCGTTTTTTTGCGATTAACAGTATCGCTATAAAGCTATTTAACCTGGTGACTGTCTGCTGCATCATCATGTTTTCTTGGTATACCTATGGCGAATCAAATGCACACAATCGATTACTAATATTTAACCTTCAGCGGTTTCTTGAAGGCGTTATGATCCTATGGATTATGTTCACAATGGATACGTCCAATCACCGCTTCTCTAAACATATCTATTTATGCCACGCGCTTATTTTCATAACTGTATACCCAATTCGTACTTACTATCTTATGTCGCTAGGCACACCCGAATTATTTAAACATGAATGGTTTGCCATCGGTGCTATGGTTACGGGCATTGTCAGCCCATTACTTTACGCACTAGGTATGGCCTATTTGTGCAGTGAACGAAAAGCTCTTCACTTTTCAGTCCTAAAAGACAAAGCCCAGCAAGATGCGGAGTTACGTGGTTTATTCTTAAGTACCATGAGTCATGAAATAAGAACCCCACTTAACGGCATTATGGGTAGTGCTCAATTAATTTTAAACCAATCACCTAGCGCCAAAGTGAAGCCTTATTGTGAAGCAATCATCAATTCATCAGAATCACTCAACTTACTAATTGGCAAAGTGCTTGATTACGCACGTTTAGAACAAAATGCTGAAACAGGAACAGAGGAAGACATAGAACTAACACCTTGGTTAGAAAACTTATGTTTGTTATATCGCCCTCTCGCCCAACAAAAACGCATAGATTTCAAACTCAACAATAACTTACCGAAAAAAGCGTGCTATTACTTTGACCAACAAAGCGTGCGCCAAGTATTGATTAATTTACTCGGTAACGCTATTAAATTTACCGACACAGGCCAAGTTACACTGTCGGTTGAAGTTCTTTCTAAAGCACCTCTAGAGCATATTGTAAGATTTACCGTAACAGATTCAGGCCCAGGCATTCCAGCATCAGAAATTGAACAATTAAAAGAACCTTATGTACAAAGTGATGCTGGAAAAATCAAAGGTGGAACTGGCTTAGGATTAGCAATAAGTGAGCGATTACTTAACAAAATGCAGAGCGAGCTCAATATTGAAAGTACACTCGATTTAGGTAGCCGTTTTAGTTTTGATATTCGCTTTAGCCTTGGTGAGCTAAGCCTTGTTGAACAAACCAAAGAAAAAGCCGATACACTTACTGGGTTATCTGTATTACTAGTTGAAGATCTTCCATTAAATCAAAAGCTCGCAATTGAGTTTATGGCGATGGATCAACACCAAGTTACACTTGCAAGTTCCGGCGAAGAAGCAATTAAAATACTACAACAACAGGCATTTGACCTAGTGTTACTTGATATGAATTTACCTGATTTCTCAGGTCAGGAAGTTGTAAAGAAACTAAACGACATTGACCATATCAATTCTCACACGCCAATTTTAGCGTTTACCGCTAGCTTAAGCCCGGACGAGGTAAAAGAGTATTTAACGCTCGGCATCAAAGATATTGTCGGCAAGCCAATTAAACTCGAAAAGCTGCGCCAAGCCATTTTTAACTCGCAACAGCAGTCTTTTTCTCAAGCTAGCCAGAATGTCGAAGACATATTATTTGATGCAAACGCAGCACAAAGCCTAAGTGCATCTTTTGCGCAAGAAGAGTTTAACGCCATTTACGATGAATTTATTATGTCGTTGCGCGACAAACTAGCGCGCTGCGAAACAGGTTTTGAAAAACAAACGGATGAAACAATTCGCACCTTACATCGCTTAGCCAGTACAGCATTGCAACTAGGCTTTAACCGTTTCGGATTGGCGCTAAAACAAAGTGAGCGAGACTTACTAAATAACAAGTTAGTATTTGATAACGAGTATTTAAAACAACTTTGGCAACAAAGTCTAACAAGTTATTTAAAGTACGCGCGCGAGCAACTCTAAATTTAATAACAAATAAATTCATAGCATTAGTTAAATTTAAATATAAAATAGATATAAAAACGAGCAATAAAGAGTTGCGTGTTCGCCACGGCTTCGCCACGCTAGGCATCGACTAATAACCATATAAGAAAATGTTATGACTCAATCTTGGTTTGCTGTTTCTGCACTTATCAGCATCGCCTTTTCAGGCGCACTCAGTGCATCCACGCTATACAACGATGGCCCGTATCTGTTTTATAACAAGAATAAAATTGAGCGCATTGATATCGTTGCCAATCAAAAAAACGTGTCAGAGTACACTGGCCCGCTGACAATAACGCCAACCTTTAACGCAAATCAAATAGACAGCTTCCAGGGTGTCGAAAAAATTGCGGCAATTAGCGATATTCATGGGCAGTTTGATATTTTCAAAACCTTGTTAGTAAATAATAAGGTTATCGATCAATCGCTGAATTGGTCTTTCGGTAAAGGACATTTAGTGATTACCGGTGATATTTTCGACCGTGGCGATACTGTAACTGAAGCGCTGTGGTTAATTTATAAATTAGAACAACAGGCATTAGCGGCGGGCGGAAAGCTTCACTACCTGCTAGGTAATCACGAATACATGGTACTACGTGATGATCAACGATATTTGCACCCAAAATATGTGCATGCAGTATCGCACTTTAATAACGACTTACGTCAGCAATACAGTGACAACAGCGTATTAGGCCGCTGGCTACGCAGCAAGTCGACCATCATTAGTATTAATGGTTTTATTTTTCTACACGGCGGCATTCACCAAGACTTCTTAGATCTTAAACTGACCTTAGAGCAAGCTAATAGTGAGTTTCGTAAAACTATTGGTTTAGGCAAAAAAGCGTTAAAAGAAAACCCAACTTGGCTAACACTACATGGCAGTAACGGCCCTATTTGGTACCGCGGCTACTTTAGAGATGACGCGCTCAACGATACACAAGTCGATGCCGTTTTATCACAACTTAATGCCAAAAAGGTTATTGTAGGGCACACCTCAATGCCAACCATTGAAACACGCTTTAACAGCAAAATCATCGCGATTGATAGCTCAATCAAGCGAGGAGAAAAAGGCGAAATATTGCTTTGGCAAAATGCCGAATTCAAGCGTGGTTTAATGTCGGGAAAGCAAAAGCCATTGCAATAAGCTTGCGCGAATCTATAAATATGGCAAGATGTTAAGTCATCCCAAGCCTTAAGGCTTTTTATTTGAGTTCAGGTATTTACAAACATACTCAAGTGTTAAGAGTGGCAAAATGAATTTAGCGAACACCAACAAAACAAAAAAATGGCTCACACTACCCAGCACTTTGTTGCTAGCGCTAAATTCATCATTTTTAACAGCCAGTGAGGACAGCCACTTATTTAGCCTCTCGTTAGAACAACTGCTCAATGTCGAGGTTTCTTCTGCGTCTCTAACAAAAGAGACACTGAGTGAAGCGCCTGTTCCGGTCACCGTAATTACCGCAAATATGATTTCGCAATCAGGTGCTCGCAACATTAAAGATTTGCTCGTCACCTATGTGCCAAACATCACCCATGTTGAAGATCAAAATGAACCTAACATTGCAGCTCGTGGGGTATTTACGTCTTCACAACAAAAAATATTATTCTTGATTGATGGCCACAGGCTAAACAGCCGAAGCTACTCTATGGCATCACCCGACTACGCCATTAGCCTCGACAAAATAAAACAAATAGAAGTGCTAAGAGGGCCATCGAGTTCAATTTATGGCAATGTGGCGCTCACAGCCACCGTCAATATCATTTTAAAATCAGCTGCGGAGCTCGAAAACTCCAAACTAGCTGTAACTGTCGGGAATCAAGGGCATAAACAAGCTAGTTTAACCTATGGTAAACAAGGTGATAGCTGGGATTTGCTGGCATGGGCACAAGCGTTTTCCGCAGAAGGTGAAACACTCGCAATCTCCCCACAAGACAATTACTCGCCCAACCCGATTGCTGATGCACATGCAAACCTAGGTGCTTATCAAGACACCACTACATATGATATTGGCGCTAAATTTAACTACCAAGATTGGCGCTTTTTCGCCAACACCAGAAGCTCACATTATATTGAGCCCTTTTCTGCCGGTGGTATTAGCGGTGAAGGATATAATTACGATGAAATCAGAAAATATAAGGGAACAGGGCCAGGTCTTGGCTATACTGCATCGCACTTCAATGTAACCCACAGCGGTACTTTATTTAATTGGCAATGGCATCAAGAGCTTTATTTTGACCAAAATGAAATAGATTCAGTGGTTGTGATTACGCCAGCGACGAATAACACAGCCAGAGTTTATTGGCAGGAGCGCTCTTCAGGGTTATTAACTCACCTCAGTAAACGTATTGGTAAATGGGATTATTTAGTCGGTTTACAACTAGATCACATGAAAGTAACCGATTCTGATTTCAAAGCATCGCTAAATGGTGAAGATTACCTTCCGGCTGACCTGCAAACACCACTGTTAAAAGAAAGCAGCGAATCAATTTATTCAGTATTTGCACAAGTTAAATACCGATTGTCAGAACGTTGGCTAGCAAACGCAGGTGCAAGGTACGATCAAAAAAATCGTACTGGCAGCGATAATATTAACGATTTTAGCCCACGTTTGGCGATTATTTACCAAGGGGTAAACGGCTATAATTTTAAAGCGTCTTATGCTACTTCGTTTGTCGACGCAACCTATTGGAACCGCTTTAGTACGTTAAGCTCATTTCGTGGTGCGCAAACACTAAAACCCGAAAAGCTCGCCTCATTACAACTGACACCTAGCATAAAGCTACCTGAACATCAGTTTTATGGCGCCGTTAACGTATTTTACAATCAGCTCGATGACTTTATCTTTCGCGATAACTATGCTGGTGCAAATGAACCCAATTATTCTAATGCCGGCGAGTTAACAACTTGGGGTATCGAGTTAGAATCTCGTATTACCAAGCGTAATATTACATGGCATGCTACTTTGGGTTATCAAGCGGTTATTGACTCTGAACGCTTTGCCACGAGCGGTGATGATATTAATAATGTACCTAGCATCACGGCAAACTTAGTTACCAGCTGGCCAATTTTTGAAGATGCAAATGCAAGTCTAACCGTGCGCTACATTGGTGAGCAAACATCACCCATTAATATTATTTTGAATGGCCAAGAAATTAGCGATCCCTACCCAAGTCAAGGTGCAAATTTCAATGCGCCTAATCATAAAGTCGATGACGTTATATTACTCAACGCAGCCCTTGATTATCAGTTAAGTAACGACCTAAACCTCGCATTAACTGCGCATAATTTGCTCGACACAGAGTATCAGCAAGGGGGCACAACATTGCACCCATACCCGCAGGCAGGGCGCAATGTTCGCGCAACATTGAGTTATGAGTTTTAACTAACCAAGATTTAGATGACAACCATTAACCGCCATCACCCGCTGATACACTGCCCGACGCTGCAATAGCTGCTGTTGTCGCCGCCGTAGTTGCCGCAGTCGCAGCTGCATTACCCGCAACAGTACCGCTAACAGACGCTGCATGATTACCGACATCGATAATACATGTGCCGTAACCCAAGCCTTTTAGCGAATTAGTCCATATCTGTTCACCTGTGGCTTTATCTAAACAGAATAAATGACCAGAAGAAGATGCATACACCTTGGTATTATCGCTAGTTACTACCGTAATTGTTCCTGATTTTAACTTTTTACGCCAAAGCTCACTGCCATCGTCTTTATTAATTGCAACGACATGCCCATTTATACCCAAAATAAGATAATTCATAAACCCTCCGTTTAGTGTTAATACCAGCTTGCGTGATTTCTTTAAAAAAGCAAAGACCATTCAACACTGCCATTCTCCGCTCATCATTAAATCTGTTATTTCATGTTAAAAAACGTTAAATTGAAGCCAGTTAAACAGGAGATGCAATTATGGAACAGTTTGATATTACGATAATAATTGGCTTAGCTGTCGTATTTATTATTTTAGCCCTAGGGGTGAAAATGGTGCCGCAAGGCTACACCTATACGGTAGAGCGTTTTGGTAAATACACCCGCACTCTACCGCCAGGCCTACAGTTAATTATCCCATTGGTAGATACCATTGGCCGTAAACAAAATATGATGGAACAAGTACTTGATGTACCACCACAAGTAGTCATTTCATCAGACAACGCACAAGTTACCACCGATGCAGTATGTTTCTATCAAGTACTTGACCCAGTTAAAGCTTCGTACGAAGTAAATGACTTAGAACGCGCTATGCGTAACCTAGTAATGACTAACATCCGTGCGGTACTTGGTTCGATGGAGCTTGATGAAATGCTTTCAAACCGCGATAAGATTAATGGTTCACTGCTGGTAAAAGTAGATGAAGCAACCGATCCTTGGGGTGTAAAAGTAACCCGCATCGAAATCAAAGATATTGCACCACCGATGGACTTAGTGGATGCCATGGCGCGCCAGATGAAAGCCGAACGTGAAAAGCGCGCCAATATTTTAGAAGCTGAAGGTGAGCGTGAAGCAGCAATTAAGGTTGCCGAAGGCCAAAAACAGGCTGAAATTTTAAAAGCCGAAGGTCAGTTAGAAGCAGCAAAACGCGAAGCAGAAGCACGTGAACGTTTAGCAGCAGCAGAAGCCGAAGCAACTCGCTTAGTGTCTGATTCAATTCAAAATGGTGACTCACGTGCAATTAATTATTTCATCGCACAAAAGTACATGGAATCACTCGGTAAATTAGCCGAATCAGATAACAACAAGGTAATGATGATCCCACTAGAAGCAAGCAATATGCTCGGGTCGATTGCTGGTGTTGCTGAAATTGCAAAAGAAGCGTTTGGCAAGAAATAAACTAAACAAACATGTATACTTAACAACAGCACAGCTTGCCGCTGTGCTGTGTTTTAGGAGCAGTTATGATTTCGGAACTATTAAATAATTTAGAACCATGGCACTGGTTATCACTCGGCTTATTGCTGCTTGGTGCCGAAGCATTAGGTGCATCTGGTTTTTTACTTGGTACGGCCATTGCTGCTTTTTTGCTTGCGATTGTTAACGCGTTATTTGCAGAACTAAGCTGGCAAACACAGATTATTTTGTTTGCACTGTCTGCGCTTGGCTTTTCTATCGCGTACTGGAAATACTTTAAAGAATTTAACAACCGCTCTGACCACGGCCCACTTAATCAACGTGCAGCCAGCCTGATAGGCCGCGAACTGGTAGTTGAGCACGACCTAAGCGGTGGACATGGCCGTATTCAAATAGGCGATACGTTTTGGAAAGTGACATTTGAAGGTCAGATAAATAAAGGCAGCCGTATCAAGGTTGTCGATACTGATAGCATGTGCCTGCAAATTACTACCATTAACTAAGCTAACCTACACTCGGGATAAATTACATTTCGTGAATAAAATACGATTGGCAAAATTTATTGCCGATGCTGGCGTGTGTTCAAGACGCCAAGCCTCTCGCTTAATTGACGATAAATGTGTACTCGTCAATGGTCGCCCAGCAAATCATATTGACCATGTTGATGCCAGTGATGTTATTGAGGTCAACGGTCAGCAGGTTAAAGCGCTTACGACAAAGTCCTATTTTGCAATGTATAAGCCGATTGGCGTTGACTGCAAGCTTATTGAGAGCGATCCCACCAGCCTAGTGCATTTACTGCCAAAACAAATCAGGCTGTTTCCAATCGGACGCTTAGATAAAGACTCTCACGGCTTATTACTGCTTACAAATGATGGAGAGCTATGCCAACAACTCAATCATCCTGACTTTGATAAAGAAAAAGAGTATATCGTCACCACGAGCAAACCGATTACCGATGAGTTTTGTCAGCAAATAATGAGTGGCGTGCCTGTAAAAGGCGTTATTACCCGTCGCTGTGAGGTTGAGCAAATCAACGAAACGCAATTTCGAATCATATTAACACAAGGGCTAAACCGTCAGATCCGCCGCATGACAAAATATTGTGGTAATTATGTGGTTGATTTAAAGAGAGTGAGAATAGCAAGTTTATCACTTGCCGAGCTTAATTTAACACCCGGCAAGTACTGTGAAATAGCGAAAGCCCAAATTACTTCCTGAATCGAACATACATATAAAGACTTGCTATCAAACCACCCGGTAGCAACGCTTTTTCCATACCATTCATCGCTAGATAAGCCATAGTGCCAATAAAAAATACCGTCGTTACAATTACGTCTAAGTATTCCCAAGAAAACTCTAAAAATTTATTGGTATTCATAACAATTCCTTGCTGTTGTGCTAAACCAAATCAGGGGTTGATTCAAACATTAATAAAAAAGAGTAAGCTTTATATAAGCTGGGTGTAGCTTAGGTTTTTTGGCCGAAAAAACTTTGATCTAGAATAAAAAATAGACGAGCTAAGAAAAAAATAAGCCGCAAAACTTGCGGCAAATCAACAATAGCATTGTGTGGAAAATATGTAGCAATGAGCGAGCTACAAAACAGAGTATAAAACAGTTATAAAAAACTGCCTGCGACATAATGTCGCACTTTTAATGAATTTTTTTCACATCCATAGCAATTCACCGACCTAGCCTAGCAATACCTGTTACTATGCTATTTTGTTGATTAAGGTACTTATTAATGCTTTGGGTCTTGTTTACTGTGTTAGCAGCATTTATGCAAACGTTTCGCAATGGCCTGCAAAGTAAGTTAAGTAAAGATGTCAGCACGCTCGGTGTAACCTTAGCACGTTTTTTATTTGCCACTCCGATAGCGCTTACCTATCTTGTTTTGCTCTATCAATTTGAGCCAATCGCTCATCCCGAGTTTAACCGTCAATTCATAAGTTATGCTGCCATTGCTGCAGGCATGCAAATCCTTGCGACAGCACTTATGGTGGTTTTATTTAAACAACAAAATTTCGCAATTGGTGCTGGGCTGGCAAAAAGTGAGGCGCTTGTTGCCGCTATTTTAGGTGCTTTATTTTTTGGTAGTGCACTTACACCACTCGGTTGGTTAGGTGTATTAATTGGCGCTTTGGCGGTATTTATATTAAGTGGATTAAGGTTCAATCAAGGCTTTCAATTAAAAACCGTGCTCATTGGTTTGAGCTGCGGCAGCGCATTTGCTTTAACCTCTCTTTCAGTACGTGAAGCCAGTATTGCCCTTGATTTACCATTCCCACACAGCGCTGCATGGGTATTACTCTGGGTATTAACACTGCAAAGTATCATTTTAATTGCGCACATTGCGATAAACGAAAGGCATACCTTTAGCAAATTAAAACAGCACTTGCCCACCACATTCGCCATTAGTGTAACGAGTTGTATTGGTTCAATCGGCTGGTTTAGTGCAATGAGTTTACAGTACGTCGCGTATGTTAAAACGCTGGGGCAAATAGAAGTACTGTTTACTATTTTACTTGCGATATTTTGGCTAAAACAAAAACCGAGCAAAAATGAGTTGCTCGGTTTAATCCTCATTGCCCTCGCTGCTATTTTAGTAATGTGGCAATAGCAAGTTAGAGGGCAGCTAAATAAATAAGCTAAATAACCAATTTTTCGCCAGCAGATAAACCCGAGATAATAATCACCAGATTATTATCAAGCTGCCGACCTAAACGCACAAATCGCTCGCTTACTTGGTTGTTTTCCAATACCGATACTTTGGATAACTGACCAAATTGCTGAATATATCGCTTATCAATTGCGATAACATCGCGTGTGGCCTTATCAATCCCCACCTTGGCATACATACCCGGCATCAAACCCGAACCATCAAGATTATCACCCGCTAAATCGAGCTTTATTTCAAAGCTGCGAGCTGCACTGTCGGCAAGCGGCACAACTTCACTGATCCGCGCCGTTCTTACTTGCTGTAACGCCGATAACTCCACTTGCAACGCTTGACCTAAGGTTAGGGTTACCGCTTGGCTTTCTGGAATATAACTACTAATTTGAATGCTGCTCGGATTGTAAAGCGCTACAACGGCTTGCCCCGGATTGACTAAATCCCCCGGCTCAACCATACGATCAACCACTTTACCTGCTATCGGAGCAATGATCTTGCTGTAAGCTAGCGTTACATTAGCTTGATCACGCTGCTGCTCGTAACTTAGTTTGGTTGCACGTAATTGATCAAATGTAGACTGCACAGAATCCAGATCATTAACAGAGATCAATCCCTGCTCACGAAGCGCTTTATTACGCTTTAATTGTAACGACGCTTGCGTTAACTGAGCCGAAACAGCTTCAACCTGCGCTTCAATTTGACGCACTTGCGCTTTGAGATCTTGGTTATCTAACTCAGCAATCACATCACCTGCTTGCACCATATCGCCAGCACGAACATTTACAGACGTCACATTTGCTAAAATACGACTCGCTACTTGTGTATTTTGCTTTGCGATAAGGTTGGCTGGCAACCAAAGCCTATCGGTATATGCGTAGGGTTCAATAGTGATAGTTTGCACATTTTGTAATTGAGGTGATGCGGTACTCGGCGCAATTTTGTCGCTGAAACCACCCGCCATCATTATGATCATTGCCACTAACGCGAGAATCGCAACAACCGGAATTAATAACGTTTTTTTTGTCATGATTTATTGCTCCTGAGCGTCTTGCGCGCTGTTTTTTATGTCATCGAAAACCAGATAGTAAACAGCGGGCACAATGATCAAACTGAATAAGGTAGAAGAAATAATGCCAAAGATAATTGCTAGCGCTAAACCACTAAATACGGGGTCAAGAATAATCACTAAATTACCAAGTAATGTGGTACCAGCCGTGAGCAATACTGGGCGCATGCGCACACTGCCTGCCATTAATAGCGCTTCTTTTATCGCAGCACCTTGTTCACGTGCAGCACTTATAAATTCAACCAAAATAAGTGAATTGCGAACCACAATACCGGCCAACGCTATCATGCCAATCATCGCTGTTGCGGTAAACAAAACAGGTTCTGGGCTCGCTGCAATCTCTCGCTCACCAAACTGATTCATTAACCAAAAACCCGGCATAATACCAATTACTGTAAGCGGAATAGCCGACATAATAATACCCGACAACGCATAAGAACCGGTTTGTAAGCGTAAAATAAAGAAGATACCGGTGAGTGCAAAGGCAAACGCGATACCCATATCTCTAAATACGCGCGCTGTTATTCTCAACTCGCCTTCACCGCTCCACGTAAGCCAAGTTCCTTGTGGTATTGACCACACATTTCCGCCACCGTTATTAAGATAATGACGGTCTTGCCAAGCAACCTGAGTTGTTTGCTGATCGCTAAGTTGTTCACGTTGATCAGCGTTAATGTCTGCGACTACTTCCGCAGGCGTGCGACCATTTAACTCGGCGGTGACATAAATCACTGACTGTAAGTCTTTACGGTAAATAGGCTGAGTAACGTTCAACGTTTGGTACTGGCCTAACTCACTTAAGGCAACTAATGGTTGCGGCGCAGCTTCTAAACCAAGACCTAAATCGGTTTGCGCAATGCCCTCTCGGCCACGAATATACAGACCATCAAGCTCACTAGCTTGGTTGCGCGTTTGATAAGGTATGCGTAATTTTATTGCCAGAGGCTCAGCTTCATATTGATTGGCGATACTGCCCGCCTCTACGCCGAATCCTGCAATCATTAATGTGCGTTTAATATCTTCCGTTGCGATACCAGAAAGTGCGGCTTTTTCTTTATCTACCACAAAACGATTAATCTGTTGCTCTGCCTGCATTGTGGTATCAACCTCCACTACATGTGGCTCACTTGCTAAACGCGCCGCGATATTGCGTGCCGCTAATTGTTGCTGTTCGAGTGCAACAAATGGGTCACGATATACTTCGGCAACTAACGTTGATAACACTGGTGGGCCAGGTGGTACCTCAACAACTTTTACATGCACGCCATCTTTATTAAATGGCGCAAGTAATTCTCGTAAGCGTAAGACGACACCATGAGATTGATGTTCTCGTTCGCTTTTATCTACCAGCAATACGCGTATTTCAGCGAGGTTCTCTCGTGTACGCATATAGTATTGGCGAACCATGCCGTTGAAGTCGATTGCACTGGGCTCACCGACATAAACGGCAACCGCTTTAACTTCCGCAACACGCTTAACTCGTTGGGCAATTTCGCCAGAGAGCGCTGCACTTTGCTCTAGACTGGCTGACTCAGGTAGGTCGATAAGTATTTGCACTTCATTTTTATTATCGAAAGGCAATAATTTGAGCGGTACCGTGCGAAAAACAGGTAGTAATGCACTGGCAATGAAAAGCCCCAGCGTTAACCATAATGCTGTTTTGGCACGCGATTTCGACGCTAGAATTGGCGTTAAAATTTTATGATAAAGGTCGCCACTATTACTGCTTTCTTGTTGTTTTGTTGAATCTTTAAGTAATTTACTTGCCAACCACGGGGTGACGAATAACGCAACCAAAGTAGACACAATCACACTAACTGGCACATTAAACGCCATCGGTGCCATATAAGGCCCCATCATGCCGGTAATAAAGGCCATTGGCACAAACGCCAACACTATCGTTACTGTAGACATTATTAGAGCGGGGCGAATTTCGCTCATAGCGGCCACTATCTGACTCGTTTTACCGTCGCCTTTTAGCATAAAACGTTTAATGTTATCGATGCCGGTAATTGGGTCATCTACCAGCAAACCCAGTGATAAAATCAGCGCAAATAAAGTGACTCGGTTAATGGTGTAACCAAAGGTCATATCCAAAATAAGTGTTAAGCCATAACAAATCGGCACAGCTAAACCAACAACAATGGCTGGTCGCCAACCTAAAAAGACTCCGATAAATACCACCACGGTAAATACTGCAAATGCTAATGACGAAACAAGGTTATTAACCTTTTCATTTGCCGTTTCGCCATAGTCTCTCAATACTGCAACATTGACATATTTGGGTATCAGCTGCCCTTTTAACACATCAATACTTTCTAGTACTTTGTTGGCAAGGTTAACTGCATTGCTGCCTGCTTGTTTCGCAATACTAATCGTCACCATAGGGTGATCGGCTGAATTGGCACCTGCCTCGCTATACCACTGATAACTTGTTGCTTCGCTTGGTCCATCTTGAATTGTTGCAACATCCGATAAATACACGGGCTTACCGTTTATGACGTTAACTACTAAATGATTTAATTCATCGCTTTGTCTGAATACATCACCCACCTCAAGCACTACAGTTTCGCTATTCGATACCTGCACACCAACCGCTGCTAATTGGTTTGACACATTAATCGCGTTATAAACATCCATTAGGGTTGTATTAAAGGCGGCTAGATTAGTGGTATTTAAGTAAACTTGCACGCTGCGCTGGCGACCACCAATAACCTTTACTTCAGAGGTATCGTCTATCGCTTGTAAGTGAGTTGAAACTTCTTGTGCAATGCGGCGTAATTCATAATCATCATAAAGTTGCGGCTGCTCACTCCATAAGCCGAGCATCATAATAGCTACATCATCAACTTCAATTGGTTTTACTTGCCAATTCGCCACTATATTCGGCATAGAATTTTGATTGGCATACAATTTATTGTAAGTGTTTAAAATCGCTTTTTCGCGGTCTTCGCCTACATAAAAGCGTAACGTAACGGTTGTTCCACCGGTTTGTGTTACTGAGTAAACATGTTCAACACCTGGCACTTGCGCCAACAGTTTTTCAAGGGGAATAGTTACTTGTCGTTCCACTTGATTGGCATTGATATTTGGCACCGATACCAGAATATCCAACATAGGTACCACTATCTGTGGCTCTTCTTCTCGCGCGGTGAATTTAAGCGCTAACAAGCCACTTAACAAAGCGAAAATAAAAATCACCAGTGGAATACGCCCTTGCAGTGAACTTGCAACTAAACGATCAATTGGGTGTGATGTACTCATGACCCTATCCTTGCTATTCAGGCTGACAAAACATATCGTAAAGCGCGCTTAACATGGCGCTCACTCGCGGATCGACGATACGATAATAAATAGTTTGCGCTTCACGACGCGTCTCTACTAAGCCCGAGTTACGTAAACTCGCTAAATGCTGTGACAATGCAGATTGCGCCAATGGTACAGCTTGGTTCAACTCGCTAACACTTAGCTCACCTTGATTTAATGTACACAAAATCATTAAGCGATTTTTGTTTGCCATCAATTTTAAAAACTGCTCTGCTTCTGCTGCATTTTCAAGCATTTTGTCCATATCTAACATCATAGGCGTCAATTCTTTATTCTCAAATTTGAGCAAAGTATAAGCTGTTATATTAGAAAAGTCTAATATTAGAATTTACTAATTTAGGTTTTTCTAATATATTTAAATGCAACTCCACTTTTAAGTAGGTTATTCGAATGAAAGTAAATGATGCACTAAGATTAATTGCCGGTGTGATGCTGATAGTGTCACTGTTACTAACGCACTTTGTGCACCCCAACTGGATCTTTTTCACGCTATTTATCGCTGTTAATTTATTACAGTCAGCGTTTACTAAGTGGTGCCCAATGATGACGATACTTCGTAAATTTGGCTTGGAGGATTAACCGTGCTGAAGACTATTCCAGATCTTATTAAACTTGCATCTGAACATGTTGTAAAAATGGATGCCGCACAAGCAAAAAGTGAAATAGCCAAAAATAATGGCTTACTTATTGATGTGCGTGAACCCGCTGAACATGCAATAAAAAATGCAGTAGGTGCTATTAATATTCCCCGTGGCGTGCTCGAAATGAAGTTGGTTGAAATTGAAAAAGACGCAGAGCGACCAATTTACTTGCATTGTGCAACGGGCGGGCGTGCTACTTTAGCGGCAGAGCAACTACAACGTATTGGTTATAACAAGGTAACAGTAATCAGCTGCAAAGCTGAAAATGTATGTGATACTTTTTGCTAAAGCATAAATAAGGCTTCCGATTGGAAGCCTTAATTTAGCTAATAACGTGTAGCTTTTAATTACGCTTGGTTAGGTACAATTTGTACTTCAACACGGCGGTTTTTGGCTTTACCGGAAGCGGTTTCATTGCTCGCGACTGGACGCATTTCACCGTAGCCAACAACAGATAAACGCGCTTGCATAATTGACTGGTTAACTAAGTATTGCTGCACACTACGTGCTCGACGCTCTGATAACGTTTGGTTATAGCTTTCGCTACCGCTGCTATCAGTATGCCCTTCAATGCTCAAAAACGTTTTATCATAGTGACTCAATACATTCGCAATTGAATTTAAGGTGTCGTGAAATTGTGGCGTAATGGTTGATTGATTGCTCGCAAAAGTGATATTTGATGGCATCACTAAGCGTAAGTTATCGCCTTCCCTGACTACTTCAACACCTGAACCTGAAAGCTGCTCACGCATTTCTGCTTCTTGACGATCCATGTAATCACCTATCGCGGCACCTGCAATGGCACCTACAGCAGCACCAATTACTGCGCGTTTATTTTTGTGGTTAGAGGTAGATTTACCGATTACTGCACCTGTTACAGCACCTATCATCGCACCTTTTTCCGCATTGGTTGTAGCACAACCTGACGCTGCAACAGCCGCAGCCAAAATAGAAACACTCAGTAATTTACGTGACGAGAAGTAAGTCATTGTCTCTCTCTTTATCTTTGGAGTTTTATAAAAATGTAGTGTGGTATGTCTGAATAAACGCTGAATTGTGAAGTTATTTCACTACAACTGGTGGTAAGTCGTACAGATCAACGATTTGTGACAACTCTCCACTTTTTGCTAAATCCAGCAGGGCAAGTTGCACTTGCTCGATCAACTTCTGCTTTTCTGAACGCTTTGACGCCACTGCGTAACCGAGAATAGGCTCATCATGGCGGTAGGTTAGTTTTTTAAGCCTGTGTGAAGGCTGGTTTAAGACACTCAGTGAATGGTCAGCAGTTTGCTCAACAGCAATAACCACATCTAAACGACCTTTCAAAAGTAAGTCCATCGCTACTTTTTCGCTTTGCACCGCGATTTTCATTAACTTCTGGTCATTATCAAAACGAGCAAAATGCGCCGCACCACGCACAATACCAATTCGCTTTCCGTAAAGGTCATCAAATTTATTAACCACCGTTTTGCTTTCGGTTTGTGCATAAAATACAAATGGTGAGTTCAATACCATGTAGGCCGGTTCAAGAAATGCCATATCACGTTGACGTTCTAGTGTTTTGATAAACGCCCCACCAATATCAGCTTGGCCTGATTTAATTAACTGCACACAGCGCGAAATAGGACATGGAATAAGCTGTAAAGATACATTAAGCTGCTTAGAAATACGCATCATAATGTCGATTAATAAACCTCGGGGGCGGGTTTCACCTTGGGTGTAACTGTATGGAGGAGCATGGTCAACAGCAACCACTAAACGACTGCTAGCAAAGCTTGGCGCTGCCATTAGAAGCGAAACAAAGATGATAAAGGGTGCTACGTATTTTATTTTCACAATTCTGCCTTAACTACAGAGTGGCAAAAAATCCTTGTTCTGCGGTTGCATACCTAGAGTCTATTGTAATTTAAGCAATTATATTGCGCTAGACACTGCCCAATAAAACCAAATAAAACAACAAAGTTTAATAGACCTTCGTGATTCTAGCCAAAAAGCCCCCCCAAAAAAACCCTAGGCTACAATATTTAAACAAATGTAAATATTTATTAATTTACCCGTAGTACAACGATATAGCTGCGTTTGGCGCGGATTAAAACAAAACTTAGCACTCAGTTCAGCATATATTATTAATTATGGCATAGCCCTATAAGCAATCAATTATTGCCATTTATTTTAAAAAGCTATATTTTGCAAACAGTTTTTCCCTCACATTAGGTGACACTTGCATTGGCTGACAAAACATAAAGTAGTAATAGCTATAAACTTACTGCTGTTTTCACTTATTCTTCTTGTCAGTTTTATCTGGGAGTTTGGCCCATTGCGAGTTGAGGGTGTTGATTCTGAACGCCTAATCCACTACACCATACACATTATTTTGCTACCACTGCTGATTATCTATCTGCCACTAAAACTCATTAGGCAAAGGTCAAACAGTGGTAAAAAAGCCTATTTTGCGGGTTTAATTTTGTGCGTATTAGCAGGTCTTGCCAGCGCGACTTACACACATAAGGTTTCTGTGCCTGGTAGCTTTTTATTTAAAATAGAAGGTGGCACAAAGCAAGTAACCGACCCCGAGTACGATCATACGGGCGAAAATAACTCGTATATGACCTTCACTATTAGTACGAGTATTAAGGGTTACGACAAACCGCTTGGTCCGGCATATTTTTACGTTGAAGCGTTTCTACACAGTATTTTTTATTGCTTTTACATGCTGTGTTATCTGCAAGCTTACGGCATTATGCACAAGCACAAATTAAAAGAAAAACTAAAGCAACAACAACTCGATGTGCTGCAATATCAACTTAACCCACACTTTTTATTTAATTCATTAAATAGCATTCGCGGCATGCTGTACGAGGACGTTAGCGAAGCCAAAAAGCTGTTATTAGAGTTCCGTCAGCTGTTTAAACACCATTTCGATAATAAACAACACTGTATTGCACTTAAACAAGAGCTGTTGCTTTGCCGCCATTACTTAAAGCTTGAAAAAGTACGCTTTGAAGAGCGCCTCAATGTCGACTTAAAGGTGCCTAGCGAATGTGACATTATGCTTGTGCCAAGTATGAGTATTTTTACCTTAATCGAAAATGCGATTAAACATGGCATCGGGCAAATTCCTTCAGGCGGTACCATCGCTATTTCCGTTGCCAAGCAAGATAAAAAACTGTCAATCGCCGTTAGCAATCCAATTAATAAAACTGCACGTCAAGCTGATGGCACTCGCACTGGGTTAGCTAATCTTGAAGCGCGCTTAGCATTACTTTATCGTGATAATTTCACAATCAATTCAGAACGCAGTGAAGACCAGTTCAGCGTTGAATTACAGATCCCGTTGAAAAAGGACAAGACAGGTGAATAAGTCGTACGATTATTACGTTGCACAAGGCATTATCACGGTATTAATCTTGTTTTTCCCGTTAGTTGCAGTGACCTTTTTTGCGCCAGAAAAACTATTAAAATATGCTCACGAATGGTTGCTGTATACCCTTTTATTGGTATCTGTTTGGCACTTTGTTACCCGCAGCTTTATCAAGCGCATGCTGCAGAAGCAGCGGTTTTATCGAGCGTTAGTGGTATTGAGTGCAGTCATTATTACTGTCGCTATTTTATATTTGCCAAGTACTTTGCTTAGTTATATTTGGTATGTCGAGGCCAGTGACAGACAGCAGTTAGTAAAATTACTCACCAAATTTAACCTCTTTTTAAGCCTTGTTTGGACTATTGGTTATGTCAGTGCACAAGCCATTCGAGAAAAAGCCAGTATCGAAAAAAGCATTAAAAGCCATTCACTTAAAATGCTATCGCAGCAAGTTCAACCCGCATTTCTCTATCAATGCTTAGATAATATTGAAGCGTTAATGGATATAGATGCCGATAAGGCCAGCGAATCTATTACCGATTTAGCAGAGCTGCTGCGTTATAAACTACAAGCCGGAAAGCAAGATCTAGTTGAATTACAACAAGAGCTAAGTGCATTGTCATACATGCAACGGCTAGCTAATGCTGGCGATTTAACAGTAAAGATTGCGCCAGAATTAGCACAGCAATCGGTCACTGTGCCGCCGTTGTTAGTCTACAACTTGCTGTATATGCTAAATTTGAAAGTGTCTCAACCACTGCACGTAAACGTTACATTTGAACAACAAAGTTGTGTTGTGAGCGTTACAGGTTTTAGTTATCAACCACGCCTTATCATTTCGCGAATAAAAAGCCACTACATTGAGTTTTTTGCCAGCCAACAAGCGAGCATTCAATATCACAATAAGGTATTAAGCCTGGTTATTAGCCTGTAAGCTGACCTGTAACGTGCTGATAAGGGCGTAAACCAAACATCGTTAAACTTGCTAGCAAGTGATCCATAATATCGGCTTGTAAGTGCTCATACGGGATCCAACGTTTATCTGCACTAAAGCAATAAAGCTCTACCGGTAAACCTTCTGAGCTCGGCGCAAGCTCGCGTACCATTAACGTTAAATTATGATTAAGCGCCTCATGCTGGCGCAAATACTCTTCGGCATAAGCGCGAAATAACTTCACATTACTCTGTGCTTTTGCGTTATTTAACTCTTCATTGCTGAGCACTTGGGTGATAAATTCATTACTTTTCAGGGTTTCTAAGAAGTCACTGTCGATAAGGCGAATGCTATTCAAATCAAGGTGAATCGCTCGCTTAATGCGTCTGCCGCCAGACTCTTGCATGCCGCGCCAGTTTTTAAATGACTGAGAAATAAGTGCATAGGTTGGCACCGTAGTAATGGTTTTATCCCAGTTACGTACTTTAACCGTATTTAACCCTAGCTCTTCAATTTCACCGTCAGCTCCGTATTGGTCAAACTGGATCCAATCGCCGTCTTTTACCAATCGGTTTGCAGCAATTTGAATGCTCGCAACAAAGCCTAAAATAGTGTCTTTAAATACCAATAACAGCACTGCTGCTAGAGCACCAAAACCCGATAGAATATAAGCCGGAGATTCGTCAATTAGCACACTAATGATGAGAATCGACGTCACGATAAAGGTAATAAGCTTAGCTACTTGGATAATGCCCAAGATTGGCACTTCTTTAGCAAAACTCAGCTGATTATAGGCAGCCCCTGCAATGCTAATAACCGAACTAAAAATAAAGCCACTGTAGATAATGGCAATAATCTGGCCTATTGAGCGGTAGAACACCTCGCCTTCATCACCAGGCAGGTAAAAATAGCGAAAGCCTGATACAAACACCACACTACATATAAACCCCGCTAGGCGCCTATTAAGCTTGCTAAATAGCGGCTTAAGTTGGCCTAATCTATGTGGTGAAATATAAACGGTTAGTTTTTCAAAGCCCGGTAATACCAGGCAGCGCGCCACATAGTAAATAATGATTAGCAGCAATATGCCAGAGCAAATAGAAAGCACTTGTGGCAGCCAGTCTAAATGTGGAAATGCCTCTTTAACCCAAGGGGATATTAGCTTTTCTACCTTGCTCATATAAATCCTTTTTAACTCGAATGCGCTGGCTTAATCGTTGGTAACTGCTCGTTTTCTTGCATTAAACTAATTTGCAGATCTTTATCTTGCCAAATTACATTAAGCTTTTGTTGAAATTCAACCCTAAACTCTCGGTCATGCTGATAATTACCAATTAGCTCTGCAGAGATAGGTTGCACTTTTATATCGACATGTATTTTAGTGAGCTTGCCAAACAGCATATCTTTACAAATTGTCTCGGATGTTCCGTGATACACAATACTGGTATTTAACAAACCATCCATTTTTTCACCAAGTACTTCAAGGGCAAAGGCAATGCCCCCAGCTTTAGGTTTAAGTAAATATTTAAATGGACTGCGCTGCTGTTTGTGCTTCGTTTCTGTATAACGTGAGCCTTCAACAAAATTAATAATGGTTGTAGGGTTTAATCTAAAATGACGACACGCGCGTTTAGTACGCTCTACATCCATGCCTTTAAGCTTTGGATTTTTAGCCACTTTAGCTTTGCTTACGCGCTTCATAAACGGCATGTCCATGGCCCACGCGCCAGCGCCAACAAAAGGTACCCATTTTAATTCATCTTTTAAAAAGAACTTAGGTGCAGGTAAACGCCCTAAGCCACTCAACACCATAATATCAAGCCAGCTTTGATGATTTGCGATAAGCAAATACCACGCTTTCTCGTCGAGCTCACCTTCAATGTCAACTTGCCAGTTGTCACACGCCAACCACACGCCTATATAGTTGCCTTTACACCAGGCCGCGTAAGCAATGTGTAAAATATCTCGGATAATCTGAAGCGGTAATACAATTTTAAGTAAGCCAATAACAAAAATAACACCGCCCCACAGCACGACGTTACATACTAAAATGGTAAAAATAATTGGTGCTAACAGTACACCTGGCAGGAATCTCGATAACATTAGACGCCCTCAGTTTGCTGTTGTTTTAGCTCAACAAGCTGCTGATCTTTACCTTGCCAAAGCGCATTTAATTCATTTTGAAATTGCACACGAAACTCTGAGTCACTCGAATAATTACCTACCCAACTCGCAGAGACAGGTTTTACCTCAATGTGCACACGAATTTCAGGCACTTTACCAGCTAAGTAATCAAAAAAGCTCGGTGTGCCATTTGGATAACAAATAGTCACATCAACAAGTTTGTTAAGTTGTTCGCCCATGGCTTCCATTACAAACGCAACACCACCCGCTTTAGGTTTTAGCAGGTTATCAAACTGGCTTTTTTGACGGGTATGCTTATCTTTTGTAAAGCGCGTACCCTCAACAAAATTCACAATGCTCACAGGAACATGCTTAAACTTAGCACAGGCTTTTTTGGTCGTTTCCATATCTTTGGTGCGCAGTGATGGGTTCTTTTTTAGCTGACTTTTACTAGCGCGTTTCATAAATGGAAAATCAAGCGCCCACCAAGCTAAGCCCAAAAATGGCACGTAAATAAGCTCTTTTTTCAAAAAGAAGTTTAAAAATGGAATTTTCTTATGCAGAACACGCTGCATCACTAAAATATCAACCCAAGATTGGTGGTTGGCAACCACTAGGTACCAATCTTTATAGGTGAAATCGTGATCGCCCGTTACCACCATTTTAGTTGGCGTGAAAATGTATTGAATAATACTGTTAGTACCAACCCAACGACTCGCACACCACTTAGCAAAAGCACTCCACATTGCTTGCCATGGCTTGATCGGTAAAAGTTTTAACACCCCAGAAATAAAAATTGGAACAAACCAAAATAAGGTATTAACGGTATAAAACAGTAGTGAAATAACGGCTCTTATATAATACAACATCACGCAACTTATCGAATTTACTGGATGAACAAGCTAAAAAAGGCCATATTTTAGCCTTTTTTCACTCAGCAATAAATAGCCTAACCAACAGGTCAGTCTTCGAAATAAGTGTAACCACTTAAGCCTGCGGCTAATTCATCAAAATACGCTTGCTGGGTATCGCTTGATAGATTGCTCGCAGCAAGGCGACTTTGATAGTTCGCTTTTAATGCACTCTCATTGTAATGCACGTATTTCAGTACATCTTCAACACTATCGCCTTTCAGTGCATTAGTGGTAGTAAAGCCATCGTCAGTGAGCTCGATATGCACTGAATCTGTATCACCAAATAAGTTATGTAGGTCACCTAGAATCTCTTGGTACGCGCCAACCATAAACATTGCTAGGTGATACTGTTCACCCGGACGGTAAGGCGGAATCGGCAAACTTGCTTCAACACCTGCACCATCAACGTATTCACGAATCTGACCATCAGAATCGCAGGTAATATCTTGAATAATTGCACGCTGTGAACATGACTCATCGAGGCGCTCAATTGGCATTACCGGGAACAGCTGCTCAATACCCCATACATCTGGCAGTGATTGGAATAAAGAGAAGTTAACAAAGAGTTTATCTGCTAACTTTTCATTTAAATCATCAATCACTTCTCGATGTGAACGGGCGCTGGCATTAAGTTGGCCACGTACCGCACGCAAAATGTCAAAATATAAGGTTTCAATCTGCGACCAATCGGTCATCGATAATAAACCGTGCACATATTGTTCATGCGCTTCACTGAACAAGTGCATTGCATCATGATAAATTTCAAGCGCTAAGCGCGGTGTTAAACGCTGCTTGGCTTGCCACATTTCTTGTAATACTTGCGGCGAATTATCTGAAAGTACAATATCGCTGTGTAACTTTGGCGCTTCTTCCACATCGATCACATCGGTAATCAATACTGCGTGGTGCGCCGTAAGTGCACGCCCTGATTCAGTAATAATATCTGGTTGCGGTAAGTTAAGTGCTTCGCAGGTATCGGCAAACGTATTCACTACGTTACGCGCATATTCGGCAACCGTGTAGTTCATTGAACATGAATTACGCGAGCCTGAACCTTCATAATCCACACCTAGGCCACCACCCACGTCAATGGTTTTTAGCGCCACGCCCATTTGGCATAACTCTGCATAATGACGCGCACATTCTTTTAAGGCGCGATGAATGTCACGGATATTGGCTATTTGAGAGCCAATATGAAAATGCACTAAATTTAATAAATGGCCTTTGCCCGCTTTGTTTAAGCGCTCAATTGCGCTTAGTACCTGACTAGCCGTTAAGCCAAACTTCCCTTTTTCACCACCGGTATTTTGCCACTTGCCTTTGCCTACTGAATTTAAGCGAATGCGAATACCAATTCCTGGCTCGATACCTAATTTTTCGATTTCTTGCAGCAGTACATCAAGCTCCGAAAGCTTCTCAACCACAATATTTACATCGTGCCCCATGGCTTGGCCAATACACGCTAAACGCAAAAATTCACTGTCTTTGTAGCCATTACATACAATGCGAATAGGCTTATCCGCTACACCCAAAATAGCCATTAGTTCAGGTTTAGAGCCTGCCTCTAACCCTACTTTGTTGCTTTGGTGGGCGAGTAGCTTTTTAACTACAGATGATTGCTGATTCACTTTAATCGGGTAGACACAGGTGTAATTACCTTGGTAATTCCGATTACTTTTAGCATCAGCAAATGCATTGACTAAGGTATCAACACGCGACTGTAAAATATCGGTAAAACGCACAAGCACAGGTAAGGTTAACCCCTGCTCTTTAAATTGCTCTGTTAAGGTTGCCAGCGAAACACCCGGTTTGCTGTGATCTTTATCTGGAAATGCAACCACTTCACCTTGCTCATTTATATCAAAGTAGCCTTCACTCCAATGAGCGATATTGTATGTTTCACGTGCGTTAGTTATAGCCAATGTAAGGTCTTCATAAAGTCAGATAGTTAGCGATATTTTAATTTGCTTTTTACACACTAGCCATAAAAATTCATTTGTTCGGCTATAATTTTATTTTCTAATTGAGTAACACGCATTTCGCTGGCAAAATTGCCGCGATTTTTAAACACATAAATGGTAAGTGAAAACTACTATGTCTAATTTAGATGCTAATACTTGGTTCACTGAAATAAGTGATCGTGATGGCAGTGCTTTTTCACTGCGCATTAATAAAAAACTAGAGTCAAAACAATCACCTTTTCAACTAGTTGAAATGTATGAGACAACAGACTTTGGTAATTTAATGATTATTGATGGCTGTACTATGGTAAGTACACGCGAGAACTTTTTCTATCATGAAATGATGAGCCATCCTGCGCTGTTTTCACACCCTGCACCAAAAAATGTTGTGATCATTGGCGGTGGTGATTGCGGCACATTACGTGAAGTACTAAAACACCCGGACATCAAAACCGTTCATCAAATTGATATTGATGAAGTAGTAACTGAAATGTCGTTAAAATACTTTCCTGAATTATGTGAATCAAACGACGATCCACGCGCATCTGTCATGTTTGATGATGGTATTAAATTTATGGCTGAAGCTGCACCAGAATCAATCGATGTCATTATTGTTGATGGTACCGATCCAGTAGGGCCAGGCGAAGGTTTGTTTAACCATGCATTTTATACTAGCTGTTTAAAAGCATTGCGCACTGGCGGCATTTTGATTCAACAAAGCGAATCGCCATTAATGCACCAACAATTGCTGCGTGAAACCCGTGCAGCAATGTTAGACGTTGGTTTTGCCGATTTACAAACACTGCCATTCCCACAACCAATCTACCCATCGGGTTTATGGTCAGCAACGATGGCACGCAAAGGCGAAAACTTCACAGCGTTTAGAGCACAAGATGTTGAAAGTGCAACATTTAATACTGAATACTACAACGTAGGCATTCATCAGGGCGCATTGGCAACACCTAACTTCCTAAAGCGTGCATTAGCTAAATAAGCACTACTAACAAGTTAACAACTTTATAAAAGCCCTCTTTGAGGGCTTTTTGCGTTATTGAATACGTTTGCAAGCGCTGGTGTGATTTTTCGCAAGCTTTTACTCTTGATGCTCCCACATTGACAACAAGTGAAACAAGATGAAAAAAGCGCTTTTACTTCTTATGCTTGCGCCATGCCTGCAGGCAAAAACTGTTGCAGTAAGCTCGCCGAATCAGCAAATTAAAGTAGTTGTATCCGATGAGCAAGAACTGCCGAGCTACCAAGTAATTTTCAACGATCAAACACTGATTAGCCCATCAAGTCTTGGTTTTGATTTTCGCCAGCATCCAAGTCTTGGCCATAACGCAAAAATCAGCGATTCGGCCATTTCCTCACATAATGAAACATGGCAACAACCTTGGGGGGAGCGCCAGTCAGTTCAAGATAATCACAACAAACTCACGCTAACCTTTTCACAAGCTGACACCACATTTGATATCACATTTAAAGTATTTGATGATGGCATTGGTTTTCGATACGAGCTACCTGCTGAACAAAGCTATCTTGGTGCGGAAATCAGCAAAGAACTGACGCAATTCAACCTTACCGACTCACACGCGACACAATCTTGGTGGATCCCTGCACGTGAATGGAATCGCTACGAATATGTTTACAACAAAACACCGCTTAATTTAGCGCGTCATGTTCATACGCCAATAACCCTTAAGCGCGATGACAATATTCACCTTAGCATTCATGAAGCCGCGCTCGTTAATTTTGCCGCCATGACATTAAAGCAAGGCCGCGATGGACAATTTAGTGCCGATTTAACCCCTTGGAGCGATGGCACATTAGTCAAAACAAACGATGGATTTACCACACCATGGCGTACTATTCAGATCAGTGACTCAGCAGTTGGCCTTGCTAATTCAAACTTAATTCTAAACCTCAATGAGCCAAACAAATTAGGTAACGTTGATTGGGTCGAACCAAGCAAATACGTAGGTATTTGGTGGGGCATGCATATTGGCGAAAATACTTGGGGTAGCGGTGATAAACACGGTGCCACAACCCAGTTAACCAAAGAATATATCGATTTCGCTGCCGAAAATGGCTTTAAAGGTGTATTGGTTGAAGGTTGGAATATTGGCTGGGACGGAGACTGGTTCCACAATGGGGATGTATTTAATTTTACCCAAGCATATCCTGACTTTAACTTTGCCGAGCTAGCAGCTTATGGCAAAGCCAAAGGCGTAGCGATTGTTGGTCACCATGAAACATCTGGCAATGTAAGCAACTACGCAAACCAAATGAAAGATGCCTTTGCACTTTACCAAACGCACGGTATTAGCCAAGTTAAAACCGGCTACGTTGCCGATGGTGGTAATATCAAAAGAGTAGACGAAAAAGGCCAAATAAAACGTGAATGGCATGACGGCCAATTTATGGTAAATGAATACTTAGCCAATGTAACACTTGCTGCCAAACATAAAATTAGCATCAATACTCACGAACCAATTAAAGACACTGGCTTACGTCGCACTTATCCAAATTGGATTTCTCGTGAAGGCGCACGCGGACAAGAATACAATGCGTGGGGTACACCGCCTAATCCGCCAAGTCATGTACCTACCCTAGCGTTTACCCGTATGCTATCTGGACCAATGGATTTTACACCAGGTATTTTTGATTTATCGTTTAATGGTTTGGGCAGCGACACTAACCGACCGCAAACCACGCTAGCAAAACAGTTAGCGCTTTATGTTGTACTTTACAGCCCAATTCAAATGGCAGCCGACTTACCTCGTAATTACCGCGCAAAACCAGAAGCGTTCCAGTTTATCAAAGATGTACCGACAGACTGGCAACAGAGCAAAGCAATTGCTGGCGAAGTAGGTGAATACATTGTATTTGCGCGCCAAGATAAGCATTCTGATGATTGGTACTTAGGTGCAGTAACCGATGACAATGCACGTAATGAGAAAATTAACCTTAACTTTCTCGAACCAAATCGCAAATACATTGCCCAAGTGTATAGCGATGGCGAAAACGCTAATTGGGTCGACAAACCATACGAAATGGCGATCTACAACAAAACCGTTACGCAAAATGACGAACTTGCCCTGAAAATGGCGGCGGGCGGTGGCGTAGCAATTCGCTTTAAAGCGCTTTAACACTTGCTCATGCCATACGGCATACCTAAGCCCTAACAAATGTTAGGGCTTTTCTTTTGCCTAATTTTCACTAAGCTTAGGTGATCGCAAAGTAAGTTGTGTGTTTTTAATACTCACTTACTCAATAATAATAAGACGAAAGAGAACCCCAATGAAAAAACTATTTGTTATAGCCATGTGTTTGTTGCTGCAAACATTCGCTAACCAAGCTCAAGCATTAGACGAAAAACTGAAAATCTTCGAGCCTTATTTAGGCACGTGGGAGTCAACTTTTAGTAATGGTGCCGTTGATGTAAGTCACTGGGAAAGCGCACTAAATGGCACAACATTGCGCACTTTACACTCAATTAATGACGGCGCATACGGTGGTGAATCGTTAATTTTTTGGGATAACAAAAAGCAAAAGCTGGTGTTTTTCTACTTCACTACGGCTGGATTTTATACTCAAGGTGAACTGGAAATAACGGCAGAAAATGAATTCGTAGCGTATGAGGATGTCACGGGCAATAAAGATGGCATTACCAAAGTAAAATCTTCAAGCCGTTTAAGCGACGGAAAAATTGTGGTGAGTACCAGCTACTTCAAACAAGGTGAGTGGACTAAACCTGAATCTCGCAGTTATAGCCGCAGTACAAAAACAGTAAAATTCAAATAAATTAGACATAAAAAAGCCGACTTTGCAAAAAGCGAAGTCGGCCAAATAACCTAAGGGAAATAGTTCGTTCAGCAGCGAAGTATTTAAAATTAGTATACGGCCAGTAGGTTTCACTTTTATTACAAAGAGGGTAACCTGAATATAAAATTTTATGCTTTTTTAGAAAAATCCACTGCACAAAAAGCCCCCAACCCTGTAATTAGTTCAGAAACAAAAAATTAATTAACATTTTTAAATATTAAAAAAGCAATATAAATCAAAACATTAAATTCATCACACTGAAAACAGCTAAAAATAATGAGAACTATTCTCAAAAAGATATTGACAGTTTTTTAGATCTAATTGATAATCAATCTCAACAAGGAAGCAGTACACGCACTCACTCTTCTTTGTGTTTCTCGACCCTAGTAGCTTTTTAGGCTACGGCTGCTAGCAGCAGCGCTTCGCGCCCCTGAAGCTAAGTTGCTAGTAGCCAATTTATACGAATTACTTGCTACATTGCTCATATCGGTGACGGTAGATATGAAACCAAAAGGCCTCAGAACGA